>JAEUIP010000116.1 GCA_016795075.1 Planctomycetaceae bacterium | reverse complement strand
AGATTAAAGCGGAGCCGCTGGGGATCAGCAACAAGAGTTCATGGTGGTACGTGGTGGCGCGACATGTTCCGACGAACTTGCAAGGGCCGCCGTCCGATTATGCCGAATATGTTGGAGTCAATGATTCCCGGCCGTATCTGCTGCGGTCGGAGAATCGCGACAATTCGACCGTCGTCGAGTTCCGCAGCCATGCGTTGCCGAAACTGGAGGACGGGGGATACTTGCAGTTCGTGCTCTACACTGCACCAAGCGGCAACGGCCCGTGGAACAAGCAGTCGGTAATGGACGTGTCGAAGAAAGAGGGCGCGCTCAGCGGCGGTCAAATGGGCAAAGTCACAGGGGTCGATCGCGCCGAAGTTATCGATACCGATGCCGCCACGGCCCAGCTGCGCACACCCCCGTTTTACAAAGTCGTGCTGGTGGAACGTCAGCCGGATGGGAAGGAAAAAGAGATCGAGTCGCAAGTTCTTGGGCCGGGCAGTGAACGGTACATCATCGCGCGTGTTATGGAACCGGCAAAATCGGGGCGTGGACCCGAGCGAGTACGCCTGGCCGACAACTCGGACCTTGAGTACGAGATGCCTGGCGACGCGCTGGCCAGCGAGTCACGCGAGCCAACATGGCCGACACTGCGGATGAGCATGTCGATGGCGATGCCGGATCAAGCGTACATGCATCCGGGAACGCATTTCACCGTCAATTGGATCGGCAAGACCTATCACTTCTGGTCCGGCGCCGCTCACACGTACGATTCGTCCAGCTATCTCGGCAAGACGATGGAGGTCGAATTGCCGATGCAACTCGGCTCCGCTGCGATGCAGATCAGCGCCGTCGCCGACGACAAGAGCACGGCCATGCGAACGATCACCATCGTTTGTAATTCTCCCGCGGCAGCCAAGCGCAAAGAGGCAGCCGCAAAGTCCGTGGAGGACGATCCAAAGGTGAAGGATCTGGCAGCGCGGGCGGAGTCGGCGCCCCGGCGCATCGCGATGCTGGAAACCGAACTGGCTGCAGAGAAGAACGAGGCCCGCATGCGGGAACTTCAGCAGGAGATCCTCAGGCTCGAAGAACTGCTGGCGGAATTGGAACACGAGCGAGTGAACGCGTCCCGCAAGCTGGCGATGCAGTCGGCGATGGCTTGCGAGTGGGATCGTGCAGTCGCGCTGTATAACCAGGTCGTCCGACAGCAGCCTGCCGCCGACGCGCGTTACGCGAAGCTCAATCAGAAAAGTAGCGATCTCGGTCTGTTGTACACCTCTGGCTCCAAGGAACAAATTGCCCAGCAGGACGCGCGATACATCAAGAAGTTTAGGGACGTCGCGTTGGAGCAGCGGATGCTCGATCATTCTCGACTGATGGAATTGGCGACGCGCGCTGGCGACTTCGTGACCGTGCGATACTGCGCCCTGACCCTGATGAGCGAGATTCCGACGATCCCGAAGGACTTCGAAGGGCAACGCTTTGAAGTAGAACCGATCGCACGCAAGCTGGCGGATGCGACGGCCATGCTGACGGGCGACCAACAGGTAGCGGCATCGTGGCTGAGTCGCGCTGGCGTGACGAACGACCTGCCGCACTGGATGCCGGTGACACGGGCCGAGAATTTCCCGTTGAGATCCCTCGCCGACGAGCTGCAATCCGCAGAGAAAGCGTGGCGAGAGCAAACCGAGACGACTCCACCAGCCAGTTCGCCGTGAGCCGAATCCTGTAGCCGAAGCCCGAAAAACGCTGGGGACACACAACTTTTCGAGACACCCGTCCGGGGGACACACAGTCGTATCGCGGCGACATCCGTCGGACGATCTCGAATTACTTCTTACTTCCCCTTCCTTGCTCATCGATCGGTCGTGCCTTCACACAGATTCCTTCCATCTTCTGCCCAAAATCTTACTGCCTACCCCCACGCGCGGCATTTCGGTAGCAACCCACTCAGCGACCTTCATCCAAATCCGTAGTCGTCTCGGCTTGTTGGGTTGGCAGATGTAGGCCTGCCGTTCGTTGTACTCGGGCCAAGCATTCCGCGCGGCCACGATCACGACATCGTTGGGATTGGCAACTCCACGACGGTCTTCCTCTGTGCACCACTGTGTCCTCTGTGGTCAAACTAACGAAGAAGATAAACCACCGAGTTCACGGAGGAACACAGAGAGCAGAAAGCCAAAGCCGCAAACCCACACGTTGTATCCCAGCCCCCGGTCAAACAACTCATGACACATTTCACACGAATCAACCCAAACAACCCATAACCAATTCCACCAACGTCTTCCTCTGTGCACCTCCGTGTCCTCTGTGGTCAAACAATCCCGATTCCTCTGTGGGATAACAATCGGCGAGCGAATTTGCTAACCTAAAGACTTTCAATAAACCACCGACGACGGGTATTGGCGCTCAACGGACGCAAGGCGTTGCATGTCTTCCTCTGTGCACCTCTGTGTCCTCCGTGGTTGACCTTCTTCCTGAACCAAGCCAAGCGAGCAGACCACCCATGGAACTCAGCGAAATCACAGCCCAGATCGTTGACGCAGCCATAAAGGTTCACACGGCTCTGGGCCCGGGATTACTGGAATCCGCCTACGAGGCATGCCTGGCCCACGAGTTGCGCAAAAGGAACCTACGAGTCGAAACGCAAGTGGCCCTGCCTGTGCATTACGATGGAGTGGAGATCGAGCTCGGCTACAGGATCGACTTATTGGTCGAGGGAGCCGTCATTGTGGAACTGAAAGCCGTGCGTGAGTTGCTACCGATTCACGAAGCTCAATGGTTGTCTTACCTAAAACTGAGTCGTAAAAAGATCGGATTGCTGATCAACTTTCACGTCCTACGGTTGAAAGACGGAATCAAACGCATGGCGAACTAGTTGAACCAACCGAATGAGATCGACCACGGAGAACACGGAGGAGCACAGAGATAAGAAATCGCCTACCCCAAACCCAATCGTCGTGTTCCAGACCCCGATCAAACAAGTCATGACACGCTCCCCACGGATTATGCCAGACTGCTAAAAACCAATCCCACCACCGTCTTCCTCTGTGCACCTCTGTGTCCTCCGTGGTCAACCTAAAGTAGAAGATTAACCACCGAGTTCACGGAGGAACACAGAGAACAGAAAGCCAAAGCCACAAACCCATACGTCGTTTCCCAGCCCCCTGCCAAACAACTCACCAGACGTTTCTCCAGTATCAACCGAAACCAAATAACCAGCTCCACGACCGTCTTCCTCTGTGTCCTCCGTGTCCTCTGTGGTTAATCCTCCGTGGTGTCGGTCAGTCCTCTGTGGTCAAACATCCCCATCCAAATCCGAAGTCGTCTTGGCCTGTTTCAATCGTTCACTGGCGACGTATCGTTGTCCCATCGTAAAGGCAGTGGTCTTCCCCGACTGCGAAAGTTTGTCATTGGGGATCGCGCGTTCCAGTCGCAAGGTGTCGGGCGAATCGGGCGCGGAGAGCATCAGGATCTTGAACAACCCTTGCTCCGGTCGCCGCCCTTCCAGCAGCAGTCGCTGGACCAACACACCCAGTTCCCCCTCATGCCGATCTTTCCCCAGCGTGACCTCGTCGTAAGTCGCCAGGATCTTCGGCACCAAGGGATGGATACTGCCCTTGGAGTAGAAGCCCACCCGAGTGACTTGCTGGAAGGAACGCTTGGGTTGGCAGATATAGGCGTGCAGTTCGTTGTACTCGGGCCAAGCATTCCGAGCGGCCACGATCACGACATCATTAGGATTGGCCAGCAGCCCTTCCTCGGCCAGCATCGTCTGCAGCGCGCGGAGCAAAAACGCTTCCCGTTCCGACACGACCTCGTACTTGTCTTCGAGTAGCTCGTCGATCGCTTGGTCCAGCATCGAAAACGAGGTCCACGCCACACGTGCATCGTTCAGTTTCGCCAGCTCGGGCGGCCGCACATCATCGGGCGTCAGCACCAGCAGAATCGCCACGGCTTCAGTCGCTTCGTTCAATCGTTCCAAGTGCCGCATGATCTGTGGCAGGCGAATCGCATCGCGTTCCGTTTTGGTTTCTAGCAACAATCGCAGGCTACTCTGGATGATCGCATCCGGAACCCCCGAACCGCCTTTGGACGGTTGATTCTCGAAGCGAATCAATTCGAATTCGGACTGCTCCAGCAAACTACCGATCAGTCGCTGCATCCGATCCAGCGACAACGACCGCAACACCGCCAAAAACGAAGCCGTCACCCGATTCTCACCGGTCGAGTAAGTTGAAAAAATACTAGCCATTCATGTTACCATTCATATGTTGTACGCCGCGTGCCCCACAGCAATCTTGCGGGAAAAGAAGCAATCTTTTGTCTTCCAAGTAGTCGTACGATTCCAAACTCGCAACTTGCATACCTGTTAACCCCAAAAATTTCTGGAGTGGCGAAGCAAGCTATTGCCCCAGTCCGCGCAAGCAATTCGAAGCCACGCCAGCCGACGCGTGCAATATTGCAATGCGCCACCAATATAGCCAATCGCGGCCATCCAAGTGGCGTCGCAGTGGCGACTAGCCCACAACAAAGCGACCGTATTGAATTGGACAACCTCGAAAACGCACAGACCTAGCAACCCATAGCGTGGAGCTAGACCGCTCTGAGTCTCCACTGTTTGCTTCCCCTTGTGACATTTCGTATCGTTCGTGGACTAAACCCTAACTCGTATCAAACAATTTCGCCTACCCGCAGATAGTTGCATCAATCGCCATTTTTGAGTACAAAATGATTTGTGATTTCCGCAATTGGGGTGGTGTTATGTCGCAAAAGAAAATTCTAGTTCAATGGATCGGGCACGCGGACTTGCGAGCCTTGGCTACAAATTCATCCGCCAATCGCCGGGATCAACTGTTGGGCTTTCTCGCCGGAAAGGCACCGCCGACCCATGATCTGGGACCCACGAAAACCCTGCTTGCCACTCAGCGATTCGACGAGATTCGACTGCTGACAAACTATCCCCACGACTTTAATCTGTGGTTCGCCAAATGGCTTGGTGGGAGCCCGGTCGTTCGCGAAGTCACGCTGAACAAACCGACTGATTACGCGGCGATCTTCCAAATCGCCAATCAAGAATTGGAGTCGCTCAAAGCCGCCCAGGATTCGACCGAGAGCTACCGGCTGCGTTACCCTGTCCGCGTCTGTTCAGCTCCCTCGTCGAACACGCCTTCAGGGCATGCTATAGAAAGGCAACACAATGATTGAAATCTCATTGACGAGGTTCCTCGACTTCACACTCAAGAGCGGGACGCCGAAGGTGACGTCGCTTCAAACAACAAAATTGCAATCACTCAAGCAGTATGATCCAGTCGTTGACTACTACAAGCAAATTCGCGACGCGATCGTCAATCACCACCGAAAAGGCACACCCTACTCGCAAGTAGAGGCTATTGCCAATTCGGTCCAAAATAAGAGCAAACGCGACAATTACCCTTTGATTGCTGCAGGATACAAGACCTTTCGAGGGAGCAAACAACTCAAATGGTTCAAGCCGCCGAATGATGTCTGGGTTGCCAACGGAGTGAGCGTTTCGATCAACCCAGAACTCGGATTAGAAATTAAAGGAGTACCACATCTCATTAAGCTGTATTTCAAGGCGGAATCGTTTCGAAAGCAGGAAGTAAAAGCCATTCTTTCATTGATGGACACGGTTCTGCAGAAGCCAAACAAACCAATGAAAATGGGAGTCCTTGATGTGCGAAACGGCAAACTTTACACCGACGAACCACCAGATCCAAAGCTCATGGCGTTAATGCACGGGGAAACCGCGGCAATCGCTGCAATGTGGCCGAGTTTATAGCCAGAAAGATGTTCGACTATGAGCGCAACAAAGGCAGATGGAGACTATGAGTCACTTTCACTTCGCTTCCGTACTGCGGAACCCACAGCTGAAGCAGCGGCAGTTTCTTCAATGTTGAATGCACTCGTAGTACTTGTCGACGAAACAAACAGCCGTATAGGTGACGGTGGAACGTTCTCGATTCGTATTCGACCATTTGAAGCCGGAAGTCTTGAAATCCCCTTTGACTTGATTATAAAAGGAGGGGTACTGTTGGCTGGGTCGCTGTTGACCATCAATACCGTTGCATCGCAGATATTAAAGACAATCCAGCAGGCAGTAGATCTCAAAAAGTCACTGAAGGGAAAGTCTCCTGAAAATCAAGAAAATGGCGAAACTCAAATCCCGACCGTGATCAACAAGGTTGATAGCGTTGTTATTAACATCATTCAAAACCCTCAGGTAAAAGCAGCATTACATCAAGCTTTTTCTGAAGTTGAAAAAGACGAATCGATTGATGGCATTCAAATTGTCGACAACAAGACCAGGGAAGAGGTTGTTGATATTTCAAGACAAGAATTTCCCTATTTCAAATATCCGGAAGTTGGTGATGATGAGGAGATGCCTGCGGAAAGGGTGCGAGGCGTTCGAACAAATCTCACAGTTCATACACCAGTATTGGTCGGAAAAGGAAGGTGGAAATTCATACACGAAGGCAACACTATCCACGCTTCGATAGTAGATGAATCATTCCTTGGAAGAGTCCGAAAGGGAGTCGAAAAATTTGGCGCTGGTGATCGGTTCTTGGTCGATTTGGAAATCGCTGAAAAGTACGATACGACAACTTTGGAGTATACCCGAACAGGAAAGTACACAATTAGTAGGGTTCATGAACACAAGCCACCTCCTCCAAGAAAAACGCAAAGCATGCTATTTCAGGAAGAAGATGATTCAGGCTAGGACAATTTCAGCACCGACGATGCAACCGTTTGATTGTAAACAACAATTACTATTAGGCAAAATATGTCAAACGAGCTAACTCCGCAAGAATTGTATCAGAAGACTCGCGATGACCTATTACGTCGGCAACTGTCGAACAACGAGAATTTCGATCGGTCAATCCTGACACTCGCCAGCGGTGCGCTCGCACTGACGATTACGTTTATTAATGGCGACCGTGAGTTGCATTGCTTTCCAATGCTCGTTCTCTCTTGGATCGGTTTTATAGTTGCGATTGTCTCAACAATCTTGTCCTATATTGCAAGTCAGCGCGGTATCGATAAACAGCTAGAACTAGCTGAACGATACTATTTGAAGCAAGACGATGGTGCACTCAATGCAACGAATCTTCCAGCAAAAATTAACGAAATACTCGGATATGTCTCTGCCACGAGCTTTATCCTAGGTATAATTTTCTTGCTGATTTTCTTCGGAACGAACCTCAAGTAGCAAAGGATTTAAGATGAACAACGAACGAGACCCACAACCGAGCACGACCGACAGAATTGAAGTTCAGAAAGGTGCCAGTATCCCGTCGCTTGTGATGATTACGAATGGCGCGTCCATACCGCAAATGCAAAGTCGCGATATAGAACGAGGAGCGTCAGTTCCAAAAATGCAATCCATGGCAACCGGTCAAAATGCGAGCAGTAGTGAAGCGAATCAAAGTAAGGGGCGTGAAAAGAACGGTTAACCGAGAGTTCGGCTGAAGCTTTTGTCTAACCCAATAGCAGCAACGATGGTCGGGCCATATGAAACGTTATAAAATCAATGGAGCAGCGAAAGTAATGATAACGGCAATTGAGATCGAGAACTTCAAGGTTATCCGCGACCGTGTAAGTCTCGACTTTCGGCCCATCACGTTACTCTTCGGTGGAAACAGTGCCGGGAAGCGTACAATTCTGCTCGCGTTGCTCTACGTTCGCGAAGCTTTCGAACGGCACAATGAATCGAGAGTTACTTGGCGGCGACAACACTCGGAGCCCATCCGGCGAAGTCTTCCGACGACCGCTATGGTGGATTTCGATGAACCGCGTTGGTGTCGGTAGCCGAGCGGCGGCAAACGCTGGTGAAGCCGGCAAGACATCACTAGATGTATTTGTGTATCGAACTGGCGAACCCAGCACTGTGATGGCACAGAAATAAGAGTTGTCTATTCGGATCAGTGCCCTATTGATTTCACTCCAGCGATAAGCACGCTGTATCTCCGAAGAATTGAAAACAAGGACTATGAATACTGCCCATCAGCTTAACGAGCTTATATCCGTTCTCGAAGATTCGGCTTCAAAATGGCCAGAAATTGGCTTCGAATATGATCAAATCAATCGCAAATGCGAGTTTTCTGGGGAGCCAAATGCAATAATTGCATTTACGTCGATTGCAGCGAGTGGGATTCGGTTCATTCCTCGGCAATACCTTGCCGGCCTAAGACCATTCAATCCCAATTGGACAGCTGCAGCACTGTGGTGCCTTGGCGCTATTTCGACGTTCTGGCGGATCGGAATTGGGAAACCAGGCCTTCAATCAGTGCTTGTGACGCTTGACGACGGCAAGCAGTTCTACCAACACTTGCCTAATCGCCGTGGTCCCTTCGAATTTCAGGATGATCCAAGTCTGACGATTGCTGCACAACAGGAAAAACATGGCGGGAAAATCCGACAGATCGAAATCCATAATAACATTTCGTGCTACCGTGATTCAATTCACGCAGCCGAGTTATTACTTTGCAGATACTCACTTGCAGACGATATTGATAATTGCGTTCCAACCTACGTGGATGCCATTCGACTTGCCGCTGATATCGATGATCTAGTGGCCGCCGCAGAAAAATGCGGAACGGATCACTGCGAAGACGCAGCGCTAAGCGGTGGCATTTGGGCACTGTACGGCGGAATCATCCCACTCAGATTTCGACTTTGGAACACAACGGAAAAATTTGACAGTTTTCAACCCAACGTGACAGGATGGAGTTATCGTGCACAATCCGCAATGAGTCAGGTCATGGATACGTTGCGCGACTATTTTCACGCAATAAACTATACGTATTGCAGTCCGACTCCGGTCGTTATTGATTATTCGACTTTTCCTCGTGTGCCCCAGAAGATTTTAGATCGTTTTAAGCGAATCAATTGTGACTTGAAACAAGAACTCCAGAGAATTGCCGAAGGCACGCGATATATCCCGAACATACCAGATTTCTTGACGCATAGCGATGCGAATCGCGATGAACGAATATTGACTCAGTTTTTCATTCCTGAACGGCAGGAGTCAACCGTTACCACCGGACACGTTGGTCAGAAGCACGATGTACTGTGCGAATATCTCATTTCCCAGATCGAACAACTTGAGTTTTCCACGAGACCTCGAATCGATATGAATCAATGCTTGGCAGATAGTGGAGTTGACATTTTGATCGCAATTGGTGAAGTAAAATACGGGGTTCAGGTCAAGTCTCATTTGGACATTTCCCAGCAAGATTTTCGTAGTAAGTTGTACTCACAAATTGAGAACTCCCGCAGGCATGGCCTTCGAAAGCTTTGGATCATTCTAGCTGGCGACATGACCAGCAGGTCGCAGTCGGAAAAGGTTCGTGGCTTTATGAGCGAAGTGAGTCAACAAAATGACCCTTACAAGGAGGTCGTTGAACCTGAGAAGGCCTGGACTTTATTTTTTCGTCGAGTTGAAGCGAAGTTAGATTGCTAAAAGATGCTGAGCTTTCCAGCGATAACCACAACGACATCTACTCATTGCGGGTCGATTTTGGCCAGCGATTCAAGGTGACGTTTGCCAAGTCTTGGTCACAATCGACTACCACCTTTGAGGGTTCATAAGGCAAAGTGACTTTTTGGTTTTTAGGTTACATATGACGAGTTAATTTGGCTATCTTTTAGCCCTTCAAGACTCAAGTACTGATCCGCTCTCCCGGGTTGGCGAATTAGGTATCCGTTGGGGCCGGAGTGGCGGACGTGAGTGGGGCCTAGGTGGAACCAGACGCGGCCTTGCGGGTTTTCTAAGTCTTGGCGTTTCGGTGGTTCGGCTCGGAGGGTGTATTTGATTCCATTCGCACGGAGCCACTCCAACAATCGCCATTCGGCTTCGGTCTCCAAGGCGACTTCATTGATGGACTTCGCTCGCTCCAAACCTAACCGTGTTGTCCAACGGCCTTGGGCCGGCATGTAGGCGCCCGGACAAAATGGAATCGCGGTGGGTATGCGATTTACCGGTCCTAGACGATACATGATCATCGGGCCGTTTCTTCTGACTAATCGGAGTGTTTTGATGTCCGAACGCCTGACGATCTCTACAGCGAGGGCGTCTGCGCCGTAAACATTCGCGCTAGGTTTGTTGCAAAGAATCATGCCTCGATAATGCAGACGAATTCGCCGATGACGCGCATGTCGTCCGCGTCTTCTGCACCGATGTGAATGGGTTCAAATTTGGGGTTCAAGGGTGCGAGCGTGATGGATTTGTGTTGCCAACTGTCTTCAATCTGCTCGATCTCGGATCGGTACTTCTTGACCGTGTAGCGACCTCCGTCGACGGGGTCGACAAACGAGTTGAGCTGCACCAACAGCAGGCGGTTCTGCCGTGTGCCGGCTGGGCACGGGCGAAACAAACACCACGATCCGCTCGGGATTTTGGGCTCCATGGATTCCCCGACCACTCTCGCTGCGAACATTCCTTTGCTTAGCTTGTGCCGCTGCACTTTCATCCAGCCAATCTCGCTGGGAACCCCGTCTGGCCCCCAGTCTCCGGCCTTAGCGACCACGTCATAGACAGGCACATGCGTCGTGTATCGAGCCCTCCGTGCAACCGACGGCAGGATCATTGGCTCGTTCGGCAGCGATAGCAATTCTGGAATGCTCAGTGCAGTCGGTGTTTCCACAACGGTCGATAACGGTCGAATCGACCATTGCCCCGCAGTTCGAGTAAATACCACGCGATAATCGGTTCCAGGCAAACCAGCGTTTTGCCCATACCAGCCTCGCAACAGACTGCTCAGTTGATTCTCTTTGGCGCCCGGGGGACTTGCAACATTACACGCGACTTTGACAAATTTGAACTCCCAATGATTGCCGTCTGGTAGTCGAACATCGATCAAACCGACGGGACGTTCCGGTACTTTCGTTACTTCAGGCAAGAACAGGATCGCACGCCCGCTGGCGTGAGAGACCTTGGCCTCAAAAGATACTTCGGCATCGACTTGGGGAATGAGCCGATGTGATTTTGAGTACGCCGCCAGTCGCCATTCCACGAGCTCTTCGGTCATCGCCTCAAATGTTGGGCGCAGATCAACCGGACAATCGACCGTCAATCGGAACAAATCGTTCTGCAATTCAAACCAACGCTCTCTATTTTGTATATCCAGCCAACGGTCGATCGGCCATCGACGCCACCAACTCGCCCATTGTTCCTCCGAAGCATTGCGATGGTCGATCTCATGGTTACCCTCTGTGAGATCTCGTTGCAGCACCGGATGCTCTAACATGAACCGGCGACAAAGTCCCGAAAATCGCCCCAACTCGATCGGCTCAAACAGGCGACCATGGTCAATCAACACGCGCAATACGACCATCTTGTAGCACTTGTTGAGACTAGTTGTCTCGACCGTCCTTAACCAAGCCGCGTATTTACTCAATACCGTCGATTCGTTGGGATTGAGGTCGCCTTTGGATTCAACTAACTGAAACCAGCCACCGTGTGCTTGGCTGATGGTCTGCGGCAGGATCGAGCGCGCGAATAGTTCCGCCACAAGTGGCCGTCGTCCAAGTTCGTCGCGTAGCGCGCGATACGTTTCAATCCCAGCTTGTGCACCGGTGGGGATGAAGTGTGCGATCAGATCTTTGGCTTCCAGGCTGACATCAAGCAGGCAGCCGGGAGGAAGCTCTGGGGGCTCGCCATCAAGCCATCTTCGCAGGTCTCCCCCAGCTGGCCTCTTTACCTGCCAATGAAAGCAAATGCACGAGCCGCTGGGCAAACATCCGATGGTTGCCGACAAAATCGATCACTCGTAACCGCATCTTGCCCGCTGCGGCCCGAAGTCCGCGTCCCAGTTGTTGGAGGAAGATCACTTTGGATTCCGTTGGTCGTAGGAAAACTACACGATCCACATCCGGAATATCTAGCCCTTCGTTAAACATGTCCACCGCACAGAGCGCTTCCAATTGACCGACCCGCAAGGCTTCCAGTGAATCGGATTGGCTGTCGCTTCCTTCGCCGGAAAAAACCGCTGCGGCCGAAACTCCGTTTGCACGCAGCCAGTCGCGAGTAAAGAGTGCGTGCCGCCGCGAACAGCAAAATAGGATCGTTCGCTCGCCCGTGTGCTCTTGCATTGCCTGCCACAAGCTTTGCATACGCTCGCTTTGTTCAACTCGGCGTTCCAGTTCCTCGAGTTGGAACCGGCCGTTCCGCCACGGAATTTGCTCGAAGTCGACCGTATCGCGAATCCCAACGTAGTGGAAAGGCACCAGTGATTCTTCCGCGATGCCATCCCCAATGGTGGCTTGATAGGCGAGGTTGTCATCGAAGATGGTTGCGACATCGATTCCGTCGCCGCGTTCCGGAGTTGCCGTCAGCCCAAGAATGAAGCAAGTTTCAAGTTGCGCCATGACACGTCGATAGGTCGGTGCGTGCGCGTGGTGAACTTCGTCAATGACGACATAGTCGAATTGCTCACTTGCTAAGCGAGCGAGTCCTTCGGGGCGAGCTAATTTTTGGACAGAAGCAAGCACTAACGACTGAGTCAAGTCACTGCGTTGTCCAATGTACCAGGAGGTCGTCCCGGTCCCAAAGGTTTTATCGAGTACGCTGGAAAAGGCCGATTCAGCCTGGAGCAGAATGTGGGAACGATGGGCTATCACCAGCACGCGTGGTCGGCGCTGAAGTTGCTCGCCAACCTGCCGGGCATCAAAGGCGGCCAACCAGGTCTTACCCATACCTGTGGCAACAGCAACCAGTGCCTTCCGATAACCGGCAGCACGGAACTGGGCTAATGACCGGAGTGCGAGAACTTGCCAGGGACGCGGTTCAGGTACACAGCGACTGTCATGAATTTCAGGCTCGAAGTGTTCTTTCCGATATTGTTCGGCTCGCGCTGCGTAGGCAGCGGCAACTTCGGCGGTTAACGGTGTGGCCACGTTCCAAAGTGAGTCAAACTCGGATTCAAAAGCCGCGTGCGCCGGTAGATCTTGGGAGGCGGTGGACGTTAGGTTCCACTCGACGCCCGTTACCAATGCTGGGCGCGAAAGGTTACTACTTCCCACGGCGATGAAGCTTTGCTTGCCGTCTATGATACGCCAAGACTTTGGGTGAAAGGATTGCGGTTGACTAGGTAGCTTATCGATTTCGACCAAACGGACGAAGAGTTCACCGTGGTACTCTTCCTCGGACAAGACGATGTCTTGCCAGTCACACAAACGCTGAATCGCACCCGGATCACTAATCGAGAGATAATCACTGACCATGATCCGGACGGTTGATTGCTGCTGAAGTAGTTGGAACAAGCGGCTCTCAATCACGTCCAGTCCCGAGTTCTGCACAAACGAAGCGAGGACGTCGACCAACCTCGCGCCAAATAGGCGATTGGAAATTTGGTCCCAAAGACGCGAATGCGGATGTCCCGTGATGAGTTGAACGTCGGCGGAGGAGTTGGACGTTGCAATGGAATTGGCTGATGGGGCTAGGTAATTGCCTTTATTTGGAATGACATGGCGAACTCCGCCGCGTGGATCTGGCATGTCTCCGTTGTAACGAGGAATCACATGGATGTGAACGTGCATTACAGTCTGACCCGCGGCTTCACCAGCGTTGAATCCAACGTTGTAACCCCCTGGTTTTGGCTCGAGTTCCGAATCGAGATATTGCTTTACTTCGTTGACAAGCGACATTAGGGCAACCTGTTCCTCTGGCGAAGCATCAAACCAGGTTGGAATCAGCCGTTTCGTGAGCACAAGGACGTGGCCCGGACTTACCGGGAAGGTGTCATAAACGGCAAACGCGAGATCGTTAGAAAGCAGCCACTTTTCCGATGGAACGTCAAGAAAGATATTATTTGACATTGCTTATTCCTAGAAACGTGTTGAGGCGTCTTGTCTCCAGTATGGGTTGGGGATGATTGACGCTAGCCAATCAGTAGCTTGCCTTTGCAAACTGCGGAAAATGTTGGGTTCATGTCACTTTGATTCGCCAATAGACTCTCCTGCAAAGGCTCGAACGGAATTTTGTTTCGGGACCAGTATACTCGGTTGGTGGGATGAATTGGTGGGAGAGTGACGGCAAAGGAATGTGGGCTGGGGATGACGGCACGAACATGTCGGTCAGGAAGATGAAGGCAAAGGAATCTGGGCAGGGGAATGAAGGCAACGAAGAGTAGGGCAGGGGAATTTGGGACGGCGACTGACTGCGGATGGCAAGGCTGGACTGCGGATAGAGAGGAACGAGCTTGTGTCGGCCTGTTAGGCCTTTTCTGAATGAGAGATCACGCGAAGGGGTGGTTCGCGCACACTGGCAAAGTTTGTGAAGGCACATGCGTGCCTGTGCGGGAGGTTGTTTCGGACGATTCCAGCCTTCCGAACACTCGTGTTCCATCGAGACATCGCGCAACCTGCACTTGCTTGGGTACTTCATCGATTTTCGCGTAGCGGTTGTGCGATCCGACAAGACGCGATCTTGAGCGGTGACGATAACTCGGGCTATTCCCACGAACAGCCAACGAGTCACCCGCAACCAGCGAGCCAACCATGACCACCGCCGATTACCAGATCCGACAATTGTTGCAGGAGCTCTCGCCACCGGACTCGGGCAAACAGAGCTTGGTGGTCAGCGATGATGCCCACGCGAAAGTTGTCCTGTTTGCTTTTGCGGCCGGAGCGGGACTGGTCCGACACGTGGCGCCCCTGCCGGCGATCATCCAAATCATTCAAGGCCAGGCGGAACTGATGGTTGGCGAAGAATCGGTGACTGGCCAGCCGGGCACTTGGATTCGTATGGCCGCCCAAACGCCCCATCAAATCCATGCCACGACGCCTGTGATCATGCTGCTAACGTTGCTCAAAGCGGCGGGGCATTGATGCGCGACCGCTTCGCTCGCCACTTCGCCGCCAACAGCGGACTGAAAAATAGAAACAACAACCCCAGCGGCATCAGCCCACCGTCGAACAGATTGTAATCGCTCCAGATTCGCGGCCAACTCAGGCCCATGACCAATCGCCCGAACAGAAGTTCAAACGAAGCCGTCAGCACGAGCCAGATCCCGCCGACCAGAAGTAAATCGAGTGTGCGTGTCGCTCGCAGCCACCGGATCGTGAAGTAGGCAATCGCCAGAATAATCGCCGAGCCCGTGAAGACGCCCAACTGATTCGAGCGGAACTGGCCAACAAGTGGCACCAACACGATCGAGCGCACGATTCCATGCAGGATTTCACACACAACAATGAGCAACCAAACCGCCACGCTGCGGATGGTCATTCGAAGTCGATCGGTAGAGTCGAGTTCCAGCATCGTGCACCACGCTGCATTGTACCGGCCGCCACGACGGCAGGCACTAGTGTTTTGTCAAATCCAAAACTTAGGGTCTGGTAAAGGTGTCAGGAGTCCATTGTGCGAAGCACCCGATGGGCC
>JAEUIP010000115.1 GCA_016795075.1 Planctomycetaceae bacterium | reverse complement strand
GTGCTTCGCACAATTGACTCCTGACACCTTTACCAGACCCCCATTTTTAGCTGTGACAAAGCACTAGCCCGTTAGGAAACTTTTGTCCGCGAGCTGGAAGAAATTTACCGAATGAATTCTTCTAACAAACCGTAGGCCAAGTCCGGTGTCGAGGGGATCAAAAAATTCGGAGTTTTTTGAGCTTGGTCAGGCAAGGGTGTCGCGGATACACAGGGCGATTTGGTTGCAGCGATTGTTTTGGTTGAATCGCTTTTGAGGGCGCGCTCGTGCCGAGAGGACTTCGAGCGTTACTCGATCCAACCGCCGCCCAGCACTTGTGGGCCGTCGTAAATGACAACGGCTTGGCCGGGCGCAACACCGTTGACCGGATTTAGAAACTCCACTTGGATGCGATCGTCTGGCAACACCATGATTCGCGCTGGCGCCGGGGCGGTGTTGTAGCGAATTTGTGCGAGTCCCTGAAACGGATCGCCAATGGCCGGAGCATTCTCAATCAACCAGTTCGTGCGGTTCGCGGTCAATACCTCACGGCCAAGTTCTTCGCGGCTGCCCAAGACGACGTCAAAACTAATGGGATCGATCCGTGTCACAAAAATTGGTTCGCCCATCGCGATGCCCAGGCCTTTGCGTTGCCCGATCGTGAAGCGTTCGATACCTTGATGGCGGCCCAACACGTTTCCCTGTCGATCGACAAAATTTCCAGACGTATCGACGCGGGCATCGCGACGTTGCTTGACGAACTCGTCGTGATGGCCGTTGGTCACGAAACAGATTTCTTGGCTGTCTTTTTTCTCGGCGACGCGCAAACCAACTTCTGCTGCCAAGCGCCGGATCTCGGTTTTCTCGTAGTCGCCGATGGGCAGCATCATTCGCCGCAAGAAAGGTTTTTGGATTCCAAACAAAACATACGACTGGTCTTTCGAGTCATCGCGACCGCGAATGAGTTTGGGCAGTTGTTGCGAGTCTGGCGAGTCGAACACGAGCCGCGCGTAGTGACCGGTAGCGACATACTGGGCGCCAACCGAATCGGCATAGTGAAACAGTTTGCCGAATTTGATCCAGTTGTTACACTGTACACAAGGATTGGGGGTTCGGCCGACGGTGTATTCAGCAACAAAATAATCGACGATCTTCTTGAACTCTTCTTCCAAGTTCAACGCGTAGAACGGAATTCCCAACCGATCAGCGACCATCCGCGCGTCGGCCGCATCCGAAGCACTGCAACATCCTTGTTTGTGGTCAGCCCGACCTTGCAAGATGGGGAGCACCGGTGAACTCGAAAGCGTGCCGTCCACGCTACAGGCTACGGCTGCTTTCTCGCCATGTCGCATGAACACGCCGATGACATCATGACCTTGCTGAACTAGTAGATGAGCGGCGACGCTCGAGTCGACTCCACCGCTCATCGCTAGAACTATTCGGGCCATGTTTGTGACTTTGTTGCTAGGCTCTGCTACTCTTCCCGACCGCCCAGCAATCCGCTTTGCATCAGGTAGTACAAGAGTGTCAGGATAGTTGAAACGGCGGCCGCTACATAGGTCAGCGCTGCCGCATTCAGCACGGCATGAATCCCCGTCGTTTCATGTCGTTGCACGATCCCCGCCTCGACGACCAGTCGTTTCGCGCGGGCACTGGCGTCAAACTCGACGGGCAAGGTGATCAATTGGAACAACAGCGTGCCACTGAACAACGCGATTCCAATCAAGAACACGACTTTCCCTAGTGCTCCGGCGGTCGCCATCAACAACAAGCCGCCGATGATGACCAGTGGACCAAGGCTGCTGCCAATGTTGGCGATGGGAACCGTCATGGCTCGTAGGTGTAGCGGCAAGTATCCTGTCGCGTGTTGAATCGCATGCCCAGCTTCATGGGTAGCCACGCCAATGGCCGCGACCGAGTTGCTGCTGTAGACGTTGTCCGACAGGGCCAAAACTTTGTTGGTAGGGTCGTAGTGATCGGTCAGATGTCCGGGGACTCGCACAACACGTACATCGTGAATCCCCGCCCGGTCGAGGAGCAATTGGGCGGCTTGCGCGCCGGTGTAGCCCCGCTGTGAGCCCACACGGCTGTAATAACCGAAAGCGCTCCGTACCAACAGGCTGGCGCCGCCGGACAGCAGCAAGCCCGGAATCAAAACCATCCACAGATACATTGGGTCAAAGAAAAACATGTTCGTCTCCTATTCCACTCCCGTTCGCAAAGCGATTCGATACTGCCACCGCAAGGTTTCCGACTTGGAAGTCTCGTGGTGGCGATCGGCGGGCTTGCCCTCGACTCTTAAGACCGAACCCTCGGTCGAATCGTTCACCGCAAGAAGTGTATTCGTTGGCATACTCGCTTCTTGGTCGGCGATTGTGTAACCCAGAGGCAACGTGGCCGGCGTTTTTTCGAGTGTCAGGAGGACCGCAACCGGCACTCCATCTGACCCTCGCCACCGGCACAATCGAACCTCGTCAGGCGTCGAGTTGGCACCGCGATCGTTGTGAAGTAGGGAATAGCAATTTTTGGGCCAGAGCTGTGCTCCGCGAGTCCGGCAAGCCCACTCGAAGGAGAGATCCCCAGATCCCGTCGGGGCTTCCACGCTGAGGGACCACATTGCGGAGCCGGCCATGCCGACGCCCAACGCAACTTGCGAGCCCACGCGGCGTTCGACCGACATGTCTTGCAGCGGTGGGCTGGGTGGAAAATCTTCCTGATCGGTTCCCTCCACCGACTGCAAGATTATCCACTCGGCGTCCGGTGTCACCAACACTAATTGATGGGCAAAGCGATCCTTGCACCACAAGAAGCGGGCTTCCAATTGCAAATCGGAGATGCCCGCCAAGCCGACCGTTACGGTCCAATGTTTGCTCACGGTCCTTATTCGCTTTCGCCGCTAATGCCGCTCAAACCCGCCTCTTTAGCGCGCCAAGCGAGGTAGGCATCTAGAAAGCCTTGGATATCGCCGCCCATCACCGCATGGAAGCTGCCCATCGCATGGCCCGTTCGCACATCTTTGATGCGTTGATCCGGATGGAGAAAGTAATTGCGAATCTGCGAGCCAAATCCTACGCGAACCTTCGTCTGGTACTTCGCGGCTTCTTCTTCCTCGCGGCGTTGTTCTTCCAATTGAGCCAACTTGGCGCGCAGCATTTTCCAAGCTTGATCGCGGTTTTGATGTTGGCTCCGTTCGCTTTGACATTGCACGACCGCGTTGGTTGGTATGTGCGTCAATCGTACCGCACTGTCGGTTTTATTGACGTGTTGACCACCAGCTCCCGACGCGCGAAATGTGTCCACGCGAACGTCTTGTGGGTCGATCTTGATTTCCTCGGCGTCTTCGACCTCCGGAGTCACATCCACCGCCGCAAAACTGGTTTGCCGCTTGCCTTCCGAGTTGAAGGGGCTGATCCGCACCAAGCGATGCATGCCTGTCTCTCCCTTGAGATACCCATAAGCCATCGGTCCGCGGACCGCGATCGTCGCTTGATTGATTCCCGCCTCGTCGTTGTCGCTACGATCCAGCAGGGCCACGTCAAAGCCGTTGTCACGCCCCCAGCTGATGTACATCTTCAACAACATTTCGGCCCAATCGTTGGCGTCGGTGCCGCCATCCCGCGCGTTGATGCTCAAGATCGCTCCAGACTGATCGTGCGGCCCGTTCAAGAGCGACTGCAATTCGAGTTCGCTGAGTAGCTTCTCCAGGCGAGTTAATTCCACTTCGAACTCGGCGCCGAAGTTCTCGTCCTCCTCGGCCATCGACAATAACTCAGGTAACTCTTGCTCGGCCTTGACCAGCTCGCCCAATTTGGCGGTCGACGACTTGAGAGCCTTTAGTTTGGCGACCGCGGCTTGGGATTTCGTCGAATCGTTCCAAAACCCGTCCCGGCTCATGTCGTGTTCGATCGAACCGATTTCTAACAGACGTTTCTCGTAGTCAAAGAGAGTCCTTGAGTTGGAGGACTCGGGCGGACAGTTCTTTACAACGCTCGGACCATTCTTGACTCACGTCATTGACCTTCTTCAGGAACTACTGGCTTGCCGGTTAACCGTTCGGGCAGTCGTGGATCGTTGTGCGAACCGACGAAGGATCGCGGCGCGACGATGGATCGCGGAGCGATCCACGACGATGACCGTCTGCCGATTCTCGAGTACGGGTGCCGAATAACGGCCGCGGCACATGGACGGGGGTGTAAGACGGTGCGCACTCCCCGGAACCGACGCCGAAGTATAGACTTTGATTCCCCGAATCGACAATCCGACTGGTGTCCCGTGAGCAGCGAAAAAACTCTGGCGATTGTATTGCGCGTGGTTGATTTCAGCGAAACCAGCGTCGTGCTGTCGTTGTTCACGGACACTTATGGCAAAATCAACGCGCTGGCCAAAGGGGCTCGGCGGCCCAAAAGTTCGTTTTACGGGGCCGTGGACACCCTCTCTTTGTCGCAAGTGATTTTTCTTCCCCGGCGTTCTGGGACGCTGGATTTGTTGACAGAGGCCAAGTTGGTGCGCCGTTATCGTCCTTGCCAATGGTCGTTGGCTCGGCTCTACGCGGGGTACTATTTGGCCGAATTGCTTACGGACTTGACCGAGCCGCATCAGGCGATGCCCGAACTGTTTCGGTTGGCTGTGGATACGTTGTCTGATTTGCAGACTCCGGAAACCGCGTTTGCTTTCCAACCCGTGTCGGCGATTGTCCTGCGATTCGAAATGCGAGCTTTGTCGTTGTTGGGGCATGGCCTGGGATTAACTCACTGCGCCGGGTGCGACAAACCCCTGGTCGGTGCTCCCTTGGCACCGACCGACAACATCGAACATTTGAGTAACCGTCGGAATGGGCAACTGTTCTTTAGCCTCAACGACACCAGCCTCGTTTGCCGTGACTGCTGTCAAGAACGCGGCCGCTTGATTGGCTTCAGCGAACGAGCGGCTCAAGTCCTCAGGATATTTCAAGACGAAAACGACGAGGCCTGGCGGCAGCTTTCTAGCTGGGGCGTCCACCCGGTATTCCGCCAGATGATGGACTACCAATGGCAGGCCATCCTCAACCGTCCGCTCCACCTCACATCGGCTATTCGGCAACTGACAAAAAAAGAACGCCAAGCGGGCTCTTCGCGGATTGGCTGACCGCGCCTGTCGGGAGGAAATTTGGAAAAATTTCCTGCGAAAACACGCGGACGTTGGATGTCCCGGCAGGGAGTGAAGCGTCCGTCGTCGACGTGGCGAGAACAACTCCAACAGAAAGCCCCTACTCGAAGGAGTTGCCGTGCGACATTTATCCGAATTGTTGACAACCGTCCGCCATTTTTCCGGCGAACGAAATGAATTAATCAAACCGGTCAATAAGGACTCACCGTTCAAGAGCGCAGGACATCGAACCTTGCACTTTACCGGCAACATGACCTTGCGTGATTCGGAATGGCCGCAGGCCGATCAAGTCATGACGCTCCAACTGGGGACCCATTATGCTTCGGTCAACATGATGCATCGCAAAGTGATGTACTTCGAGGGCCGATGCGGTGGTGAAGTTCGGTTGGAAATGGATGTTTTTGCAAGTCTTGGCGTTTACGACAGCATCATTGTTAATCTGGACGTTCGACTCTACGAAGGCACTTCAGATTCAACTTCCGATTTGGACGGTCGGGGGAACTTCACCATTGTGGTCCCTGCCACACCGGGTGATCATACGCGCAGTCTCTCCGCGACCGTTTGGAACACCGAAGAAAACGACTACGACGATCAAGGGTTCTTTCTCGTCAGCGTCGCCAATTTGCCCTAAAACCATTGGGCTGAAAAAGAGTCCATCAAAGAATCTTGGCCTGCGAATAAGCGGCCGGGCCAATTTTCGCCGTCAAAGTCGGGGCGACACGATTCGAACGTGCGACCTCCTGCTCCCAAAGCAGGCGCTCTAGCCAGGCTGAGCTACGCCCCGATTGGCGTTTGGCATTCGACGACGAACGCCTATATCATGCTGGGGAGAATACTCAAGCTCTCCCGTTCGGTCAAGGTCCCGTGGGCCCGAACGAATCGGCTCGCCCGCTGCAAGGTGTCCTTGCAAAGAACAAAAAAGCTCTCGGGAGCCGCAGATCACCGGGGGGGAAGTATGATCTGACGACAGGTCCGAGAGCGATTGGTCGGTAAATGGCCCGGTCATCCTTGACCAAGCCATTAGCGATTGAAAGCCGGTTGATGAGCGGCCCCTCCAATCCATTGTTGGGGTCGACTCGGCTCTCAAACATCGAACAAGCGGGAAAATATCTGTTCCTTAAAATCAGGTCAACATCGATTTCCGTTCGAGCTCGCACAAAATTGGACCTAATTTCTGCCCATTCGGCCCTGAGACCCATAAGTCCTGGTTGTCTTCCGATCTAGACCCGTCACGGCGCCAAGACGAGCATCCTGCAAACCAGGTCGCGAACGGCGACTCGGGTGCAAAATTCCGTTCAACAGGAAAAGCCGTCAAGTTTCCGAATGGTTCGGATGTTGCAGTTGGCCCGATCATGCCGCTCGTGCGGATCGCAACCCAAGAATTTCGGCCGTTGACGGACCGCCTCGATCGGTTCCGATAAGCTAAGATTGACTGCAGATTTGTACTGCTGTCACTGCGGTGCCATTGGGCCTAACGGTTTGGCGTTTGATTGATGTTGATTCTCATCGTTGTCATCGCGATTCTGGCCACGAATTTGTTTTTGGGCTTTTTTGTCGCCCATTACCTGGGGTATGGTCCCCAGAACCTTGATGAACTCTGGACCGGTGTTTACTTGCGACCCGTGGGCCCGGTCGGCACGGTCAATGACCCGCAACCGGTCCAACGCGTCGTGTTGGATGCTTTGACCCAAGCCGCCGCGGCTCGTCCGTTGCTCCCGCTCGAAATAATCACCCCGGCTCGCGTTGGAACTACAAACCCCAGCGAGCTATCCGATGGCGAACTCGTTAAGACGATGATGCATGCGAACTTGGCATTGCACCAAGCCGGGCTGCTTGTGGATCGTTTGCGATTGGTCGACCCGCACCCCACCGAAGTCTTCGATGGTTTCCCGAGCTTCGTAGGGAACTCAAGCGACCTCAACGAGTACCTGCAGACTTGGCAGAATTGGTTGCAAGCCGTCCGCCCGCATGAGGAAATCCCGTGGTGGAAATCGTACGTAGCCTCGTGGGTTTCGACTCACCAGGTGTGGCTGGAATATCAAAAATCGCTGAGTTCGCTGCTTCGGATTCGCCAGGCCGAACACGACTTCTCCAGCAAACTGACGACGGTCGTCTGCGAGGACGGTAGTTGCCGATTGGTCAGCAAGCAACCCGCCAGCAGTTCTTGGTGGCAACGGTCACCGGCGGAGTTAAGGACCTTGAGTTGGGTTCACAGCCAGTTGGAGCAGCTCCATCAGGAAGCCTTTGATCATTTTGTGAAGCTGCGTCAGGAGTCGCGGCGACTTTACGAGCGAACGTTGGCTTGGTCTCGGCAAACGTTCAAGCCGGACCGTCTGTCGGGCTGGGCAGCCGACTTCGATCAGCGCTGGTCGTGGGCTGGACTGCCAGCCGTCATTACCGATGTCCAAAAACAAGATGGCTTCCTCGTGGTTCTGGGGACGCGAACGGATTGGGTCGTCGAATATAGCTGGGGCGGTGTCGTCGTGGATGCTCTCTTGCAACATCGAACCGAATGCCTAAACCGTTGGTTTGCGAGTGTTCCCAGCGTCTCCGCGGAAACAATCCTGCCACTGCGACAAGTCATCCACGATCGGGCGGTCGCGATTTGGATCTCGTCCGAAAACGTCGAGTCCGCTCGAGTTGCTGCATGGACGATCGCCGACCGGCTGGAATTGTCTCATCGAAAAATCGACGGACAGGATATTCGGCTACCTTGCCGGATCTTGGTGATACCGCTGAGCCGCAAACGGCCGGCTGCGGTCGCAGTCAAGCAAGCGATCCGTCTTCTCGACAACCCGGATCATACGATTTGGAACCAAGGTGGCAGCCTTGTTTGGAGCCTCGATCGACCCGTACCACAGGCAGTCTCACGGCCGGATTCGCTACCGCTTGTGGAGTCGACGATGGACTTGGCACAATGGTACGTCGGATGGCGACTGGGGATTGGATTTGCCATGCCACATGCAGCGACTGTTTCATCTCCGACCATGGAAGATCCGTTTTCGCAGCCACTGGCCGCCAACAGTTCCTCCGCCCTAGCAAACGATCCGACGAGCGTCGACTTCGGCGACAACGAGCCGAAGCCAGTCGATGACGACGGGATCGAGTGGTAAATGTGATGCCTCATCTTGTCTATTTGACGGCCGGCGCTGCGGGTATGTTTTGCGGCAGCTGCATGCATGACAACGCCTTGGCGAAAGCAATTCAAGCGGCCGGTCAGTGGGATGTGACGCTGGTTCCGACTTACACTCCGATCCGCACGGACGAAGAAGACTTCAGTGTGGATCAAGTGTTTTTCGGCGGCATCAACGTCTATCTACAGCAGAAGATGCCCTGGCTGCGTTGGATGCCGAATTTCTTGGACCGGTGGCTCGATCAACCGTGGTTGATTCGCCGCTTGACCGCCAAAGCATCCGACACCTCGCCGAAATTTCTCGGACAATTGGCGGTTTCCATGCTCAAAGGCCGGCACGGCAATCAACGCAAGGAAGTGGGCCGACTCCTCCAATGGCTAAAACGTGAAGCCAAACCCGATGCCATCATTTTGACCAATGTCCTGATCGGCGGGTGCGTCGAAGATTTGCAGCGTGAACTGAAAGTGCCGGTGTTCGCAACCCTCCAAGGCGACGACGCCTTCCTAGATATTTTGCCGCCCCCATACGCCCAGCAAGCCACGGCGTTGGCAGGGCAGGTGGCCAATCGCTGCGACGGGCTGTTGGTTCACTCCGAGTGTTACGCCAACTACATGGCCAAGTACTTGAGTGTCCCCCGTGAAAAGATGCATCTCATGCGACTGGGAATCGACACTGCTCCTTGGTCCGACTTGCCTGTGCGATCATCTTCGTCGATTGCTCCGCGATCCAGCGATGGCTCACATGGCGAACGACAACCGACTCACTCCGATCGACCGCTTACGCTGGGATATCTCGCTAGGTTGGCACCCGAAAAGGGTATCCATCGTTTGATCGAAGCGTTTCTGGCACTGAAGCAGCAACCCGAGTTTCGCCAGTTGCAATTGCGCGTCGCAGGATGGCTGGGTGACCATCGGCGCGAATGGTTCCTGTCCCATTGGCAAAAAATCTCGGCCGCAGGTTTTGGGAACGACGCGAGTTATGAGACCGAATTAGACCGCTCCGCAAAATCTCGCTTCTTAGGCGAGATTGATCTGCTTTGTGTGCCCACCCAACATTTGGAGCCCAAGGGTTTGTTTGTCCTGGAAGCGATGGCGTCTGGGGTTCCTGTGGTTGTTCCGGCCTCGGGAGCTTTCCCGGAATTGTTGGCCAGCACGGGGGGCGGTCGCCTTTGTCTGCCTGATGCAGCGGCCCAAACGGGAACGTTGGAAAATGCTGCGACGCGATCATCGCCACTCGTCAGTCTAGAAGAAACCTTGCGAGAACTTTTGCTTGATCGATCGAAGTTGCAGGAACTGGGTAAAGCCGGGCGCCAAGCAGTCTTGGCCAAACATAGCGCTGCCAACATGGCGCAAGAAACGATCGACCTACTGAATCGGTTCCGATAATTGGTCAACGTTAACTTGACCGTGGGTGGTGTAGAACCGCCAGCCACCGGGCCCCTCAACCAATTGGCCCGAGGATTGATTTTGTTCCGCGGTTGTTAGGGGGTGGGTCAACTTGACCCATCGCACCAAATCAGGGGAATAGGCGGCCGAACAAACCCAACGTCGCGGGGCCTCGGTATCGCTTGAGCTATGAAACATCGCCAAATAACCGGCGGACAGCGGTACGACTTGATTCATCGCGATCATCGTCCGATCGTAGTCGCGATCATTTAGTCCTATGATCGGTTCATCTTGCACGTTTTGCCAAACGGGTAACGCCGGTTCCGAATGTTCAGGAGCAGCGGATGGTCGCGCTTTTGCCAACCATATTCCGGCGTCCCGACGTTCGTAGAACAGGTACCAATCGTCGTTGTGGATAAAGACCGTGGGTGTCCCGCGAGGGCCCGCAGAAATCGGTTCTCCGTTGGTTTGGCGGATATCGAGTGGCCCCAAATGCTGCCACTGGACTCCATCCAACGAACAATGACCTTGGGCGATATCGTCACGACCTTCAGCAAACATCCAGTACCATCCGCGATGACGGACAATCATCAGATCCTCAATCCATTGATCGGAAATCAGCGGCTTGCTCCCAAATCGTTCCCACTGCAATCCGTCGGGGCTGGTCGCAAGTCCCAGCCTTTTGATCGACGATCGTTGGCCATCGTAGCCGGTATACCATAGCTTGTATTGTCCTTGGTCGCAGAGAACCCAGCCTCGTTCACGAATCGCGGCATCCCAGCAATCGGGAGCCCCAACGAACACCGGAACGTCACTTAGTGGGCGACGTTGTTGTAATCGCTGCGAGAGTTCTGTGGGGAATTCCAACTTCGA
Organism: Planctomycetaceae bacterium; assembly: GCA_016795075.1. Lineage (GTDB taxonomy): Bacteria > Planctomycetota > Planctomycetia > Pirellulales > Pirellulaceae > M30B19. The sequence continues at coordinate 4,897 of JAEUIP010000115.1, read as the reverse complement.
TTCTTCGGTCTTGCTCCATTGCTGGGGAGTTGGTTGGACAAAGTCTTGCTGCCAAGCTTCCAGCGTTTTCAAATCGGTTTCGCCAGGCGTGACTCGCAATTGGTAGCGAAGTTCCAGAGGTTTGTCTGCCGTCAAACGGTGTTCAAAATACGATCCGAAGCGACCATAGTCCCGTTCACTGAACCGCGCTTCGCCGGGGTTGGAGGGATGCTCCAACCGAGCACACGTCAAACGTTGGCCGTCGATGACAAAACTCATTGCGTGAAACGGAAGGTTCACATGAGTTGCTTGATCGGGCCAGTTGCGAAAACTGCCCGGTCGATCGATTCCATCAGGGCGAAGGTAGTACGTCTGGTCTTTGCTGACATCGGCGACATGTTGTGAGGCGCGGAACTGAAAGCCCGCGTGCTGCGGATCACCTGCTAAAGAGATCTCGCCCGCCAATGATTCCAAACGCGTGGAAAACTGTACCAAGCGTTGGTCGCCAATCGGGACGACCACAAGCTCTCGTGTTTCCCGGATAAATGGCTGGGGCGGTTGGACCGCTTCGTTGATCCAATCCACCACCAATACCTGCCGACCGTAGACTGGGCCAGCTTCACGACTGGTTTCGCGGACCAGCTCTTGATGGGCCTTTTTGGCGTGCCAAGTATCCACTTCCGCGACGCTGCCGTTTTGCGTCACACCAATGCGATTCCAACCGACAAACAACCCGCGATGATGCGGAAACAGGCCGCCCGCGCCTTTGGTAATCGGATCGACCAATCCCGGCATCCAGAGGTGATGGAAAATCTTGTACGATTCGTCGCGAGCTTCTGGGGAAGAATCGTCGTAAGCCTTGGCCATCAATCCCAGCACGGGTTGTTGGCCAAGTCGCAGTTCCGTTCCGACGCCCTTCGCGGGATTCGATTCGCCCGTCGGTTGATCCTCGGCCCACTCCAAAAGCGGCGGAACGGGATCGCCAGCCACCGCGAGCGGTACCACGGTCCATGGTCCAGTGGCAGACCGCGGGGCGATCCACGTGATCCAGCGTACCTGGTCGTCCGTGGAGGGAGGATCCAGCAACCACGGGGTTCCAACCTGAGCCGTAAACAGGTCGCCCGTGGATGACTTCAGCGAAACGATTGGTCCCGCCTTCACAACGTCGGCCGGCGCGACCAATCGCATCACGACCCAGTCCGCGTTCGGCGTTTGTGCCGATGCCGCCTTGGAGCCGAGCAGCCAGTAGCCAAATAGGCATCCCAGGATGATGACGAAGCACCGAATCGCGACACGTGATCCACGAAATCTCGACGCCATTTCGCATTCTCATTTCTTGTTAAGAAACCGGGCGGTTGTACGTGGCACCCTGCCGAGCGCTGCACGATGGAACGCCAAGCGAACGGCTCGGTTGCACACCATCATGCCAGACGACAGGTTGGTCGCGATTTCGGACTACTCTTCGTCGCCTGCCGCTTCGTCAACTGCCGGCGTACCTTCGACGTAACCGCCGGACTCCATGATCTTCTGGCAAATTTCTTTGCAGATCTCTGGGTGTTCCTGAAGATAAGCGCGAGCCTTTTCTTTGCCTTGACCGATGAGCTCTTCGTTGTACTTGAACCAGGCTCCCGATTTGCCCACGATCTTGTGCAAGATCCCGAGGTCCAAAACATCGCCTTCGAAGCTAATCCCGTTGGAGTGCATCATGTCGAATTCAGCGACCCGAAACGGAGGTGCCACCTTGTTCTTAACGATCTTGCAACGAACCCGTTGCCCAACCACTTCTTCGCCATCCTTCAACGCACCCACACGGCGAACATCGATACGGCACGAGGCATAAAACTTCAGCGCGCGACCACCCGGGGTTGTTTCGGGCGAGCCGTAGCTCACGCCGATCTTGTCGCGGATTTGATTGATGAATACGACACAGGTTTTGCTGCGACTAATGGCTCCGGTCAATTTTCTTAAGGCTTGGCTCATCAAACGAGCTTGCAAACCGACGTGGGTGTCACCCATCTCGCCGTCCAATTCCTTTTGTGGCACCAAGGCCGCGACCGAGTCGATCACGACAACGTCGACCGCGTTGCTCTTGACCAACATTTCGCAGATTTGCATCGCTTCTTCACCGCTGTTGGGTTGGCTCACCAACAACGTTTGTAATTGTACCCCCAACTTCCGAGCCCAGCGCGGATCAAAGGCGTGTTCCGCATCAATAAATGCCGCCACGCCACCCGTCTTCTGTGCGCTGGCAATCACATGCAGGGCCAGGGTCGTCTTGCCGCTTGATTCTGGTCCGTAGACTTCAATCACGCGGCCCACGGGTAAACCACCGCCACCCAAGGCCATGTCCAGCGAGAGGCTGCCGGTCGAGATCGCCTTGATGTCGTGATTGCTCGTTTCACTGAGCGACATGATGGCACCGTCGCCAAACGTCTTTTCAATTTGCTGAAAGGCGGTCTTTAAATTCGAATTGGCGTCCAGAATTTTCTGGAGCGGTGAATCGGAAGCGGAACCCTTCGACTTTCCTGATTCGACTTTGGCTTTCTTGGCCATGGGACTTGGCACCTTTTTGTTGGAAGAACTGGATTTTGGAGGCGAGGTAACTTTGGAAGATGAATCCAACGAATTCGATTCAGATTGAGATTCCCGTCCGGCGATCATCGTGGCGGCGACCATGGCTGCTCTTTCCTGCGATAGTACGTGCTCATGGGTCGATGGCACCTTTGCCACCAACCACAGCAGGATCGAAACGGTCGCCCAGACCATAACCTGGCCCATTCTGACCATTGACTATCCCGCTGGCAAGCGACCCGCTCCCGACAGAGGATTAGGTTGCGTCACCAGGGCTATTCATCGGGGGTGGGGGTGACACGTTAGGTCACTACCAATTGTCTATTTTGTCAAAATCAGCTTGTCTTGCTTCGTCCGGCGCAGGCGGTAGAGGCTGCCCCCATGTTCGATCCACACTTCGTCGCCACATTTGACCAGCGCCGAAAAGGAAATGATTTTGGGCAAAGAGCCCGCAGAAGGCCCCCTTGTCGGTCCGTCCGACGCGAAATCCCGCGTTAAGTCATCGTGGTCCGTCATGCCGTGGTTCCAAGCCGTCGCAGAACAGCTCTCTAGGGGGCGTTGTCTTATTGAGATTCTGTCTCAACAAGGCAATTCTAGGTGGGCAACCGAGGGATGACAAGGTGAAGCCTGATAAATCCAGGATTTTGGGACTGGTAAGATCCGAGAATCTTTCGTAAAATCCCAAACCCCAACCAGCTGGAACTATCATTGTCACGGTTGGAACTATCGTTATCCCTTTGGCGGAGAATTGGCTGTGGCCAAGAGCAAGAAGAAAGTCGTGACCGTATTTTTGGTTTGTGAAGAGACTGGCGATTACAATTACGCCATTCGTCGCCGAACCGGAGCGGAAAAGTTGAAGCTGAAAAAGTACAGCCCGAAATTGCGTCGGCACACGGTTCACGTTGAGAAGAAGAAGTAAGTCGCTGGAAATTCGCGGTTGCACGGGTTCGATGGACCGTCCTTTGGAGGAGGTCTGAGAATTCGTACCGCGGTTTGACTTGAACATCGAAGTTGGCCGACGGAAAACCGTCGGCCAATTTTTTTTGCTAAAACACCGCACGATCGTCATTTGGACGGATTGGCGCCTGCGGAAAAACGAGCTCCGAACGGCCCTGCTTGGTCAGCATAAAAGCCGAATCATCAATGACTGTTTTCGGCAACAGGACTTCTCATGGGTCGCTCGGCCAAGCAAAATGGATTTGTGGGGATTCAAAACATGGAGTCTTGTCGATAAGCCTTTGGCCGCAAGGCGTTTGCTCCGGTTTTCGAGTCGTTCAGCGGCATCCCCTTCCACCGTCCTCAAAAGCCAGGTTTTCTCGTCATGCCAATTGCAACTCGGTGTACTCATTGCGGCAAGGCGTACCAAGTTGCGGAATCGACCTTGGGGAAACAGGTCAAGTGTCAAGCTTGCGGCAAAGCGTTTGTGGTCGCCGCACCAACGGTCGGGGCGACGGCCGCGGGTAAAACCGCTCCCCGGGCGAACGCCACCACGGGCTCCGCGAATCACGCGGATTCGGTTGAACGGGCGCGAATTGCCAAACTCGAAGCCGAGTTCGGGCTGCAGCCCATTCCGCCGAACCCGAATCAAGTCTTTCCCAGCACGGAATATCAGCGGCCACGCGGAACACCCAGTCCCTTGGCCAATCATGTTGTGGAAGATCCTGGGTTTGAAGATATTTCCGAAGCGGATTATGCAGCGCATCGCAAAGCCGAGGCCCAAGCCAAACACGAAGCAGCGTTAAGGTACGCTCCGGTGGACGATCTTGATCCATCCAGTGGGCAGAGTGGAGCCGGTGGCGTCGTCGCACTGATCATTATGTTGGTGGTATTGGCTCTGGTTATTGTTTTTGTGCTGTTTATGGCCGGAGTGTTTTAGACGTGAGCATGGCAACTCTACCGTCGAATATCCTGACGCAGCCCACCGTCATTTTGCCGTCCCTGCTCTTATGCGATTTCGCAAACTTGCAACGCGAAGCCGAACGTTTGGAGGCGGCCGGTTTTCAAGCCTTGCACTTGGACATCATGGATGGCGTTTTTGTCCCCAACATCTCGTATGGCCTGAGCGTTGTGAAATCACTCCGGCGAGTCACCAAGTTGCCATTGGACGTGCATCTGATGATCGCCAATCCGACTCAGTACATCGACGCCTTCCGCGACGCCGGATCGGACATCATCACCTTCCATGCCGAAGCCACTCCGGACCACGCTGGTGTGCTCGAGCAGATTCATCGCACCGGGGCTGGAGCCGGAATTGTGCTCAACCCCGGTACGCCCGTTGCCGATGTCGCCGCGGTCGTCGAGTTGTGTGATGTGGTGTTGGTCATGAGTGTTCAAGCGGGATTCGGCG
>JAEUIP010000114.1 GCA_016795075.1 Planctomycetaceae bacterium | reverse complement strand
CAAATCATCAAGATGAATGCACGGGGCGGTTCTGGGAGGGCCGCTTCAAGGCTCAAAGAATCGTGGACGAGACTGGTTTGTTAGCTTGTTCGATGTACGTCGACTTGAATCCGATTCGAGCTGCCATGGCCCAGTCGCTTGAGCAAGCACTCCACACTTCGGCGTATGATCGACTAGCAGGCCAGCGTGGCCAGGAGATCGACTCGGCGGCATTTGATCTGGTGGTGCTTAGCCACGAAGTCGCGGGCGATTTTCATAAGCACAAAACGGTGGTCCAGCAAAAGGAGGAACTCAAGAAACAGGGGCGGCATATCCAGCGTAAGAATGGTCGCCGGATCCGTCGCGACGGTTGGCTGGCTCCGTTAACTTTGTCCACAGAGGTGCTGTCCACCGATCCACAAGCTCATCGAGAGGGACTGCGGGCCAGCGATCGAGGTTTCTTGCGACTAGATTGGGACGACTACGTGAGTCTCTTGCGTTGGACAGCACAAGACGCAAGTCACGATACGCACGGGGCGGATCACGAAGTTGCCCAGTCGGTCTTGAATCGCATCGGCATCGACGGCGAAGTTTGGCGCGACGTCGTGTGGAATTTCAAGAGGTACTTTGGCCAGAGCAGTTGTGCCGGGCATTCGGACGCCATGGCCGAACACGCCCAACAGCACGGAAAACGCTGGCACCGAGGTCAGAGGCACTTGCAAGGAAGTGCCACAAAAAACTGAGCCGAACATTGATTGGCCATAAAGTCAAACTTCGCCCCCGAGCAAATCAAAAACAGGTCGATCTTCCGTTGGCTCCACGGGCGGTCAGTGGACGATGACTGCAGATACGGATGCTGGTATCGCCAACGATCCCGCATGATTCCGTCGGCACAAACGAAGCCCGAACGATTAATCCAATTATCTTAACTCCGTTAGCTTCAAAGGCCTCTGAGTAGTAAACACTCATCGCCAATCGATTGAAGTATGTCGTTCCTTAGCGATATGTGGCGCTATTTTCTCCTACCTGATTTACTGTTCGTTTCCGGCTTTCCGGTCGATACCAACGCATAGTACAAGGTATCCCTCGCCGAGCCACTGGGTGCACCAAGTTCCGGGTATATAAGTGGGTGGCACCAAAATTTTCTTTAGCTGCCGACGACTCCCGGAGCGGATTCGACGATCGGCCTGGCCTGCGGCAGTAATGGTCTCGGCGTCACAGGACCGCTACTTACCGGTAGAGATACTGGGCGCTGATCTACGCCACCGCGATAGAACTGGCTACTCCAGGCCGCTGCCTGGACGACACCGGAAGAAGAAGGATCTTCACCTAGGTGAATGTTGTAGTTACTGAGTAACGCCCCAGAGACAACCGCATAATTGAGCAGTGCTGTATTGTAATCCACGATGGCGCGATGGACTGCCGATTCACCATTCGTCGCCCGCTGAAGTGCGTCCAAGTAGAAGAAGGCACCATCTTGATCATTGTCTTTGGTCAAATTTTTCAAACTGACCTCTTCTTCAGCTGCAATTCGAGCGTTTACAACGGATTCGATTTGCGCGTAGGCTCGATCGACTTCGCTATAAGCGTTCGCCAAATCGTTCATCAGCTGCTTTTGCTGTTCGTCCAATCGCACGCGTTCACGAGCCAGCCCAAGTTCTGCGTTTTTGACCCCCAAATGGCCGGCACGGCGACCGAATGGTCCATTCACTTCCAATCCCATACGCCAATCGTCCAAGTCACCGCTCAACTGATCTTGGAGTGCGCTCTGAGCACCAATCCAATTGTCGCCAAAGCCACGGTTAGCGTAGTTGGCAACGAGGTCCATCCGCCATTGGCTAAGATTCTTAGCTGCCACCAGCTCCAATTCACGCTGGCGGACAATCCAACGCTGGCGTCGGATTTCAGGCCGGTTCTCGAGCGCCAAGTCGATCGAGGCATCCCAGTCAAATCGAATCGGCGCCACATTCGGAGCCGAAGTGGGGCGGAGTAACGTACCATCGCTCACAGGCAAGTCCATCAGTCGGCGCAATTGGCGTTCGGTGTTATACAATCCAGTCCCTGAAGCGCCGGTGCCGACAATAGCGTTTTCAACTTGGGCACGAAAGTTGAAGTACTGTTGTCGAGACTGCGCCTCATCCGCATTCCGCCGCGTACCGGCCTGCGCCTGGTCTTTTCGGTTGTCCCACAGCTCACGTACGGCTTCCTGTGCCGACAACTTCGCATCCAAATCTTGATAAGCAAAATACAGCTGCCAATAAGTGACTTCGACATCACGCACCAGATCTCGGACCGCCATTTCGAAATCAGCCAGTGCAACGTCTTCGCGGATGCGGGCGATCAGCACGCCGTTGTAGTTGCCGATTCTGGCATTTGGTCCCGCGATCCGCGTGACTTCGGTCCCTGCGCCTGCCAGCAACGGCTGTCGGACTTCAGCCAAGGTGACATTGTCCCATGCGCCAGGGAATAAGTTTGCCGGAGAGTTATTCTTTTGATAATCGGTCAGATTTCGAAGTGAAAACGTCGTTCCTGCGGCGGTCGTTTTGGAAATGTCCGTGGATATCGTCCCGCGCTTCGAATTCAACAGCTGGGCACCCGCACCGAAGAACAGGTTGTTGAAGCGGCGTTCGGAACTGTCCAAGTACATGCTGTGGGTGAATTGCGCATCAAAAGCAGATAACGCTGCTTCGGAACTGAGGTTCGGATCAGACGCTGCCAAAGCGGGGTCATAGATCGTCGAACTCATGGCCGGCAAACTGATGACTTGCCCGCCCATTTTCTGGAGAACCGGACTGCGCTCCAGGGTCATGCGAATCGCGTCTTCCAGCGTGATGGGCTGAGGCGTTAACGATTCAAAATCCCGAAGCGTATTGGGCGTCACGGAAGCATCAGGCCGAGGTGCTTCGCACTCAAGATCGGGATATTCGATTTCCAATTGCGACGATCGAATCGCCAGTGGATTCGAGTTGGCCGAAAGATTGATTGGCTTTTCTTGCCACTGACAACCGCTGACCACGAGCCCAGTTGCCAAGAGTCCGCCCAGCCCAACTCGACCGAGGACACGCTGAAGCCGCTTGGCTGTTTGCGTCATAAACATCAATTTCGCCTTTTCCGAAGGAACCGGGAGGACCCGCACCACCGGATTTATCGTGCCAAACACACCGGAAAATGACGTCTCACTGTTCGATGAGGCACATTCGAAAAAACAGCCAAAATCGGCACAGGCGTTAAAAACTGCCAGGATCACCCAAACAGATCTGACGAGTACCAGAGGGCTGGCGAGTCCACTCGGCAACGCGGTATGATTCGCACGTTAGGTGGTGTAGGCAAAGTGCCGACTGCTAATCTGTTCTCGCTGGAAGTAGATCGTCTTGGAAAACCGACCACCTGACGACGACGAGGGCATGCTTCCGGACAGTCCTTCGGATGCTCCAGAACCCCAAAAAGAGTGGCCGACAATGAGCGGAAGCGAGGGCGATCCAGATTTCCCGGACTTGGCGAAACTCAACGAACCCGACGGCCTGAACATTCAGAGCGTCATTGGATCCAACGGGTTGATCGCGAAGCGACTCAAACAATACGAAATTCGCCCGCAACAGGTCGCGATGGCTGACGCGGTTCAGGCGGCCATTATGGATGAACAGCATTTGGTCGTTGAGGCTGGCACCGGTGTGGGCAAAAGTTTCGGGTATTTGGTTCCAGCCATTCTCGCAATTACCGACCAAGAATTCCGCAAGGCCAAAAGCCACAAAACTGGACAAGAACGAAACGGCCGAGTCGTTATCTCAACCCATACAATCAGCCTACAAGAACAACTGATTCAAAAAGATTTGCCGTTCCTCAACAGCGTTCTGCCGCGCGAATTCTCGGCCGTGTTGGTGAAAGGCCGAGGGAACTACATTAGTTTGCGGCGACTCGATCAAGCGATCAATCGCTCCGCGACATTGTTCGAACATCAAACCGATCTCGTTGAGTTGGGGAAAATCCGAGAATGGTCGAAGTCGACCACGGATGGTTCCTTGTCGGATTTGCCGTTCAAGCCGAGCCCCGCAGTTTGGGAGGAAGTAGCCAGCGACGGGAGTAATTGTCTCGGGCGCAAGTGTCCCACCTATGAAAAGTGCTTTTACTTTCAGGCACGTCGACGCGCCGCTCAGGCGCAGATTCTAGTCGTCAATCACGCCCTGTTTTTTACCGACTTGGCACTCCGCAGTGAAGGTGGTAGTTTCCTGCCCAACTACGATGCGGTTATTCTGGACGAAGCCCACACCATGGAGTCGGTCGCCGCGGACCACTTGGGCTTGGGCGTGACCAGCGGGCAGGTCTCTTACCGACTCCAGCGTTTGTACAACTCGCGATCCAATCGCGGTCTGTTGGTCGAGCATGACTTGGTCAACCTGCAGCAGGAGGTCTTGCGAATTCAGGATACGGCCGACAAGTTTTTCGAGCGTTGTTTGGATTGGTACCGCGAACATCAAACGACCAACGCGCATGGACAACGCAGTTCGTTGGAACCGTCGGCAGGTACCGCGGCGGAATTCTATCGCACGTCAGACGATATGCAGGCCGGTTGCCGCCGAGTTCGACAGGCTTGTATTGTCGAGAACCGCTTATCGGGCTTGCTCAAAAAGTTAGCCGGTAAACTGCAAACGGTCGCGGAAGACGCTAAAGATGCTTCGATCAAAAAGAACTTCGAGTCCGCCGCAGAGGGGCTAGGTTTCTTGGCCGATCGGTTGCTGCAGTGGTGCGAGCAATCCGACGAAAATTTCGTGTACTGGATCGAGGTTCGCCGACGGCGCACCGGGTGGTTGACTGCCTTGATGGCGGCGCCCATTGATGTGGGCCGGGTGCTTCGTCGGACTCTATTTGCCAACACACCGTCGGTGGTGATGACCAGTGCGACGCTGGCAACGGGTGGGCAAACAGATGAGCAGGCAGCTTCGTTCGATTTTTTTCGGTCCCGAGTCGGCTTGTTGGATACCAGACAGTTGCATTTGGGAAGTCCATTCCTCTACGCCGAGCAGGCCGAGTTGATTGTGGCTTACGACATGCCACCCCCAGATGCTCGCGACGCGTACGACCAAGCTTGCTTCAAAGCCGCCTGCCATTGGATCGCGAAACATGGGGGGCATTCGTTTATCTTGTTTACCTCGTACTCCGCGTTGACGAAAATGCAGCGATTCCTAGAACCGTGGCTCCGGGAACGCGGTTGGATGCTGTATTCACAAGCGGATGGTATCCCACGCACTCGATTGGTGGAAGAATTTCGCGCAAATCCGCAAGGAGTCCTGCTGGGGACCGACAGCTTTTGGCAGGGGGTCGATGTTCCAGGCCCCGCCTTAACCAACGTTATGATTCCGAAGTTGCCGTTTAGCGTGCCGGACCATCCCTTGCTTGAAGCTCGATTGGAGGCAATTCGACAGGCGGGGGGCAACCCATTCAATTCTTATCAATTGCCCGAGGCCGTGATCAAGTTCAAGCAGGGATTTGGACGACTGATTCGCACCGCATACGACTATGGACAGGTCGTGGTCCTGGATTCACGGATCGTGAGCAAGTATTACGGACGACTATTTTTAGAGTCCCTGCCGGATGTCCCGATACGCAAGACAAGCATTCGGGAATGGTCCTGAAAACACTCGGATCAAGCGGCCTTCCCGGAGCGACCAGCGCGATAGATGGCGGGGTTCATCGTCGGATCGTTGTACATCTTGCATTGACGATACGTACGATGTCGCTTGCGTCCTGAGTGGATATCTGCCAATAGACCGGCGAGTGCCTCGGCCAGCTCCACGTGTTGCAGTTCGCAGGTCTGGAGTTTCAGGCCCACTTTGGCTCGATGTTCGGCCGTCGCGTCATTTCTTGCCAATTCTTCGCGCAGATGGTAGAGCCGCAAGGCAAGAATACTTAACCGATCAAAGGTAGATCCAGGCGTCTCCGTATTCATCATCGCGTCGTCGGGAGCATGCACGTTTTGAGCTTCAAGGTATTGCGCGAGCCAATCGTCCGTACGTTCAATCCAATCATTTCGTTGCTGATTGTAGCGATCAATGGCGCGTTTGACCTGCGCGATTTGCGTGTCCGTCGCGGCCGGCGAGCGCGCGAGATCCTCTTCGTGCCATAGCAGATAATTGTAGCTGTGCTGGCGGCAAACAACTTCCAAGAAGCCCAAGTTGCCAATCAAACCGCGACAGAATCGACTGGCGGAATCGTGACCGGTAGGTGGCAGTTCACGGCGGACTAGCGTCGCGACTTCGTGGACGGGTTGGCTAAGTTCTATTGGCGTTTGATGCCACGCTGCGACGGTTACGGCTTGCAATTTGACAACTTGATCGACGACCGACTGGAACATGATGCAGCATCCGAGCTAATAGTGACAAAGGGAACTCCTTTTCCCGCTGGAAGGTTCTAGACGTAGTCCTAATTACCGGCAAGATCAATTCTGGTCCGCCGACAGCGTTCGGCCACCCGACAAAATGCTCACCAAGATCGGGCCGAGTAACCCAGGCGGGCCGTTTTTCATGCAGGACCGAGGGAAAACGTCCGATAACCCGCGAACCGAGATTGACGAGTCCCACTCTGGATGGGTGAGGGACCGCAGGTGGCGTTTTGGGATTGCACCCTGAAACCAGACGGTTATACTCTGCGGCTCGATGTTGGCTGCATCCATCCGGTCCGATCGAAGCCTCAATGCCAGTGTAGCTCAGTTGGTAGAGCAGCTGATTTGTAATCAGCCGGTCGTGGGTTCGAATCCCTTCGCTGGCTTTTTTGGATCGATGGAAATCGTATGGCGGTGACGCAAGTCCTCGCACGCGACAGACGACATTAGAAAATCGCGGGTTTGGCCCTTGGAGAAACCAAGGGCATTCAGTATCCTTTGGTGTTTCCCGGAACCCTAATGGATCGTTTTCTGGGGCAGCAAGGGGCTGATCCATCGGGAATTTCCTGATCGGGGGGATACCAAAGTGGCCAACTGGGACAGACTGTAAATCTGTTGTCTTCGGACTTCGCAGGTTCGAATCCTGCTCCCCCCACTGTCTGCGGGTGTAGCTCAATGGTAGAGCAACAGCCTTCCAAGCTGAAGACGAGGGTTCGATTCCCTTCACCCGCTTTGTGAAGGCTGCTGTAGCTCAGTGGTAGAGCACTTCCTTGGTAAGGAAGAGGTCATGGGTTCAAGTCCCATCAGCAGCTTTGGGCTCCACATTTGAGTTAGTCGATTGGTTCGGTTGTTCGAGTCTTTCGCTAACTCCTCGTGGCTGTCTACGGATGCTGATGCTTGTTTGGGCATCGGTTCCGCATGATCGATTGAACGGGGTTGTGGAGTTGTGTTGGGGTGGGTGATCAAACTTTTTTTGGAATCGTGTAACGGTAGGGAAAACTAATGGCCAAGGCGGAATTTGTTCGTAACAAACCTCACGTAAATGTTGGGACCATCGGTCACATTGACCACGGCAAGACCACAACGACTGGCGCGATCCTGGCGGTCCAGGCGGCAAAAGGTTTGGCTCAGTTCAAGGAATACTCGGAAATCGCCAAGGGTGGAACCGTTCGCGACTCCACCAAAACCGTGACGATCGCGGTGGCTCACGTCGAGTACGAAACAGCCAAGCGTCACTATGCTCACATCGACTGCCCCGGTCACGCCGACTTTATCAAGAACATGATCACCGGTGCCGCCCAGATGGACGGCGCTATTCTTGTGGTTTCGGCCGCAGACGGCCCGATGCCGCAGACGAAAGAACACGTTCTGTTGGCCAAGCAGGTGGACGTTCCAGCCCTGGTTGTGTTTTTGAACAAGTGCGACTTGGTGGAAGACGAAGAGTTGTTGGAATTGGTCGAAATGGAAATTCGCGACTTGCTGAGCAAGTACGATTTTGACGGCGACAACGCTGTAATCGTACGTGGTAGCGCGTTGCCAGCCTACCAAAATCCAGCAGACCCGACTGCCAGCAAGTGCATCTCGGACCTGATGGACGCGATTGACGCCAATATCCCAGAACCTGTCCGCGAAGACGACAAGCCATTCTTGATGGCGATTGAAGACGTCTTTTCGATCGAAGGTCGCGGTACAGTGGCCACCGGTCGTATCGAACGCGGCGTGGTCAAGGTTGGTGACGAAGTTCAAATCATCGGCCTTTCGGAAGAGTCGCCGAAGACGATTTGCACCGGTGTAGAAATGTTCCGCAAGAGCATGCCTGAAGGTCGCGCTGGCGACAACGTCGGATGCTTGCTACGCGGTGTCAAGCGGGACGACATCCAACGCGGCCAGGTTTTGGCAAAGCCAGGTAGCATCACGCCTCACACCAAGTTTGAAGCCGAAGTCTACTGCTTGAGCAAAGATGAAGGTGGTCGCCACACGCCGTTCTTTAGCGGCTACCGCCCCCAGTTCTTCTTCCGCACGACCGACGTGACTGGAACTGCCGACTTGGTGGGTGCTGAAATGTGCATGCCTGGCGATAATATCAAAATGACGGTTGAATTGCACAAGGGCGTCGCCATTGACGAAGGCGTCCGGTTTGCAATTCGCGAAGGTGGTAAGACTGTCGGTTCCGGCGTCGTTACCAAGATTCTGAAGTAAGAAGAATTTGGGGTGTATAACCCCAAATTCGATACGGTACCCGGAACGCAAGGAAACACCTGTGTTGGTTTCCTTGCGTTCTAGTTTAGGGGTGTAGCTCAATTGGTAGAGCACTGGTTTCCAAAACCAGCGGTTGCGGGTTCGAGTCCCTCCGCCCCTGCTTGAGATGGCGTGAATTGGTTTTGTGCAAGGAAATGATCGATGAGTTCAATGGCGAAACCTAAGGATGGGGATGAGTCAGTGATGTCGCAGATCACCTCGGCGATAATATCGACGTCGGTGTTCAAGCCCAACCAAGGTCGCGTCGTTCGCCAAGTGACTTTTTTCGCACTTTGGTTGTTACTTGGCCTGGCGCTGTGGCTTTTCGCAGCTTACTTGCTTGACTGGTTTCGCGGCAATGAAGTCGCCACGTACGTGTCCGCCTTTGCTGTTGGCGGTGTGGCGTTCTGGTTGGCGTACCGATCGGTAAACATTCCTTCTTTCACCGACTTCCTAATCGGTGTCGAAGCAGAGATGCGAAAAGTTACCTGGCCGACAAAAAAGGAACTCATTGCGGGTGCGGCGGTTGTTTTGTTCGTAGTTGTTTCGCTTGCTGTATTGATGTTCGGATTTGACTTTATCTGGACCGCGATCTTCACGTGGCTTGGTGTTCGCTAGTACTTGGCTTTGGAATTGCAGGTTGGATTAAGTATGAACGAAGAGAGAGACTTGTCGGATATCGAGGTTTCGCTCCCTGCGATGGATGACCAAGATCAAGCCGATTTAAACAGTCCGTCGGACGAAGTTGTTGGCGACGAGGCCTTAGAAGCAAGCCATACCGAACTTGCCGATGGCGGCGAAGAGACAGCCTCGACGTCGGAGACGTACCCGGATGACGATGACGACCTTCCATCGGTAGATGATGACGCGGTGCCAGTGGACCCCGGGGCCCTGGAAAAGCGATGGTACATCCTGAAGGCTCAGGTCAATCGCGAAACCTCGGTGTGCGACACGTTAAAGCGTCGAGTGCAAAGATTTGGACTGGGCGGCTATTTCGGCGAAATGCTAGTGCCAACCGAAGACGTTCGTGAGTTCACAAAGGCTGGCAAGTCGCGGATCGTGAAGCGAAAGCTTTACCCGGGCTACATCATGGTGAACATGGCCTTGACGGAAGAGTCCTGGTGGCTGGTGCGGGACACGGCAGGAATTGGCGACTTTACGAGCATGGGCGGCAAGCCAACTCCGTTGGGACAAGCAGAAATCGAGAAAATCCTCAAGGCATCTCGCCCCCTGGAGCCTGAAGAGGGCGGCAAGAAAGAGGACATCAAGACGTCAATCAAGCAGAAGATTGGCGACAAAGTGCGTGTCAAAGACGGCAACTTCGAGAACTTTGAGGGTGACGTCTCAGCGATTGATGAACGGAACGGTCGCGTGACGGTGCTCATCAACATTTTTGGTCGGCTTAACCCGGTCGAACTGGATCATTGGCAAGTTGAGAGTATTTGATATCACCACGGGTGAGTTTTTTTGCGTGTTTTGCGAAAAATGGCCCGAGGGAAGTTGTCAAGAAAAAAAAAGTAGCTACATTATGCCCCTCCGCTGGTGGACGAACAAAGGGTTTTGCCGTCGGTTGGAAGGTTGTGAAAGTATAAAGTCGAGTCAAAGATGGCGAAACAGCTAGTTGGTCAAGGCAAGTTTCAAGTTCCTGGCGGTCAGGCGACTCCAGCCCCTCCGGTTGGTACTTCGTTGGGTAAATTCGGTATCAACTTGGGACAATTTGTTTCCCAGTTTAACGAAGCAACCCGCGAGTACAACGGAATGCCCATTCCGGTCGTGGTCAATTGCTACAACGACCGTACGTTTGACTTCGTGTTGAAAAGCCCTCCTGCTGCGGCCCTGTTGAAAAAGGCGGCTGGCATCGTAAGTGGGTCAGGAGTTCCGAACGTAACCAAGGTTGGAAAAGTTACGATGGCACACGTCGATGCGATCTGCGAGCAGAAGATGAAAGATCTGAATGCTCGAGATCTGGAGCATGCTCGGCGAATGATCATGGGTACGGCACGAAGTATGGGCATTGAAATCGAGGGTTAGTAACGAAAGAACCTCGATAAAGGTTCGGATGACTCCGTAGTTGCGAACAATTTGATCCAATTCATAACCGTTTGAACCGCCGATGGCGGGAGGTAAGATAATGGCTAAGACTTCGAAGCGCTATCGCGCTCTTATTGGCAAAGTTCCTGCACAGCCCGTGGCGTTGGGCCAGGCTGTCGACATTCTGAAGAATTTTGGGACGACCAAATTCGACCAGACCGTTGAAATTCATATGAATTTGGCGATTGATCCTGCTCAGGCGGATCAGATTGTCCGTGGGTCGCTGGTGTTGCCGCATGGTATCGGCAAATCGCAGAGGGTCGTCGTTTTCGCCAAAGGACCTTTGGCGACGGCCGCCAAAGAGGCGGGTGCGGACGAAGTTGGCCAGGAAGATTTGGCCAAGCGGATTTCTGGTGGCTGGATGGATTTTGATGTCTGTATTGCCACGCCCGACATGATGGGGATGGTTGGTCCCTTGGGTCGGTTCTTGGGCCCTCGCAATTTGATGCCGAGCCCTCGTGCCGGCACGGTCACGATGGACGTTGCCAAAACCGTTCGCGAGTACAAAGCCGGTAAGGTGGAGTTTCGCAACGACAAGGGTGGAAATGTTCATGCAGTTGTAGGCAAGGTTAGTTTCTCGGCTGAACAGCTGCGCGAGAATGTCCAAGCATTCTTGGATTACGTCGTTTCGCTAAAGCCGATGGCGGTGAAGGCGACCTTTGTAAGAAGTGTCACTTTGGCGGCGACGATGAGCCCCGGGATTAAGATCTCGGCTTAGTAGCTGTGGTAGCGAATTGAATTCTGGGTTTCGGTTGACAAAAGCGGTGATGGAAGCATGAGCAAGCAAGTCAAAGAATTGATCACGAGCGAGATCAAAAATAGGTTGAGCAGCGTTCAGGACTGCTTGGTCGTAAACGTCGTGGGGATGGACGCCATCAAGACGACGAATTTGCGAAAGGCCCTGCGGCGCCGGAACATTTCGGTCGTGGTCGTCAAGAACAACTTGGCCAGGAAAGCAACCGAAGGGACATCGTTGCATCCGGCTTTTCTCGGCCTGAAGGGCTCGTCGGCGGTTGTTTACGGCGGCGAAGACTTTGTAAGTCTGGTAAAAGACATCGTCGAGATTCAGGCTCAGGAAAAAGAGTTTCCTGGCTTTGAAACGCGCGGTGGGGTCATGGACGGCGAGGCGTTGAACCCGAACAAAGTCAAAGAGATTGCCAAATGGCCAAATCGTCGCGAACAGCTGGCGATGTTGGTTGGGCAGATCTTGGGTCCCGGTGCTCAATTGGCGGCCCAGCTCAAGGGACCTGGCGGGAAGCTTGCCGGGCAAATCAAGAAAATGGCAGGCGAAGAGTAAATACCAGCAGCTTCTGGCTGTGTGAGCCGGAGGATCGTTGGATTTGTAAATTAGGTCAATTCATGGTCGGGGAGTTGTGCTGCTGATTCGCGTTTTTGAAACGGCTTTGGCACAGCGCCTTTTTTGTCGAGAAGGATAGAGAACGTCATGTCCGAAAGTGCTGTATTGGAAGTGTCTGCTGAGCTGAAGACTTTGGGCGATAAGATTGCCGGGTTGACTTTGAAGCAAGCCAAGGAATTGAGCGACTATTTGAAGGACGCTCACGGGATTGAAGCTGCTGCTGGCGGCGCGGTTATGATGGCCGGTCCCGCTGCGGCGGCTGCCCCTGTGGCAGAGCAAACCGAATTTGATGTAATTTTGACCAGCTTCGGTGATAAGAAGCTTGATGTTGTTAAGGTCGTCAAGAACCTGACCGGCGCTTCGCTGATGGACGCCAAGAAGATGGTTGAAGGCGTTCCGGCTAAGATTAAGGAAGGCGTTGAAAAGGCTGAAGCAGCCAAGATCAAGGCTGAACTGGAAGCTGCCGGTGGATCTGTAGAAATCAAGTAACTCGCAGGCTGACCATGAATTGCGTGATTCCGGCAGACCTGGTCTGCCGGAATTAGCTGCGGTTTCGGTCGAAGTCGTGTAGACAGTTGAGGCGGAATGCCTTAAACTGGTGGGTTGTCTTGCGGTCGGGATGACCGTTGGTCGGGTCGAGTTGTCGGTTGCAGTGTTGTGGCGGAGCTTCTTGAGCGGTTTTCCGTTGAAGTTGCTTGGTTGGTGCGATTACTGCATTACCGGAGATCTCGTTGCGGTTGGTTTCTTGCGGGTGAATTCTTTGACGGATTGCACCGGAATTCTGCGTTTAATGCGGTCCAGCGTTTGCGGTGAAGCGGCGTCCTGGCGTCTGATCTGGACGCTAGGCGGGTTTCCTGTGCACGTATGGCCTTCGTTTTATTGTTGGGAAGCTCGAACTCTGAACCAATTGTTAAGTTGCCGAGTCTTTAGTAATCGGACGGCAACGGGCCGACAAATAAATTTCTCCTTTCGATCGTGTCATTTTTTCTTCAAACTGGTCAGTTGGAGACATTCGGGTTGGAGGTCCAGGGGCTTTCTGCGCGAAGGGTGCGTGTCGAGTCTGGGTCGAGACCTCGCGGCTGGAGGTTCGATGACGATTGCGAACCACGCTGGAGCAGTTTCCCCAACTTGACCGAGGTGACGTTTCATTTTGGGGTCGGGTAGCGGTTGCTGGGGCAAATAAAGTTTTTTCGGAGAAGGCGAAGTAATGGCAACATCGGCACAACGACGTTTGAGCCCAACCTCGGCGCGGCGATTTGGTTCTGGGATCGAATACCCAGCCCCGCCGGATCTGAGCTGCATTCAAACCAACGCCTACAGAGCGTTTTTGCAAGCGGAAGTTCCGTTTGACAAGCGCAAGGACCATGGGCTGGAGGGTGTGCTACGTGAGATTTTCCCAATCGTCAGCTACGACGGCAACATCCAACTAGATTATGTTCGGTACGAGTTGGGCAAGCCGCGTTACACTCCGGAAGAGTGTCGCTATCTGCGATTGACGTATGGAATGCCATTCCGAGTTTGGCTGCGATTGAACAAAGAGCAGCCGATTGAAGAGGAAGTTTATCTCGGTGATATCCCGGTCATGTTGGGTGGTGGCGAGTTCATCATCAACGGTGCGGAACGGGTTGTGGTTAGTCAGTTGCATCGCAGCCCTGGGATCGACTTCGTGATGGAGTCCGATGGGACGAGCGAGCGGGAATACCCCAGTTGCCGCGTGATTCCAGAACGTGGAAGTTGGATCGAGATCAATATTACGAAAAAGGACTCGATGACGGTCCGAATCGATCAAAGCAGCAAGTTTTCGGTCGTGACGCTGTTGCGAGCAATGGATCCTGCGTACTCGGAAAATTGCGACATCTTGCGAGCGTTTTACGAACCCACCACGGTGAAGGTCGCGGACAAAAAGAACATCGCCAAGATTGTCGATAAGATCTCTGTCGATGACGTGGTGTATCCGCAGGGCACGAAGCAAGCCGGCGAGTTGTTGGTCGAAGCCGGAAGAAAGATCTCACAGGCCGTTGCGGACGCGATTTCGGCCAGCGGTGTGAAGCAAATTGACGTGATTGATGTTCCAAAGAATTCGCTGTTGTTGAATTCGTTGGCGGAAGATACGACCAGCAGCCATGAAGAAGCGTTGATGCGGATCTATCAACGGCTTCGTCCGGGAAATCCACCGAGCTTGGAACGTGCGCGGACCTTGTTTGAGGAAAAGTTCTACGACTCGAATCGCTATCGTTTAGGTAGAGTTGGGCGGTTCCGCATCAATCGCAAGTTGGGATTGGGGATCTCGGAAAAAGAACAGACGCTCAAACCCGTTGATATCTTGGCCAGTATGAAGTACGTCATTGAACTAGCCACTCGCGGTGGCAATGCTCAAATCGACGATATTGACCATTTGGGAAATCGACGATTGCGTACGATCGATGAGTTGGCCTGTGATGAAATCCGCAAGGGATTTTTGAAACTGGCTCGTACGGTCAAAGAGCGAATGAGTTTGAAAGATCAGGAGGACATGACTCCTCGGGTTTTGGTGAATCCCAAGAGCGTTTCGGCTGCGATCGAGTACTTCTTTGGTCGCGGTGAATTGAGTCAAGTGGTTGACCAAACGAATCCACTGAGTCAGTTGACTCACGAGCGTCGGCTTTCCGCCTTGGGACCTGGTGGTTTGAATCGAAAGCGTGCGGGCTTTGAGGTTCGCGACGTTCACATTTCCCACTACGGTCGTATCTGCCCGATTGAGACGCCTGAAGGTGCGAACATCGGCTTGATCACGTCGATGGCCATGTACGCTGGTGTGGATGATTACGGATTCTTGGTGACACCGTATCGCATCCTGAAGAATGGGCGTTTGACCAATGACTTTGAGTTTTTACGAGCGGATCAAGAACGTAATGTGTACGTGGCTCCGGCCGATACACGACACGAAGACGGCTTGATGATCGGTGAGAAGCAAATGGGTGGCGCGATCGTCGCTCGGTTCGGTGGTGACTTTCAAATGGTGCCTCCCGACGAAGTTCAGTACATGGACGTGGCTCCGAATCAAATGGTTGGGGTGTCGGCCAGTTTGATTCCGTTTTTGGAACACGACGACGCCAACCGTGCGTTGATGGGTTCCAACATGCAACGTCAGGCCGTTCCATTAATTCGTCCACATGCACCTATTGTCGGAACAGGATTGGAAGCTAAAGTTGCACACGATTCGAGAATGTTGATTACTGCTGAAGGTGAAGGAGCTGTTGAATTTGTAGATTCCACCAAAATTGTAATTCGTTACGATCGGAATGAAGAAGAAAATCTGGTATCGTTTGAAGAAAACGTAAAGGAATATTCTTTAACAAAGTTTGCCAGAACCAACCAGGCAACCTGTATTAATCTTAAACCAATTGTAAAGAAAGGAGATCGGGTTTCAGTAGGTACCATTCTTTCTGATGGATATGCTA
>JAEUIP010000113.1 GCA_016795075.1 Planctomycetaceae bacterium | reverse complement strand
AGCAGATCATCACGAATCATGCCCATCATGATTTTTTCATCAGACAATATTCGCAAGTATTCCAAGATCTCCGCCAACAAGGCCTTGAACTCGTCCGCCAACTTCTCCTGTTCCAAGTTGACCAACTGACCCAAGGTCATTCGTAGAATCGCATCGGCTTGCACGCCGGTCAGGTAATAGACATCAGCAACGCCGCGTTCTTGTTGGAAAGCCGAAAATCCTTCCTCGCCCAACGCTCGTCCCAGCATCGACGCGGGGCACTCGACGCCCATCAAGCGTTCTTTGGCTTCCGCTTGCGTCTTGGATTTGCGAATGATCGCGATGATCTGGTCCAAGTCGGCCATCGCCAACAACAGACCTTCGACCGTATGCTTTCGCCGCCGCGCACGGACCAACAAAAAGTTGGTGCGGCGACGAATCACTTCTAGTCGATGCCGCAGGAATTCCTCCAACATGTTCTTGATGGTCAGCTCACGTGGCTTGCCGTCCACCAACGCGAGGAAGATCATCGAGTACGTCGATTGCAATGGAGAGAACTGATACAACTGATTGAGGATGACCTCGGGGTCCGCGTCGGACTTGAGCTCGATCCACAACTTGACCGGCTCGTTGAGGTCGCTCAAGTCTTTGATTGCCGAGATGCCTTTGATTCGATCGGTTTTTACCAAAGCCGCAATCTTTTCGACGACCGAATCTCGCGTCAACTGATACGGAATATCATTGACGACAATTCGATAGCGGTTCTTCTTGTATTCTTCGATCGTGCAATGCGAACGCACCACAATACTGCTGCGACCGGTGTGATAGGCCCGGTGAATGCCACTACGGCCACAAATGATCCCGCCCGTGGGGAAGTCGGGGCCCGGCAGCACTCGCATGATTTCCAGAATGGACACGGCCGGGTTATCAATCAACATCACCAACGCATCACAGACTTCGCCCAGATTATGTGGCGGGATGCTGGTCGCCATACTGACGGCAATACCCGAGGAGCCGTTGACCAAAAGATTCGGCAGCTTGCTGGGCAACACCGTCGGTTCGGTGCGAACTTCGTCGTAGGTAGGAACGTAGTCGACGGTCGCGAGCTTCAGATCTTCCAGCATCATCGCCGCAAAGGGCGACATCCGAGCTTCCGTGTACCGCATGGCTGCCGGAGGCAAACCTGCGATGGAGCCAAAGTTTCCTTGTTTATCGACCAACAGGTAGCGCATGTTCCATTCTTGGGCCATGCGGACCAAGGTGGGGTAGATGACCGCTTCGCCGTGCGGGTGATAATTGCCCGACGTATCCCCAGAGATTTTCGCGCACTTGACCCGTTTGGCACCGGGGGTCAAATTCAGGTCATTCATCGCGACCAAAATCCGGCGTTGTGAGGGTTTCAGACCGTCTCGCACATCCGGCAACGCGCGGCTAACGATCACGCTCATCGCGTACACGAGGTAGCTGTCTTTTAGCTCTTCGTGAATCGGTTGAGGAACGATCAAGCCATCCGCGGCGGAGTGTTTGGAGTTGGATTCTTCGTTCGACAAGGCGAGGGCCCTTCAGAGTAAGTAGAAACAGCCGAAAAACGGGCTGTTTTTCGCGATTTTTGTCACAGTGGAGTGTACCAAATCGAGCCCGTTTCCTCAACGGGCCAACCCCGCTCTCCGCCCATGGCAACGAGCGTTTTTCACGAATCTCCTGCGATCTTTTTTTCTGATCTGCGAATCGTTGGCAATGACCAAACGACCGCCAATCCCACCAACACGACACCAATCACGAGACCTTGGATCCAACCCGATTTATTGCTAAACCATAGTCCTCCTCCCGCCGTGACAATCGCCACAGCCGACGCCCAGATTTTGATTTCAAATCGCACCCCGCGATGTTCGTCCCACTCTCGCAAATAGGTCCCAAATACGGGCAAGCGGTGGACTCGACGATTCAGCGCGGGCCACGAACGGGCCAAGAAGTAGGTCGCCAGCAACAGGAAAGGCGTTGTGGGCAGAACCGGTAGGTACGCCCCCACGACGCCAATGGCCACCAACAATAAACCCAAGGCGACGTACAGGCCGCGCCACCACCACGAGACCAAAGGTGGCCCGGGGCAGGGCGGCTCCGACGCATTGGCCGGACTCACTGGGCGATACTCAGAATTTGCAGTCGAGCGAAGATCTCTGTTGGCTCGCTCATGCGGCCTTCCCCGCTCGTGCGGCAAGCTTGCCAACCGCTTTCCGGACCAACGAAGTGAACGCCATCGGCTTGCAGTTGCCCCACATTGCGTTGCACGCTGACATGCTGCCACATTTCGCTGTTCATCGCGGGGGCCACCAACGTCGGCCCTGCAAAGGCCACGTACAACAGACTAGCCAAATCATCCGCCATTCCGTGGGCCGCTTTCGCAAGCCAATTTGCGGTCGCTGGTGCCACGACCATGATGTCGGCCCATCGAGCCAGTTCAATATGCGGGCCTAGAGGAAACGCCGGATCGAACGTATCGCAGACCACTGGCTTGGCCGACAAAGCGGCGAACGTTGCTGGTCCAACCATTTGCTGAGCCGCTGCTGTCATCACGACCCGCACGTCCCAATGGTTTTTGACCAACAACGACACCAAAGCAGCGGCTTTGTAAGCTGCGATTCCCCCCGACACCACCACAACGACCTTCGCCATGACTACCTCAATATTCGTGACCCACAACCGTGTTCTCGACCGGCGGAGCCAATTGGGCGACCTGCCGGACTCGTTTCTCACGAATTTCGTCGGTAAATCGCAGCAGGGCTTGGTCGATGGTCATCGCGCCCAAGTCGCCTTCATGCCGGTCCCGGACACTGACGGTTCCCGCCTCCGCGTCACGTGGACCAACGATCACCATGTACGGGACTTTTTCCAATTGCCCATCGCGGATCTTGCCGCCCAGTTTTTCTCCGCGGTAATCGCCGTGCACGCGCAGACCGGCTGCTTTGAACTTGGCTTCCACGGTCTCCGCGTATTCGACGCTTTTTTCACTCACGGTCAGCAAACGGATTTGCTCCGGAGCCAACCACAGCGGGAACACCCCGGCAAAGTGTTCGATCAGTACACCGACAAATCGCTCCATCGAACCAAACGGCGCACGATGGACCATGATCGGCCGATGCGGCTTGTTGTCGCTGCCGGTGTAGGTCAGGTCAAATCGTTCCGGCAAGTTGTAGTCGACCTGAACGGTGCCCAATTGCCAATGGCGACCAATGCAATCGCGCACGACAAAGTCGATCTTGGGCCCATAAAATGCCGCTTCACCTTTTTCCTCGCTAAAGGGTTTGCCCAGGGTCGCGGCGGCCTGACGGCACGCTTCTTCGGCTTGTCGCCAGTTCTCGTCGCTGCCGACGTATTTGTCGCTGTCCGGATCTCGCAGGCCCACGCGCACATGGTAGTCGTCCATGCCCATCGCCGCGAACACAATCTTGACCAATTCCAGACAGCCCCGAATTTCTTCGGACAATTGATCCGGCCTAACAAATAGATGCGCGTCGTCCTGAGTGAAACCCCGCACCCGAGTCAAGCCACCTAGTTCGCCCGACTGCTCGAAACGATAGACCGTGCCAAACTCCGCAAAACGTAGCGGCAAATCGCGATAACTTCGCGGCTGGGATTGGTAGATCTTGATATGATGCGGGCAGTTCATCGGCTTCAGCAAGTAGCCGTCGATGTCGCCCGATTTCATCAGGCCAGCCAACTTCGCGCAGTCGCACCCATCATCCGCCAACGCCTTTAGCTGATCGCGATCGATCAGTGGAGGGTATTGGCTGTCTTGGTAGTAAGGGAAGTGACCGCTCGTGCGGTACAAGTCAAGTTTGCCCACGTGCGGGGTAAAGACTTGGCTGTATCCCTGGCGTTTCAAATGGTGTGAGATAAAGTCCTGCAGCTCTTGCCGGACGATGGAGCCCTTCGGAGTCCACAGAATCAGACCTTGGCCAACCATGTCGTCGATGTGAAACAGGCCCAGTTGCCGACCTAGTACCCGATGGTCCCGCCGTTTGGCTTCCTCGATGCGTTGAAGGTGAGCATCTAGGTCTTCTTGGCTGAAAAACGCCGTCGCATAGACTCTTTGCAGGACTTGCCGCGATTGATCGCCTTTCCAATACGCGCCGGCAATGCTCAGCAACTTGTAGGCACCGATCCACTTGGGCGAAGGAATATGGGGGCCGCGGCACAGATCGACAAACTCGCCTTGGCGATAGAACGAAACGTGCTCATGCTCGGCCAATCCCGATTGTAAGTGCTCGACCTTGAGGGGTTGTTCCAATTGAGCGCACAACGTGATCGCTTCGTCGAGTGATCGTTCGACTCGTTCGAAGGGTTCGTCCAGTGCGATTAGTTTCCGCATCTCTTGTTCGATGCCCGGAAAGTCTTCTTCTGAAATCGGCTGCTGCAGTTCGAAGTCGTAATAGAAGCCGCCTTCGATCGTTGGCCCAAAGGCCAGCTTGGTTCCGGGACGCAGACGCATGATGGCGCGGGCCATCACGTGAGCACAACTATGTCGCAAAACACCCAGCGCTGCCGGGTCTTTTTTGGTCAAGATTTGCAGCGCGACCGACTGGCCCAACGGCAACACATAATCCAACCCGACCACGACCCCATTCACCGAGGCTGCCACGGCCGCCTTCAAGAGGCCCGCACCAATGCCCGCCGCCACATCGCGGCAGGTCGCTCCAGCGGGGAATTGCTTCGTGGTACCATCGGGCAACTGAATCGAGACCTGCGAATCCATCACGGACATCAAACTTACTCCTAAAAAACCATCCACCACTGGTAGCAGGTAGACAAATCCAGCACCAGGGACTTGAGCCCCAGTTTACGGTTTTAGAGGATTTTTGGATATGGCTTCTTATTCCCCGGACCCAAAGGCCCCGGAATTGAAACCTTGGGACTGACCCGCATTCTTCCGCTGCTCTTGAGCCTTGTTGGCCTCTTCGTTCGCCAATCGCTGTGCTTCCTCGGGGCTGTCGGCTCGGCCAACCGGTGCCGTGGAAGCCACTTCAATCCCGCGTAATCCAAACACGGATCGACCAAATCCGTTGCCATACTTGCTGTCAATAATCCGGGCGGGCAGTTCGACGGTCTCGTAAAACTGCAACTGCGGTACCTGCATCCGAGTGACTTGCCCTTGAATGTCGTCCCCGTTTACAACCATGGGGGCGCCAGTCGACGTGCCGCTTTGCCAGAGCACTCGTTTGTCTTGGCGGATCTCGATGTTCGAATAGTAGGGTGAATAGGTGACGCTGGTATTTGTACCTCGGCCCATCATGGAGGTATAGGTTTCGGTCCGCGGCGGATGTTGTCCCATCTCGCAATGGATCACGATCTCGGCCTGATCGGCCAAAACCCAGCCATTGGATTGGATCTTTTGCTCCAGCCATTGCCGAACCTGGGTGGGATCCGAAACTTTCAAGTTGCCGATCGCCACCGACGTCCCGGGCTTCACCGCAAACAGGGCCTCTTTCTCAATCTTGGAAGTGACTTCTTGAACCGATGGGCCCGGCAACTTCACCGCGCCGACCGCTAAGGTTCCGCCAAAGATGTCGGGTTGAGCGGTATAGAAAAAATGTCCGTTCAAGACCATGCTTCGCAGCGGATCGTCATTCAAACTCTTCTGCCAAACATCCATTTCGTAGCTCCAGATCGGCAGCTCCAGCGACAAGCGAAACAGAATCTGCGACAAGAATCCCTCGACCAGGATGTGATCGTCGTCTAGCCAATCCAATCGAGCAGAAAATGGATTGCCGATCAAAGGTGCTTCGTAGGAGATAGGGCGTGGGTCGGTGCCGTCCAGTTCCCAAACATACAGTCGGTCCCGCGTAAGGGCGGCAATCTTCGTGCCGGCATCATTGACGTTCACACCCGACACCGAGCTGGGGACCTTGAGCTGAAACGCCAACTCGCCCGTGTCCGCTTTGATCACGGTTACAAAACCGTCTTCCGGAATAATCAAGTGCTGACGGTCTTTGGTCAGCACAACTTGTGCGTCAAAAAAACTACGTGCTTTGATCGTGTACAGCACTTTCTTCTCGACCAAGTCCCAAGCGGTGTAGGTTTCGCGATCGGTTTTTGCCAAGATCACTCGATCATTGATCACTTTCGCATAATACGACCACAATCGCCAACCCAAGCTCGCATTCCACCGAACCAGTGGTTCCGCCTTCGAGTCACCGGGACTGAGACGCCAAGCAGTCATCACCCCGCCATCGTTGAAACCTTGCCGTTCTCCTTTATTGTAGGAAATCATCGTTTTGGAACGTGGGTCGTAGTCCAGAACATAATCTTCCGAGGTCACAAAGACCGTGCCGATGATTTTCTTTTGCTTCAGCGACGCCCAGTACAGTTGGCTCGGAAACATGACGCCGTTGTTGAAGAAGTTGTCTTCGCGGACCGAGGCCAACACCAATTGTTCTGGTCCGCCGACCGGGATAATCGCGACCAACTCTTGCCGTTCTCGAGTCAACTTGAAGCCAGTGCCCGATTGCGTGAATGTCGATAAATAGGACGGGGGCGTTCCCAGCGGAGCGACTTTGCCCTCGCCAAACATCACCATGGCCGTGTCGCCAAAACCACCCGCGAATGACTCGACTTCAGGTAGTGGCGGTGTCTCGGCGGGGAGCTGTCCTTGAGCGATCGCCGCCTCGCGAAATTTTTTGAGCTTGCCCACATAAGCCACGTCTTTTTTACTCAGGCTGGCCAAGGGAACCGTGATCTCTTCCATGTCGATCTTGATCAGCACGACTTTGTCGCCTTGGATGGCTTTCAGTGCCGCATCCACCTTGAAGGTTCCCGATTCGCTGGCCCACGTCCGCGCAAAATCCAAGGCCTCGGTTTCGCACATGATTCGAATGGCTTTGCGGTCGAACATGCCTTGCTGGGCGGTGCCGGCAAATTCATATTGAACGCCGTACTTCGAACCCTGTTGTCCCAGGACCACGCCATCCCTCCAATCACCGGTGGCGTAAACCTTGACTTGTTCGCCTTCTTCCAACTTCACTTGGGCCTGGGCGGGTGTCCCAACCATGGCAAACCCACACGCGAGACAAGCCCACGCCGTCCACGCCACCACTGTTCGGTTGTTCCAAACCATCGCATCAATCCTCAGGTTGTAGTGGACCGTTCCTACGGTCCAACTTCGCAACATCAAACCTCACGTTGTAGTGGACCGTTCCCACGGTCCAACTGCATAACATCAATACTCTCAGCCGAACCAAAAACCGTGTGGCCTGATCGTAATTCAACCAAAGGCGGACGTCAAATTGCCCAAACCGACGATCGCGGTGTCACGCCTTTATTTAAGAGTCGTGACGCTGGCCGAAGCGTGGTGCCCCCTTGGGAATCACTGCGTTTTCGTAAACGCAGCTCCGCGACGTTCTTAGGTTACCCAAGTCAAAATTTGGCTAGGAAACCGTCTCAGCGGCCGGGGGCGTGAACGAGCCTTCTTGATTTTGCTCGCGACGTCGCCGGCGGCGTTGGACGGCCGCTTCCACGAACCCGCAGAACAGCGGGTGGGGGTTGGTGGGTTTCGACTTGAACTCGGGATGAAACTGGACACCCACGAACCAAGGATGCGAGTCGATCTCCAAGATCTCAACTAGCTTGCCGTCCGGACTTGTGCCGGAAAAACGCATGCCGTGCGCTTCAAACTGTTGCCGATACATGTTGTTGAATTCGTAACGATGTCGGTGGCGTTCGCTGATCGTTCCCGTTTCGTAACAGGCCGCCGCTTTGCTGGACAAATCCAAGGTGCACGGCATCGCCCCCAACCGCATCGTGCCACCTTTTTGCGTGACTTCCTTTTGTTCGTTCAGCAAGCAAATGACGGGATGGGTGATGTCCTTATCGAACTCGGTGGAGCCGCAGGACTCCAATCCCACGACGTTGCGTCCGAACTCGATCGCCGCGCATTGCATGCCCAAGCAAATGCCCAAAAACGGCAAGCCGCGCTCACGAGCCCACCGAATCGCTTGAACCTTGCCTTCGACACCTCGCTCGCCAAAGCCGCCTGGCACTAGAATCCCATCGCATCCGGCCAGCAATCGCTCGGGGCCTTCTGTCTCCAGTTGTTCGCTTTGCAACCGAGTCACACGAACTCTCGCCCCCAGTTGCATCCCGGCATGATCGATCGCTTCATAAATCGACTTGTACGCATCGCGATGCTCGGCGTATTTGCCAACCACGGCAATGTTGATCTCGACCTCAGGATTGCGCAAGCGATGCAGCAATCGTTGCCAATCGGATAAGTCCATCACCTTGGCCGGGAGGTTCAAACGTTTGACAATCCATTGGTCCAATTGATTGTCGACCAAGGTCATCGGAACTTCGTAAATCGAAAAATCCGTGTCGCGCTCTTCAACAACGGCTTGAACCGGGACGTTGCAGAACAGAGCGATCTTCTCGCGATCATCGCGGCTCAACTCGCGTTCGGTTCGGCAGACCAATACGTCGGGTTGAATACCAATCTGCCGGAGCAAACCCACTGAGTGTTGGGTCGGCTTGGTTTTCATTTCACCAGCCGCCTTGAGGTAGGGCACCAACGTCAGATGCAGATACAAACAGTTCTCTTTGCCCACCTCCAACGAAAATTGGCGAATGGCTTCCAAGAAGGGCAGACTTTCAATGTCGCCTACGGTGCCGCCAATCTCCGTGATCACAATATCCACGTCGTCGCTGACCAACGTCGAGATGCACTTTTTGATTTCGTTCGTGATATGAGGAATGACCTGAACCGTCTTCCCCAGGAACTCGCCGCGTCGCTCTTTTTCGATCACGGACAAATAAATCTGCCCGGTCGTGTAGTTGGAGTGCCGAGTCAATGGACTGTTGGTAAATCGTTCGTAGTGCCCCAAGTCCAGATCGGTTTCGCTACCGTCGTCCAGAACGTACACTTCGCCGTGTTGGTAGGGGCTCATCGTGCCCGGATCAACGTTGATGTAGGGATCCAATTTCTGCATTCGCACCCGCAGACCGCGGCGCTCCAGTAACATCCCAATCGAGGCGCTGGTGAGGCCCTTGCCCAGCGAACTGACGACGCCACCGGTCACAAATATGTGCTTTGTCATGCGAATCTCTCTCCCTGGTCCTTGGCACCCGCCCGGGGCGTATTGTACCGACCCGCGGCGACTTGGGTAGCTGCATTTGAGCTGGGTTTCCCACCCCTGCCGTCGAAGTGAAGCGGTCCCCGCCGAGAGCTGCTGGCACAACTGGGTTTTGCGAAGTTGAGGGAATCGTCTACACTTCGCTTTGGACTCGAAAAAACTGCAGGGATGCGACATGTTGCGATCGAATAACCGAACACTCTGGCTGGGAGTTGGGCTCGGCCTATTACTCGGCAATGGGTGTTTGCAGCCCACATTGCGCGGGCCAGGATCGCTGCTTTCATCCAACCTCACGGAACAGGGACCTCCGACGTCGGGCGACGCGGCCGCATTGACGTCGGATGAATCCTTCAGTCTGACCCGTGGGCAGCTGCTCTTTCACACCAACTTCTATCTACCGCCCACCCACCCGTTGATCGAAGACGTCGTGGCTTTGCGGACCGATGTTTTTCGCACGTTACGCTGCGAACCTGGTACCGAGCCCATTCATGTGTATTTGTACCGTAGCCCGCAAGACTTGGCCCGCATCGTCCAGCAAACGGGCGATCCTATCCTGCAACGCCGAGCCTATTTCTTGCAAACGCCCGACGCGCTCCATGTTTATGCTAGCTGGACCTACGACATCGGCACCGATTTGCGGCACGAACTGACGCATGGCTATCTGCACAGTGTTCAACCCCGCATCCCCTTGTGGCTGGACGAAGGTCTGGCCGAGTATTTTGAAGTGGCCCGCACGGAATCCGGGTGCCACGCCGATCACTTGGCCCATTTGGCTGCATTGCATCGCGCGGGGCAATTGAACCTGGAGCTCGAACGCTTGGAGCAGGTTTCCGATCCAGCCAAGTTCGAGCAAACGGATTATGCCGCCAGTTGGCTCTGGGTGTCGTGGCTACTGTCTCGGCCCGACACGACAACGGCTTTGGCCGAGTTCTTCGCAGCCTTGCCAAGCGACGCCTCCACTGCTCCGCGGTTGTCCGCGAAGCTGAATAATCTGGGCTCGGATCATCAGCGGTTGATCCGTGAGTACTTGGAGCAGCGAATTGCCAAAGCTCCCAGTCTGACCCGCTGATTGGTTCAATCGCATGAGCGTATTTCGGCAATCGTGTTCCGATGATCGCGAGGGAAATGGTCGACCGTCATCCGGAAGTCGCCCAAATCGTTACTCCAATTTTCAACCAAGTGTCGCTCGGATCGTTGCGGCCCCGACAAGCAAATCACTTTCAGGGGAAAATTTTCAGGGAGTTTCTCCGCCGATGACAGCGGTGGGGTTAAGGTTGACGCCGGGTACCTTAATCGGCATGGAAGGTCTTGTAACAAGACGAACGCCAGTCGTTCAACGATCGCACACGCCAAAATCCGCCCGCGAAAATGTACGTCTGGCCTGAGTGGTTGTTCCATTTGACAAAAAAAGCCCTTGGCGAAGTCTCCGGCGCCGAGTACATTGACCGGTGACCTTTTTGTCTTGCTTCGCTGGTCGTTGCCCCAACCAAACTGCCTTTGCAGGGTTGGCAACTTAAGAACCGCAGTAAAGTTCAAGTACAAGCGGTGTTATTGCGACAAGTCTTCGCTAGTTTGGTTTAAACCAATTAAATTCCCGAGGTGTCTGCGTTGAGGGTGCTCAACCCAAGCCACCCGTTCGTTAGGGGATGAGAGAAGCAGCGTCGCGCACAAGGTCGACGCTGGTAGGTACTTTGTTTCGAGAAGTATTTTGCTTCATCGATAGTAACTACCGTTCCATTTGTTTTCTCACCCAGGGAATTTTCTGATGTCGAAAGTGTTACCGGCGGCTAGCCCGGCCGCTGATCCTGCGCTGTTGCTGTTTAGTGATTTGGAACTACGAGACGAACTGCAACAAGCGGTGTTGGAGTCGGGATACATCCAACCCACGCCCATTCAAGCAGAGATCATTCCCCACGTTTTGAGTGGACGCGATGTGTTGGCTCAATCGCAAACCGGCAGCGGAAAAACCGCCGCTTTTGCGTTGCCAATCTTGTCGAAGATTCAAGTACCGGCACGACGCCAACCACAAGTATTGGTCCTGGCGCCCACGCGTGAGTTGGCGATGCAAGTCTCTGCGTCGTTCCAGCAATACGGACGGAACTTGGCTGGACTGCAAATTGCCACCATCTACGGCGGCCAGGATTATGAAGTCCAGTTTCGTCAATTGAGTCGGTTTCCTCAAATCGTCGTCGGGACCCCCGGGCGCATTATCGACCATGTCAACCGTGGCCGTTTGGATCTGAGTGGGATCGAATGTTTGGTCCTCGACGAAGCCGATGAGATGCTGAACATGGGCTTCTTGGAAGACGTGCAGTTTGTCTTGGAACGCATGCCGGCCGAGCGTCAAATCACTTTGTTCTCGGCGACGGTGCCACCTGCGATTCGTGGAATTGCCGAGCGATATTTGCGCGATCCCGTGCAAGTTACCATCAAACAAAAGACCATGACCGCCGAGTCGATCCACCAACGCGCCGTGTTTGTCGGTGTCGCGGAAAAAATGGAAGTGTTGTCGCGGTTCTTGGAAATGGAAACGACCGATGGCGTCATCGTTTTTACGAAAACGAAAGAGGCAACCATCACGGTGGCCGAATACTTGATGGAGCAGGGATACAAGACCACGGCGCTGAACGGCGACATGCCCCAAAAAGTCCGTGAACGCGCAATCCAACAACTCAAGTCCGGGTACCTGGATATCTTGGTTGCAACCGATGTCGCGGCGCGCGGGCTCGATGTGCCGCGAATCAGCCACGTGTTCAATTTTGATTTGCCGCACGATAGCGAATCTTATATCCATCGCATTGGACGTACAGGTCGCGCGGGACGAGCCGGGCATGCGATTGTGTTTTTGACCGGCGGACAAAAAAGCAAACTGCGTTTGATTGAGCGAGCTACAAAACAACCAATTGAAGTCGTGGAACGACCAACCGCCAGACAAATCAATCAACGGCGCGTCGATCGATTCAAGAGTCGTATTCGCGAAGTCATTGCGGGACAAGACCTGAACTTGTTCCAAAAAATGGTGCAAGAATTGGTCGGCGAAACGCCTGAACTTTCGCTCGAACAAGTTGGTGCTGCCTTGGCCCAAATGCTGCAAAACGGCCGGCCGTTCCTCTTGGAGGATCGCCCAACCGGCAGACGACATCGCGATGATCACAACGATCGCTTCGACCGACGACCGGAACGCTCCGATCGCTCCGACCGTTCAGGTCGTGGTGACAGAGCAGGGCACGCCGAACATAACGGTCGCGGTGACCGACCCGATCGCAACGACCGTCGACCGGACCGACCGGACCGTGCCGAGCGACGACCGCGCGGGGACCGGCCGGAATCTGGCGATCGCGGCACCAAGGGGCCGCGACGTGAAGGAAAAGGCAAGCCTGTCGAAGCTCGGACACCAACATCGCGGTCCGCTCCCCCAGCGAGTGGGATGAAACGCTATCGAGTTGAAATCGGTTGGGATGACGGTGTCAAACCAGGGAGTCTGGTGGGAGCCATTGCCAATGAAGCGGGCCTAGATGGACGCGATATTGGTACGATCAACATCCAAGATCGCCATTCGTTTGTCGATTTGCCCAAGAATCTACCGCTGGATGTCGTCGAATCTTTGGGAATGACCAAGATTCGCGGCAAGTCGCTCCGGTTAACCCCCGTGATCGCCAAAGCCAAAAGCTCTGGTCGTGCCGATTATTCCAAGGACTGACCCCGGATTCTCTGCCAGTCGCGGAACGGCCGATAGTTGGTCGGAAGTTCGTCACCAGAGGGTGGTCCGCCTTTTGTGGACAGCCGTGCCGTAGCCGCCGTCACCAGACGGTGGCCGGCGCCGTCGTTCACGCTGCAGGATCGCCGCCCTCTTTTCTCCTGCCGGTGACGATGGCGATCGATTTCCGGGATGATCTGGATGATCCAAATCAAACAATACGTCGCCAACCCACTGGTTTTGATCCTGATCATTACGGCGGGCGGTTTGGTGCTTGCGGGGAGGTTCTGGGACCGTTATCGAACGACTCTACAGCAGCAACCCCAGTTTGCCCTCTCTTCCGACGACGTGCAAATGACGCCTGCTCCGGACTGGTTACCGCCGGCTGCTCAGAGGCAATTGTTGTCGGCAATTTCTAGTAATGGCCGTAGCTTGTTGGATCCGGGATTGGTCGAGGCCGTCGCTGGGGATTTGCGGCAAGATCCTTGGATCGACCAGATCGTTGAAGTACGGAAGACCCCGACCCATTTGCTCGTCAATGTGCGGTATGGGAAGCCATTGCTTCTGGAGTTGCCCGAACGCCAAGTCGCTCTGATCAATCCCAAAGGTGAAGCGGTAGCCGCGGCGGAATTTCCTCCGGGAGTGGCCGAAGCCGCGCTGCGAATTGCGGTTCGCGATTTGGTCCAAAGTCCCGTGCAATACGGCCAGCCTTGGCCGGACCGACGAGTGGTCCTGGCTGCGGAGCTCGCTCAACGTTTGCAAATGTGGCAGGATCAGGGTGGATTGGCCGGAATTTACGGACTTTATCTCATGGATGCCGCACGGGCGACTCCGCCCCAGTCTCCGCCGAAGTCGTTGGATCGGCCCGTCGAGTTCCGTTTGTGGACCGTGGGTCGGAACGAGATCATTTGGGGTAGCCCCGTCGGCCAAGAATTCCCCGACGAAGCGACCGCAAACGAAAAAATCGCGGGTTTGGCTCAGTACATTCGCCTCCATGGCCCGATCGATCAAGGTAGCGACTTGCCGGCGAAGCGTGGGAATGTTTTGGATCTTCGATCCGGCCAGTTGGTTGTCGTCAGAAACGCCAAACAAGCCAGCGAGTTCTCAGGAGCCTACCGATGAGACTTTTTGACGAATCGCGGCAGGGTGGCGGCCAATTTGAGGGTAGCGGGCTCTCGGAAAATTTGGTAAGCCGGTATGATTGGGCAAGCTGTGACGCTGGTCTCCGAGTCCTTCCGGTGGAACTCCCGGTCTCGGCATGCGAACGATCTCCGGAGCGATTGTGAATCCAATGAGCAAGAAAAAACTGTTAGCGTGGGTCGTGGCAGGTCTCGGTGCAATCGGTGCAGGGACAACGGTCTCTCATCAAACCGCCATGGCTGATGATCACAATCAAAAATTGGCGGCCGTTGTCACACGCCTTGGCGATTGGATCGTTGATTCGCCGGATGCCGAACGGTGGCGAGTTTTTTTGGACCTGAACAGCGTCGAGACGGTCGTTGGCCGAGGTTATCGTGCTTCGACGAATGACTTGACGAGCGCGGCCGCCCGATTTGCGAACTCGCACTCGGCACTCCAGCATCCCAACTTCCAATCGGTGCATGCGGCTTTGTTGGAGCAGGCTCGCCGCATCCAGGCGGCCGAGTCGCTTTATCCAGAGAGCACATACGCCGCCAACAATTTGGAAGCCTGGAAGGCCGCATTCGTCGAACAATCCAAACAACTGCGACCATTCTCGGCAGAACAAGCCAATCAGAAACGCCTGGTGTTGTTAGCTGAAGTTCAGCAACTGCGAAAGTACATCGTCGAGCGTGGAGCGGGTTTCACGAACTACGTGACACCTCCACCGGTGCTCGCGGCGCTGGATCCTGAAATGCAAGCCCGCGAACCGGCCGCAATTCATGCCGAACAATTGGAGCAACTGGACCGCCTGGCGCAGTGGCTGCAAGTTCCCGTGGTATTTCCATGGGAAAATGCGGGTGCCGCGAACGCAGCGACGGCCGTCGGGCAGATTTCCGATCAAGATCCAAGTGGGGCGTTCCGCATCAGCGACCGCACGGAAGACCCGTTGTCGATTGTCGGCGGGACCCAAATTCAAACCGTGGACTTTCAAGATGTGCCCGCCGATCCCTCACTCAACGACGTGTTGACGGGCTTGCGATTGCAACAAGTCTGGTTGCAAAAGAACAGTCGCTTGGACCCCAATCCGTATGTTGGCTACACCGCCTGGTTGTTGAACGACTATTTGGTGGCACTGAATTTGGGCCGCCGTGAAAACTTGACGACCCTGCTGGCCCGCCAAGTGGAAAATTTGGTGGCAGCCTTGGACGAGTGGCATCCGGGCGGCAATCGAAACAAACAAGCCGAAGTTGGACGGATCGTGGGTTTGCTGGACAGTGTGGATCAAGCTCCGGAATTGATCACGGCCTTCAAGCGAACATTCTATCGCAACAACGCGGCGGTGTTCGTGGGCGAATCGCTGGTGAATCAACTGGCGTCGCGACCTGTTCAACAAACCCAACCTGTCTATGAAGTGATTCTGGACAACGAAGTTTTCGGCACGGCCACGACCAATGGCCAAGTCCGCATCGACTTTGTCCCGAACGATCAGCAAGCTCACGTTAGTTTGCAAATGCGCGGGACCATCAATGCCGACAATTACACGCCTGCGGGACCGGTGACGGCGTTCACAGGGTCACAAGCGGACGTG
>JAEUIP010000112.1 GCA_016795075.1 Planctomycetaceae bacterium | reverse complement strand
GAAGGCCGGGATAGCCCGTATTCCCGCCAAGCCATTGGTATCTTCCCGGTTTGCGATCTTTGTGCCTTGTTTGCCTGCTACGGCAGATCGAGACCAGCCCCTCCCAAAATCGCTGTCGCACGTCGTGACGCTCCGCACGTTTCTTGCGACCGACTTGCTCCTTTTCCCGGATTTGAACTTGGTATTCGATCACCTCGGGCAAAGGAATGATCTGCTGAACATCAACCAGCCGTTTTTCACCATCTAGGTACGGCCGGAGTCGGATGCAACGAATGTCGATGTCGAATTCACGTAGCCAGAGAACTGCCGTTGTCAGCTCCTTACCAAAATCCTCCGAGACCAACAGAATCCGTACGTCGCTAGCAAAGCTTTCGTCCTCTGAATCCTCCCAACCCAAGAAGGCCATTATCCTGCTGCGAGCCTCATCGCCCGGTTCACCACGAGCCGCCAGAAACTGCGAATGAATTTCCACTGCCCGCTCGAACGTCATCGTTGACACCATCGCCGCATAACGAATCGCCTGCAATTCCATCTGACCACCGTCGACGGTTCTTTTCAGTTCGATCACGACCAAGTTTCCATCTCGGTCAATGGCGAGCAAATCGATTCGGCGGCGGCTATCCTCCCACTCGCCAAATTCCTCCGTCAGGACATAAAGATCATCCCCCAAAACATCAATCTGCGAACGGAGCAAGCGTTGAAGATCATCGCGCTCACGTATTTTCAATTCCGTGAAAGACGCTTCATCGATGGGCCGAAAACGATCATTCGTCATTTCGTAGAGTGGCATTCATCGATCCTTATTGTCACCGGAGTCGTAATGGGCAAATGGCAGGAGGCGATTCTGATTGCTACGGCAAGGGCGGTAATCCGAGTTCCTTCAAGAAGGCGTTGTGCTTCTTGGTCGCCGCTCTGATGGATTGGTCGATCTCTATCAGCTCTTGATTCGTAGTGGCCAGATCGATTTCGGTCTCGCCGACGGCGGTGCTGATGTAGCGGGAAATGTTCAGGTTGAAGTCGTTCTTCTCGATTTCTGTCATGCTGACGCAACGGGAATAACGGGCCTCCTCCTTCCGGAACTGGTAGGTGTTGATGATCTTGGCAATGTGATCTTCGCTCAGTTGGTTCTGCCGCTTGCCCTTCAAGAAATGCTCGGAGGCGTTGATAAACAAGACGTCGTCCGGCTGTTTGCAGCGTTTCAGGACCAGTATGCAGACGGGGATGCCGGTCGAATAAAACAGGTTGGCGGGCAGGCCAATGACGGTGTCGATGTGACCGTCCTGGAGCAACTTGGTTCGGATCCGTTCTTCAGCACCACCCCGGAAGAGCACACCGTGGGGCAGGATGATGGCCATCACGCCGTCGTCTTTGAGGAAGTGGAAGCCGTGAAGCAGGAAGGCGAAGTCAGCCGCGGACTTGGGGGCTAGACCATAGCTCTTGAACCGCACGTCATCCGCCATCGCGTCCGTGGGCTCCCAGCGGTAGCTGAAGGGTGGATTGGCCACCACGGCGTCAAATTGGGGCTTCTTGGCCGGGTTCTGCTCCCGCAGGATGTCCCATTCGTTGAGTAGCGTATCGCCGTGGAAGATCTCGAATTCCGAGTCCTTGACCCCGTGCAGGAGCATGTTCATTCGAGCCAGGTTGTAGGTCGTGATGTTTTTCTCCTGGCCAAAAATCTTGCCGATCCCTTTGGGGCCCATCCGTTTACGCAGGTTGAGCAGCAAGGTGGCCGAACCACAGGCAAAGTCCAACACGCTGCCCAGGCGGGAACGCTGGCCGGAGGCGGGGTCCTGGCTGTCCAAACTGACGATTGCAGCCAAGATGTCCGACGGCTGCTTCGGCGTAAAGAACTCACCAGCCTTCTTGCCCGATCCGGCCGCAAATTGCCCGATCAGGTAAATGTAGGCGTCACCCAAGGCATCCACATCGGAGGAAAACTCGCGGAGCCCATCGGCGATCTTCTGGATGATGGTGCAGAGTTTGGCGTTGCGGTCTTCGTATTTCTTGCCGAGTTTCTCGGAGCCCAGGTTGATTTCGGAGAACAGGCCCTGGAAGGTGCTCTCGAAGGACTCGGTCTCGATGTACTTGAAACCGGCTTGTAGGGTATTCAGCAGTTCGCTGTCCTGGGTCCGGGCCATATTGGCAATGGAGTTCCACAAGTGCTCCGGCTTGATGACGTAATGCACCTTCCGTCGCATTTGCTTTTCAAAGTCTTTGATGTCCTTGGGGTTGTCGGCGTACCAAATGGCCAAAGGGACCAACCGATCATCACCGTTGAGCTTGGGGTAATCCTTCCCAAGTTCCTTCTTGGCCGCGATCTCGTAGTTGTCGGAGAGGTAGCGCAAGAACAAGAATGACAGCATGTAATCGCGGAAGTCATCCGCATTCATCGCGCCACGCAATTCGTCGGCGATTTTCCAGAGGATGGTCCCGAGCTGTTTTTGGTTGGTGTCGTTCATGGATTTTCTAAAGTATTCAGAAATAGAACTTTGGTGGCGCGGTCGACGGTACAGACTTTCGTTAATGCAAAATCACTGGTCCGCTATTTTAAGTAATAGTCCTGTTCTCGCACGCCGTCGATATACGTTACAACGGACCCACATTTCAAAAAATCCTTTTCGATGGGATTCTTAGCGAAGGTATTCCGGAGAAGCACAAAATCGGAACCCAGTAGTTCGGGACAATTCCAAACATTGGCCCGTGAGTAAATCACCGCACTGATTTGACCGTGAGTTTCGGTGGCAAACAAGTTGGAGTCCACGGGGCTTCCATTTAGCTTACGTCCAGATGTCGAGTCAATTTTTGTTTTGTATCTTTTTGGCTGAGCGCGGTACTTTTGGTTCTCAATCGACTTGGTGTGCTTGTTATAGCTACCCGATTGGTTTCCGATACCAAACAATGTCGATTCAATTTCGGACGGGGGAATTGCGGAGCCAGTGCCTTGGATATCGTAACCATTTATCGCGATTATGAACGGATCGTTTGGGCTGACGTGCCCTTCCTTGATTTTCGAATTCTGTTGTTTTACTTTTTGCTGTATAGCTCTTGTCATTCGGAATACAATGCTGTCTGAACGAACGCAACAGGAAGAGATTTCCTCACCGTTCGGCAACTCGGCAAGATCGTGAACAGTGGGAGATTCTGGCACGTGTGCTGAATCAGGATTGCCAACTTCACCAGACTTTGGCGCGACCGCTTCGATCCAAACTGTTCCACTTGCAGTGAGGACCTTCAGGTCAATTCCTTCCTCACCTTTACGACGATCTTTGCGATTTGTAAGTGTCTCTAGTTTGTGTCCATGATCAGCTAGTGCGCAAGCAAGGTACATTTCCCAAAACCGAGAGTGAAACTGGCGTCGCAATTCTGCAAGAAAGTTTGGTTCAATCAAATCGAGCTTGGAGAATCGATCGTAAAGCGATTCCAAGAAAACTCTCGCTGGATCATTATCACTTAGACTTTCCATGTAGAGAAAATCCCTGTCATGCTCTGAATTCTCAAAACTTTTAGATTCCGCTAGAGAATCGAACAAAGACTTAGTCATCGGTATTTCTCTTGTGATGGAAACAGTTGCTGCAACAAGCTACGTTTGTGGGTCTTGAGGGCTTCGAGCTTTTGGGTTTCGGCCGTGATCAGGGCGTCGAGGCTGCTCAGGCATGTGGCGATGCGATGTTGTTCCGCGTGCGGGATGATCGGTACCTTGAGTCGAGCGAAAGTCTCCCTAGTAAGGTGCTTGATGCCACCCCCAGTGAACAGCATCTCGAACTGAGGAGTGCCCGCTAGATTCTCAAGATGAAAGACCAAAAGTTTCGGCTCGTACTTCACGTTGAACCGTACGCGGTGAATGGCCTTCTGAAACTTGAGATTAGGCAGGCGCCCATCCCAAACAGCCGCGCGACCGGGTTCGCCTCCTTCGCAAACAACAACGTCTCCAGCCTTCAATCCAAATCGATCAATTTCGTGATCATCGAAATACATCTGTGGCAGATCCGTCGTTTTCACTTCATTCCAACGAACAGACAGGTTGTTCAGATAGGGCAAGAGGCGACCCGATGTATGCTTTTGTTTATCAAGCATCTTGCCAAGTTTGATCTCGGCGATGTCGCCCAACGCCACCTCCTCCCACTCCCCGGCGTTTTTGAATTCGGGAAAGCGGAGGCGGGGTTGGGTTTCGCCTTCGAGGGGGAAAAGCCGCTGCATCAGCCCTTTTTTGTGGGTCTTGAGCGCGTCCATTTTCCGCCCTTGCAAAACAATCAACTCGTCCAACGAACTCAGACATGAGGCGATCTTTTGTTGCTCGGCGAGTGCTGCTGGGACGGGCAATCGCGTAGTGACAAAGTCTTCAATCTTTACAGCGATTCTTTCAACGAGCGTCCCTTGTGCCTTCGTGATGAATCGCGCGATTTGCTCTTCCCGCATAACAGCGCATGCGACGAACTGCAAAAAGTACTGAGAGTCGTCTCGTAAATACAATACTTCATAGATGGGTGAAACAACCACCTCACGACGAAGCTGGCTGTAATTAATCGCTCCCCATCGGAGATTTGACGGGTTGTATACGATGTCATTCGGTTCAACCAATTTGTACTTTTTGTTCCCAGCATCTCTGACAAGAAACTCGCGATTGTATCTATCGGTTTTTTCCGTAACTCCATTTTCAATCGTGAGCGAATACAGAGGAGTTTCAGCAGTTGGAACACGCCTTTCGTCTCGAACGGCTAGAATGGAATCGATTGGAAGATCGGTCCACGGATCGTCCTGGCGAAACTCAGGAAACCTCAATTTCGGCACCAAGGCAGCCGGAGCATCTTCTTTCTTCGTGGGAGTTTTCTTCTTACTGCTCATACGCACTCAATCCCGAGATTTCACGCCCGCCGGCGCGTTTGGTGAGGAGTGGATAAAGGTCGGCCATCAGTGCCAACTCGGCCTGGGTGCGGGCTTTCCAACCCAGATCCAGCGGCGCCATCAGATCACTGAGTTGCTCGCCGTCGAAGATCATGCGTTCTAGAATTCCGTCCACGAAACTTTGTAGGACGTTGGTGGCTAGGCCGTGACGCGCGGCGATGGCGGCCAGTTCCTGAGCGTTTTTCTGGGTTTTGAACCGCGTGTACCCATCTCGAATGGCGTTTTCACTCAAACCTTCACCTGCCTTCAGTGTGCCAATGTACTCGGCGATCTCGTCCCGCTCGTTCATGAACTTGGCATCGGCACTGATCAGACCAATCAACTGCTCCCGAGTCATCTTGGACTTGCCCGGTCCCTTGGCTGAGTACTTAGTAATCAGGCCCATGATGTAGTCGTAATCGATTACAGCCGAGGCGAACAGGACGAACTCGAATTCCAATTGGTCGGCGGGGCTGGGGGTGTCTGCGGTCTTCTGCCTTGAGTCCCGCAGCTTCTTGGCGGTTTCTAAGTACTGGCCGCGGAACCCCCGGTGACTGTCCTCCGGCATGATCTGCTCGATGGTCGCTTTGTGCTCGGTAGTCAGGTCGGTGTATTGATCCAATTGGGTCTTGAGTCGCTGGACCTCCTTGAACTGCTCGCAGAAGGCCACCTTGGCGGCGTCGCCCTTCAAATTGGCCACAGCCGAGGGGGTGCAATCCAGTTTCTGCGACTGCATGAACTCGCCCAACTTCTGCACCGCGGCTTGCAGCTTCTCGATCACCACCGGGGCTTTTTCCACCAACCAGATTTCGCGGGCCTGCTCGCCGGTCTTCTCCCCCGAGAACAATGCGATGGCGGTGTCCACCGCGTCCTGTTGCTGGCGGAAGTCTAGGATATTTCCATAGGGCTTGGTGCCGTTGAGCACGCGATTGGTCCGCGAGAAGGCCTGGATTAGCCCGTGATAGCGGAGGTTCTTGTCCACGTAGAGTGTGTTCAGGTACTTGGAATCGAACCCGGTCAGCAACATGTCCACCACAATCGTGATGTCGATCTTGTGGTGCGGGACGTTGGGAGTGGCTTTCCGCAGATCCTCGTCCGGCCATTGCTGACTTTTGATCCGGGTCTGCACGTCCTGGTAGTATTGGTCGAATTCTGCCAGGCGGTGGTTGGTGCCGTAGTTGGCGTTGTAGTCAGCCAGGATCGCTTGCAAGGCCGCTTTCTTGCCCTCGGGGTCGACTTGGTTGTCGGCTTGTTCCTGGGGCAAGTCCTCCTGGATCTGCTTCACGTCCGGGTTGCCCTCGGCGGGGGGTGAGAACACACAAGCGATCTGGAGCGGCTGGAAGTCGGGGTCGGTCGCTTGTCGCTCGGCCTGGATCGATTGGAACAGTCCGTAGTACTCGATGGCGTCATTGATGGAGGCAGTAGCCAGGATCGCGTTGAACCGTCGGCCGCCGGTGGCTGCATCGTGCTTGGACAGGATGGCTTCAATGACGGCTTTCTTCGCCAAAGGCTCACCGGGCTTGGGTGGGTTTTTGCCTTCGGGCTTGAAGTAATCGATGTGGAAGCGGAGGACGTTGCCGTCTTCGATGGCGTGGGTGATGGTGTAGGCGTGGAGTCGCTGTTGGAACAGGTCCTCGGTGGTCCGCATCGAGGCCTGAGTGTCTTCGATCTTTTGCTGGGAGGCGTTCTGGTCAAAGATCGGGGTGCCGGTGAAGCCGAACAGTTGGGCGCGGGGGAAGAACGCCTTGATGGCTTGGTGGTTGTCGCCGAACTGTGAGCGGTGGCATTCGTCGAAGATGAAGACGATTCGTTTGTCCTGGAGGGTGGCCAGCATTTCCTTGAAGGTGGGCTGGCCGCTTTTGGACCGTTGCTTGTTGCGCTTGCTGCCCTCGTCCAGGGCCAGTCCCAGTTTCTGGATGGTGGTGACAATGACCTTGTCGGCGTAGTCGTCGGACAACAGGCGACGCACCAGGGCCGCGGTGTTGGTGTTTTCCTCCACGCAGCCGGCTTGGAACTTGTTGAATTCCTCGCGGGTCTGGCGGTCCAGGTCCTTGCGGTCGACGACAAACACGCACTTGTGGATGCTGTCGTTCTCTTTGAGCAGGGTGGAGGCCTTGAACGAGGTCAGGGTTTTGCCGCTGCCGGTGGTATGCCAGATGTAGCCGTTGCCGCGATTGTCCTCGATGCACTTGACGATGTGTTGGACGGCGTAGACTTGGTAGGGCCGCATGACCATGAGCTTTTGTTCGCTGACTACCAGCACCATGTAGCGGCTGATCGCTCGGCCCAGGTCGCACTTGCGGAGGAAATGGTCGGCGAACTCGTCCAGGTGCGTGATCTTCTTGTTGGCCTCGTCGGCGAACTCGTAGACGGGCAGGAAGCGTTCCTCCGCGTTGAAGGCGAAGTGCCGGGCGTTGTTGTTGGCGAAGTAGAAGGTGCGATCGCGATTGCTGACGATAAACAGTTGCAAGAAGCAGAGTAGGGTCTTGGTGTAGCCGTTGCCGGGGTCGTTTTTGTACTCGACGCTCTGCTCCATGGCCCGGCGTGGGTTGACCCCCAGCGTCTTGAGTTCGACCTGGACGACGGGGACCCCATTGATCAGCAGGATAACGTCGTAGCGGTGGTGGCTGTTGTCCGTGTTGATCCGCAGTTGGGTGATGACCTCGAAG
Source organism: Planctomycetaceae bacterium (assembly GCA_016795075.1). Taxonomy (GTDB): domain Bacteria; phylum Planctomycetota; class Planctomycetia; order Pirellulales; family Pirellulaceae; genus M30B19. The sequence continues at coordinate 8,020 of JAEUIP010000112.1, read as the reverse complement.
CTGTTTTTGCACCAGTCCTTGATGTTGACCAGGGTAAAATTCAGCGGCGTGCCGTCGTCGCGGGTGAAGGCGTTACGCTCGCGGAGGGTCTGGGAGGCCTTGAACACATCGGCCGTGACGATCTCGTCCAGCAGCCGAGCGAACTCGGAGTCGGTCAGGTGAACGTGGTTTAGTGCTTCGAATTTCTGACGGAAGTTCAGTTCTAGGGCTGCTCGGTCGCGGATATCGGGGCGAAGGGTGTACTTGAGCGCTTCGAGTTTTCGTTGGAAGTCCTGCTCGATATCCTGCTCCCGAACCATGTTTGGTTGGGAGTCCACAGGCTTGTCGTAAGGTCGGTCGTGGGACATAGGAGTGACGGGTGAAGCCGAGGAGATGGTCGATCTGGGGGAATGTTACTTTGGCGTTTTTGCGGGTCGCGCGACACGTTTCAAGAATTTGTCCAGGTCGGCTCGCTTGAACAATCGGTATCCGTTGGCCGGGTTCCGGTGCATCGGAATATCGCCAAGTCCAGCCCATTTGCGAATCGTGTTTTGGGCGACGCCTAGATATTCCGCGGCTGCGGCCGTGTACAGATATTCAGTCAATTTGTTCATTGATTGGGCTCCCCGTTGATCGCATGAATCTCGCCATGCCCCCAGTCTAGCAAACCATGCATGCTGGCGAAACCACGGAAGTATTCCTGGCCAATTTCGGCCACCGGGCTGAATTGTGACCAACTGTCAGCCGTTCGCAATCTTCCGAGGACCGGGCGCGACCAAACGGTCGAGAACCCAAACGTGATTATTAGCATGCGGGTGCTAGGATACGTTGTTGACCAAGAATCATGGCAGTGCAGTTCAAGTTGGTTGAGCGATGGGGTACGCATCAGTTCGCGACGTTCGAACGGTCGCCATTTGAATCTGTGTGAACCCGGTTGCCTTCAGAGCGTGCGGATGCTTTTGCAAGACGGGGTTCTGAAAGCAGAGCGTCGAGGCTCTTTGGCGACCCGGCGCGTTGTGTCTACCGGGCCAGTGGGCCTTTCGTGACAATCTGGTTATTCCATCAGGTAGCCTTCGTCGATATACCAATTGCTACTAGCAAGCGCCTGGTAAAGCGCGGTCTTCCACGAATTTCTAAAAAACTCGCTTTCGCCAGACGCCACTGCCGCGAGATATTGCGCGACGGCAACTCGCCCTGCGACTGCATGAAGTTTCTTAAGTGTAAACCTCAGGCCAGCGAGTTCTGGAGCTGCTTCGATGGCAAATCGTACCTTCAAGTCAAAGCACGTGAAGTGCTGCTCGACACGCTTGCGCAACTCATTATCCCAACTTGCCGGTGGTTCGGCTTTGTATTCGATCGTCAGCGGGGTCGTTTGCATTACGGACGCGAAAAGCCATTGATCTGCAGACAACCGTGCGCTTTCAAAATACGGATGGACTGTCTGATCGTTCGCCGATTTTGCTCGGCGGTTGCTTTTGACATGATTGCAGTCTTTGCACGCTGGAACTAGATTCGCCGGGACGATCGAAAACCATGGATAGTGAGACTTGTTGAGGAAGTGATCCAATGTAGTGACTCGCCCAAAACCGCAGAAGGGACATTTTCGATATGGTGAGCTGAGAACGAGTTGGTCGTAGTGTTGACGAGCCGGCTTGGAGTCAGGAACCATTTGCGCTGAATACAGGCCCGTCACGTCGCCCTTTGTTAGGTTGCCGAATACGACTGATTCATTCTTTTCGCTCGACGAGGGGAGCTGATAGAGGACATTGTGCCGAGCGGCGTTCAAATAGCTCGACTCCTCATTAACAAACCGGCTTTCCACCTTTTCGAAGTCTGCCCGTTTGCGAACGTTTCCAACACCGCGAACGCAGTCCTTGAAAACGGAAACAGTCGTTAGGGGCGGAAGATTCAAGTTCCTCAAAAAGCTTCCCCTGGGTCCGTCGCCGTCGACCGAGATGCGACCATCGCGCGTAACAAGGCTTGCGCTTCGAAGCCCAAACGCCCTCTGTACTCGTCGACAATCTTGTCATACGTTTTGCCCTGTTCAACGGCCTGTTGCAGCATATCATGAAACCCTGAGCGAGTTACTTCTAGTCCAAAAATCTCCCTGGTAAGCACACCAACGTTCTCACCGAAAGTCTCGAGCTGCGGTCTCGCAGTTGTACCTTCAGTTCTCGATCGCTCTATCATCCACACGCAGGTTCTCGGAACCTCCTGAACAACAACAGGTGAGTGCGTTGCGATAATCGCCACGCCGTTGCGGTCAGTTAATAAATCTGAAAGCGCTCGCGTAAACGCCGACAGCAGGGGAGGATGCAAGTGACTTTCTGGCTCGTCCATTAGCACCAAAGTCTTTTCATCAACAGTTTCAACAAGTCTGGTCATCGTTAGGAGGACGTTCGCATGCCCGGAACTCAATTGCTCGAACAAGCCTCCTGCGCGCTGTCTAACGTCACTATCCTCTTTGATTTCAACGAGCGAAGCCAATCCCATTTCGGAGAAATTGTCGTCCGACTCCAGGCGTCTAATTGCGGTTAACCACCGTGCTTTCTTTGAGTCCACGCTAAAGCACGATTCAAGACTGTCGAGGAAGTCCTCACGTAGTTCAGTGTAAGACTTTAGATTAACGACCTCGGCGGTCGATGCTAAGGTTTTCTTCATTCCGACATAGAAGTAGGCGACACCTTCGTTCCGATTCGGCCTATCCTTTAGTGGTCTGAATGGATCGAAGGCACTAAAGGACACGGACACAACTGCACTAAAGAAGTCTTCAGGTATTTCTTCATCATCAAACATTCCGCGTACAAAAAAGCGGCCATTTCCGGCTTCATCCGTGTTCTTTTGTACGATCGACCGAATCATGTTATTCAATAGCGTGGTCTTTCCGACTCCATTTCTGCCAATTAGGATATGAACGTTAGTAGGCGGCTTGGATGCGGGGAAAACGTCGAACGTTAGCTCAATCTTTGCAGTCTTCGCCGTACCTGGATCCCGGTAAGAGAAATTGAACTCTGTTAGAGGGTTGCCGCCGTTCAACACGCGAATGAACTGTCCATGGATCATGGACAGGCGAATACTTCGGGTAAGAGATGTTTGGAAGACGTTTTCTGACTCTACGGTACGCAAGATATCCGGGTCGCGTACGACATCTCGCAAGGCAAGGAGTAATTCCGTTCCAAACGCTGCGCTGAGTTCGTTGCGGACCGTCTTGTAATACTCGACATCCTGCCCAAGCGAAAAGAAGTTCTCTGGTAGATTGTCGAAGGGAAGGACCAGCGACTCCGAGGTTCGACCAATCGGCTGACCTTTGAAGCCGATCTTTACCGAGCCGCACTTTACCTTCTTACCGGATTCGTCAAAGACGGTTAGAGAAAACGTCGTCTTGTATGAAAAGTCGTCCCAATCGTCAGGGTCCAGGACGGCGAGGCACTTTGGTGAAGCGCTCTTCACTATCCAGCTCGAAGCGTAGACGATGCGAATTGGGAATGACATGAAGTTCCAAGAGCGTGTTTAGGCTGGTGCCTAGACCGGGCTGTGGGGCGTCTACCGAACTATGTTCGCGTGCTTACAGCCTCTGTTCCTACTAAACCAGACCGTGAAGCCCCAATGATGTCTAACCTGTTATCCTCAGGTAGCGCGGGATAACTGCCTGTTTTCGGGTGTTTTCCCCCGGCAAAGTGTAAACATCTTTCATTAATCGGTCAACTTATGATATTCCCAAAGTCACGTGCTGGGTGCGGATATTCCCAACTCATAGCGTTCGGAAGTGTTGGGCTGCCGAGAGAAATCATGCGGGGGGCGTTTGACGGGTTCACGGTTTCGAGCGATTTCGACTCAGGATCATAGATTCTGGAAACAATTGCCCGGCAACCATCTGAACCAACAACTCACGCACACGCTCGATCGACATCTGCGCTTCATCTGAGTCACGTCTTACTCATCCGCTGCCCTCGCGTGTGCGCGCGCAACCCAGTAATTTTGCAAGTTTTTAGGTGTCGTCCTATACTCCCTAGGACGTCCCCCGACTAATCGCCTCCGGCGTGTCATACCGCGTTTACCGCCTATACACAGTATCGGTCCGGTCTCCGCCGAGCAACGGATCGTAACCGCCAGATAAATTCGTAGGAGGTGTTTCTGGCCGCTTAAAGGTTTCTGGCTCAAGATTACCTCGAGGCACTCCAATCATAGGTTGCCCCTGTCGCTTCCTACGCTTGTTCAGCCACGTCAACACCGAATTTAGGTCCCGCGGGTTGTATTCACCACGGTGGGCGAGTTGCTTGGCAGTGTTGCCGGCTACCCCTGCTAAATCGCCAATAAGGTCGTAGTCAATCTTCACCAGTGTGTTCCGACTTCCCATTCGTCGCATACATCTCTCCTAAACAGATTGCCCCAAGGTCGCAAGTCAAACTAGTTGCGTCTGAAGAGGGATATTCGTAGGGGTGTCAGGCGCCCCCCCGCCCCATCTGGATCGTTTTCCGTCAACATCACTCCCGTGAGCCACCCAAGGAGCGGAAGGCCGCCAGGATCGCTCCCGGAGCGTTGGCACGGCTCATATTCGCGTCGGTACTTTCCCTCCTCGTTTCCGTCAGCCGACTGCCTTACGGCGGGATGCCGACCGGTTCCTGGGTTGTCCGAGCCCCCCAGCCAATGGGCCGAAGTCCTGAGTTCTTACGCTCCTTGCTTCGCATAACCTTGGCGTGGGTCGAATGGGATTTCTGGGCTCGCCTTGATTGTCGGGCTGGTAAGGTTTCCGTGTGCTCCCTGTTTGCAAATACGCTGGAACAACGGACTGAGTGGCGGACCAACGGTACTGTGAACCGAACCCAACCGCCCGCGACTGAACCCAACGGCGCGGCTGCCCCCTGGCGTCACGGAACCCACCGAACCCATTGGCGTCACAAAAGCCACTGAACCCACGCCCAGTCAGTCCTTTCTCGTCAGGAGGTTCAGTGCGTCGACAAGCCGTTCAAATGCCTCCGAGTCGAGCGAATCCGACAGTGCTTCGACCAGCGTTTCAGGCCCATTCCGTTCGACCAATTCGGCGATTTGGTGCAAGCATTGGTGCAAGCGTTCGCAATTATCGCGTTTCGTGCGGCGTTTTACGGCATTTCCGTCGCTGTGCTGTTTCGTTCGGGACGTAGAGGTCGCAAGTTCGAATCTTGTCACTCCGACTGGTTCAATAAACTAAAGAGAAGTTAACGCAAAAAAAAACCGGGACGCGAAGTTGGTTTAGGAATTTCTAAATGACCGATCGTTCGAACGAAGCGGGCTTGGTGTCTGGCGGTGGAATCGCTGCTCGAGCGAGGTGTTAGGTGTGTTTGGCTGCACCCCGAGCGATGAACTCCTCATAACTCGACTGTAGGTCGTCAATGTAGAACGACAATTCGAGCTCCAAAACAAACGCAACCTCCACTTTCTTCATCTCCGCTGCTGCAGCAAAACCGTTGTTCTTGGAGCTGGTTCCCGGAATGAGCAACTTCTTCGGCCACTCTCGCTTCTCCTGCCATGCCTGTGTAAGGATGATCGCTGCATCACCGGCGCTTGGCGATTCGTCTTCGCTTGGTGCGAATGTGTTGCCGAAGACAAACATGCTCCCAGCGTCTTGGACCACGTAGATATGGTTCGGTATGCCGGCGATCAGTATGGGATTCCGAGTAACTCGAATGGCGAGCCACACTTCATTGACGGCAAACTGCTTCGGATGTAGCGGCATCGGTGGCTTTCGGTGTCTTTGTGGTGGTTAGTATTGCAAGGATGTCTGTGAGTACGACGCCGTAAGATATGGCAATCTAACCAGCCGCCGGTGAGTTTGGTTTGGGGCCGTAAACCGACACATGCGGCGTGGGTTCGGAAGCAAAGAGCCGATCGTCAGCTTGAGCAAACTCAGCGGTAAAGAAACGTCTGCGAGGTCGGCGTCGTTCAACGCTGCGTTGCACCGTTGCCGCGAATCGTAGGAATTTCGCGAGGAATCAGAATACAACGAGTCTCCACGAACAGGCAACACCCTGGGGACACTCAACAAGGGAAACATTGTGTGTCCTGTGTGTCCGCGATGAATTCCCAAGCCTACGCCCACTCTGCGCACAGCAACTCGGCCTGCATCAACACGGTCCGCACTGCTTCCTCTTGCAAATCAGGAGGGTAGCCGTGGCGGTTCAATATTCGCTTCACCATCACCTTGATCTTGGCACGAGCGCTTTCGCGGAGCGTCCAATCGATGGTGACACTCCTTTTCACTTGGGTTATCAGTTCGGCGGCAATCACTTTCAGCTTGTCGTCCCCCATCGCGATCAGAGCGGAATCGTTCGCGGCCAGTGCGTCATAGAACGCCTTCTCGTCATCGGTCAGACCCATCTCCTGGCCCGCCTTGGTCGCGGCGTCCAACTCTTTCGCCAATTTGATCAACTCTTCAATCACCTCCTGCGTCGCGATCGCACGATTGTGGTAGGCGTTGAGGGTCTTCTTGAGCTTCTCGGAAAACACCTGGCTTTGCACGAGGTTGCGTTTCGAGCGAACCTTGAGTTCGTCCTTGAGCAGCTTTTCCAACAGCTCGGCGGCGACGTTCTTGTGCTTGAGGCCACGAACTTCGGCCAGAAATTGGTCGCTTAAGATGCTGATGTCCGGCTTGGGCAATCCGGCCGCCGTGAAAACGTCGATCACTTGCCCTTCCATCGTGATGGCCTTGCTTACCAATTGGCGAATGGCCGCGTCGATCTGTTCGGGTGTTTTACGATTGCTGCTGCTCTGCTTGTTAAGTGCGGCTTGCAGGGCTTGGAAGAAACTCACGTCGTCGCGAATTTCGGTGGCGTCATCACTAGCGGCACACAGGGCAAAGGCGCGGGAGAGTTCCGTCACAACTTGGATCCAGCGTTTCTTGCCGTCTTCCTGCTCGAGGATGTGCTCCTGCCCGGCGGGGATGAGTTGCAATCGCTCGGTCGGTGTGCCGCTGGTCCACTTGTCCCAGTTGAAGCCGTGCATCAGGTCGCAGGCAATACCGTGCTTCTCCAACATCACCGCGATGGCTTGCGCAGTATCAAAGGTCGGGTTCCCCTGGCCACCGCTTTCGGTGTACGTCATCAACGCCCGTTTCAACTGGTCGGCCAACCCGAGGTAATCGACCACCAAACCACCCGGCTTGTCACGGAAGACGCGGTTCACGCGGGCGATCGCCTGCATTAGCCCATGGCCTTGCATCGGCTTGTCAGCGTACATCGTGTGCAGGCAGGGGGCGTCGAAGCCGGTCAGCCACATGTCCCGCACGATAACGATCTTGAAGGGATCTTTGCTGTCCTTGAAGCGGTTCGCCAGCTTGCGGCGTTTGTCCTTGCTGCGGATGTGCGGCTGCCAATCGGGGCCATCCTCGGCGCTCCCGGTCATCACCACTTTCACCACGCAGGCTTTGGCATTCTCGGCATCCGTTTCGTCGTCTTTGGCACTGGCCCAGTCAGGCCGCAGGGCAATGATCGCATTGTAGAGGTCCACGCAGATGCGGCGGCTCATGCAAACGATCATCGCCTTGCCGTCCATCGCCTCCACGCGTTTCTCGAAATGCGCGACCATGTCGGCGGCCACCATCGAGATCCGTTTCGGATCGCCCACGAGCGCCTCCAGCGCGGCCCATTTCGACTTGAGCTTCTCCTTCTTCGTCAGCTCCTCGCCCTCGGTAATCTCCTCAAACTCCGCATCGATCTTGGGCAACTCGGCGGCGTTCAGGCTCAGCTTGGAAATCCGGCTTTCGTAATAGATCGGCACCGTGGCTTTGTCGGCGACGGCCCGTTGGATGTCGTAGATGCTGATGTAATCGCCGAAGACCGCTCGCGTGTTCGCGTCCGTCTTTTCGATGGGCGTGCCGGTGAAACCGATAAACGACGCATTCGGCAAGGCATCGCGCAGGTTGCTGGCAAAGCCGTAAGACATTTCGCCCGTCTTTTCGTTCACCCTGCCGCCGAAGCCATATTGGCTACGGTGCGCTTCATCGGCGATCACGACGATATTCTGCCGCCCGCTCAACTCGGGCATTGCCTCGCCCTTTTCAGGCATG
>JAEUIP010000111.1 GCA_016795075.1 Planctomycetaceae bacterium | reverse complement strand
ATTGGGAATTCCATCGCTCATCGTGAACAACTTGCGAATCTCCGCCGGAGGTGTCTCCGGCGGTATTCCTACGACGCGCCCGTTGGCCATCGCGACCAACAATCCTGACGGCAATGGACAACTTTGGATCTCGGCAATTGCTTCATCGATGGTCAAATCGCGGGATTCCCACCAATCGATATCGCTCCGCATCAACTCGAGCAACATGCCCGTGTGATCGGCTCCGTCCACAATTTCGTCAATGGCCGTGAGCTTGCTGGCTTGGACGACGGTATCTTGGTCAACCACCGCCGCAAACGCCGTTCTATCGGTACCGATGGAGTCCGGGCAACGCGGCGACGAAAAGTTGGTCGTCCTTCCCGCAAGAGACGCCTCGACTTGCGTCAGACTCCGTGCCTGCGCGATCCCGTTGGTCACATCCGAGAAATCGACGGGGTCTTCTCGGCGCATGATCTCCAATCGCCAACTGAAAGCAAATCGACTTTGACGATAAACTCCCTTCGCTAAATAAAGGGGACGGTACTCGCTGGCTTTGCAATACCAATGCAATTGAAGAGCCAACGCCTTGAGTTTGCCGTAGGCCGCGTGGCGATTGTCGCGTTGAGTTTGTTCAAAGGCAGGACGAAAGCAAAAGACCACCGCCAACGCGATCAACAACTGGATGGCCAAGATCGTTTTAACCGACCTCAACCATGGGGGAAGTCGAACACCAAACGGCGAAGGCCTGGTCCAGCCAGCGACTTTAGTGGGTGGCCTGGTCGATCCTGAAGCATTTTCCATCGCCGCATCCGATTCGCTTCCGGGGCCCCCAGCGCCCTGGCTGAACCTCAACCTCGGCTCGTCGCCATGCGAGGGTCACACGTCCACGTCCTCGACTTCGTCCGCTCGTTCCATGATGAATCGGAAACGGGCGGAGGCATCTTTGCCCATCAAGTCGCTCATGATCCGATCCGTTTCCAAATGATCGTCGATCTCAACTTTGAGTAGCCGTCGGGTTTTCGGATTCAGTGTTGTTTCCCAGAGCGTTTTGGGCATCATTTCGCCCAGTCCTTTGAACCGTGTGATCTCGGGTTTCGCCGGTCCTTTATAACGTTGCAGAATTCGTTCACGATCCGCATCATCCGCGGCCCAAAAGGTTTCTTTCCCTAAGTCGATGCGATACAGCGGCGGCGCGGCAATAAAAATGCGACCGTCTTGAATCAAGGACGGCATGTGCCGATAGAAAAATGTGAGCAACAAGGTTGTGATGTGATGCCCATCGGAGTCCGCATCCGCCAACAAGATAATTCGCTGGTAGCGCAAGCGGGTCAAGTTCAAGTCTTTTCCGATCCCACATCCCAACGAAGACACAATGTCTTGAATTTCTTTGTTCTCCAACAGCTTCTTCAACGCCACACACTCGGTATTCAAAACCTTTCCCCGAAGTGGCAGAATCGCTTGGCGATTGCGATCACGGCCTTGGGTCGCCGTTCCACCGGCCGAATCACCTTCGACGATGAACAGCTCTGAATTATCCTGTCCGGCATGCAAACAATCCCGGAGCTTGGCGGGCAGCATCGAACGACCACCCGCCGTTTTTCGCGACACCGATTCACTGGCAGCTCGCGAGGCCGCTCGCGCGCGAGAAGCTGCGATGATCCGCGCCACAATGGAATCGCCCAACGAGCGATTGTTGTTCAACCACTGCTCCAGCGCCGGACGAATGGCGTTGTCCACGGAGGTTTGTACCTCAGGATTGTTCAGCCGATCTTTGGTCTGCCCCTGAAAGGACGGATCAGCGATGAACACCGAGACAATGGCGACCAAGCCTTCGCGGATATCTTCGGGAGCAATCTTGACCCCACGCGGAATCAGTTCATGTGTTTCGTAATAGTTGCGAACGGCCTTGTTCAAACCACTGCGAAACCCGTTCTCATGCGTCCCGCCGGACCCCGTCGGGATCCCATTGACGTACGAGCGAACGTGCTCGTCCGTGGCTTCCGTCCAACACAACACGATTTCCATTCGATCCGGTTCGTCGCGCCGCAACGTATAGTGAGTTTCATGGATGGGCCGAGCATTGCGTTCCTTGAGAACTTTATTGAGATAGTCTTGGATGCCTTGTTCGTGAAAGAACGACTCGCGGGTCCCCGCTTGCTCGTCGACATAAATGACTTTGACACCACGATGGAGATAGCTGGTCACTTCCAATCGATTCTTGATCGTGGCAGAATCGAACTGTATTTTGGGGAAGATCGTGGGATCCGGAGTAAACGTGATGCTGGTTCCAGTGCCACGCACCGTGGCCGTCGCTTTCTTCAACGGCTCGATCACTTGCCCCTTGGAAAACTCCATTTTGTATTGGCTGCCGTCGCGGCGAACCACTGCCACCAAGTGCTTGGAAAGTGCGTTGACGACCGAGGCCCCGACACCGTGCAAACCACCCGACGTCTTGTAATTCTTGCCCTCAAATTTGCCGCCCGCATGCAGCATCGTGAGCACCATTTCCAACGCCGACTTTTTCGTCTTGGCGTGTTTGTCCACGGGAATCCCACGACCATTGTCGGCCACGGTCACGGTCGCCTGATCCTTGTGCAATGTCACCACGATCTCCGAAGCGTGCCCGTTCATCGCCTCGTCGACCGAGTTGTCCAAAATTTCCCAGACCAGATGATGCAATCCGGCGGAACTGACTCCGCCAATGTACATCCCAGGGCGCTTGCGCACCGGTTCCAAGCCCTCAAGGGCCACGATATCCGAGGCGGTATACGAGGTAGTCGCCATAATTCTCCGTCAAAGTTCTTGAATCAACGCCAAGTTGTTAGGCAAGCCACAGGCAGGTTTTTGGAAAAATCGCCGCTCGTTGCGACCAGGCCGATAGCCGTGCTTCGCTCCGCAAACCAACGTTGGATCGCAACGCCCCACGACGATGACCGGACCTTCCATCTTGCGTTATCTGAAGCAAATGGAACAGACCAGTTTTTCGGCAAACAAGCAAACGAGCGTTTCACAGTCGCACTTGCGTTAGGTTCCCCGTTTCTGGTCTAATCCGTCGAGCGCCGGCAGGCCGGGGCCCGTCCAATCCATTGTTTCCCTGAACATGCCAACTCGATGAATCCTGCTCCCCCTACAGATCCCCCTTCCCCCAGTTACGGACGGGCGTTGCCAGCGACATGGAAGCGTGCCGTGGCTCGAACTCCATTCCTCGTCGGTGGATTCTTGGCTTTGTGGTTGTCGTTGTGGTTCATGGTGGATTCAAACGTATTCGCCATGGGAACTGGTCAGACGGCGGACAACTCCTCCCGGACGGCGTTGCCGCAAAGTGTCGACGCCCCGCCGACGAACCCAACGGTCGCCGTGACCGAACCCGCAAATTGGGCCGATGAACTTGGGCAGAGAATCAAACGATACCAAGCCTGGATCACGATCGCGGTTGTCCTCGGAATTCTATTGGCCTTGCTAAATAGCAACATGCAACCGGATTTGTTGTTTGTAGGTGGTGCGGCCTCGCTCGCTGCACTAGGAGTCATTTCTCCCAAGGAAGCCTTGGCCGGATTCGCAAATGGTGGCATGTTGACCGTGGCCGCTTTATTCGTCGTGGCGGCGGGGATGCGCGATACCGGAATCTTGGATTTCATCGGACACCGAATTTTGGGCCCAGCCCGTTCGCTGACCCAAGCTTTTTTCCGCTTGGCAGGTTTAGTGATTCCATTGTCCGCGTTTCTAAACAACACCCCCATTGTGGCCATGTTGATGCCCGTGGTGATCGATTGGTGTCGGCGAAATTCCATCTCACCTTCCAAACTGCTGATTCCCTTATCTTTTCTCACGATCTTGGGTGGCACTTGCACGTTGATCGGTACCAGTACCAATTTGGTAATTAGCGGCTTGATGGAAACCAGTGTGATCGGTCGTGGCCTGGGTTTGTTCGAATTGGCGGTGATTGGGGTCCCGTACGCGATCATTGGCGTGACTTATCTCTATCTCATCGGCCTGAGGATTCTTCCCGATCGACGCGAGTTGATGGAACAATTGGGCGAAAGCCGCCGTGAGTACCTGACCGAAATGCGAGTCGAATCGACGTGCTCGTTGCATGGCAAGACCGTCGAAGAGTCCTCCCTTCGCGGATTGCCGGGCTTGTTCTTGATTGAAATCGACCGAGCTGGGGAACGACTAGCGCCCGTTCGCCCAGACCAAACCATCTTGCATGGCGATCATTTGATTTTTACGGGCGTCGTCAACTCGATGGTCGAGTTAGAAAAAATTCCGGGACTCATTCCGGTTGCGGATCCCAATTATGACGTGTCACCGAAAGAACAAAGCGGGCGTCGACTTTGGGAGGCGGTCGTGTCTCCCAGCTCACCGTTGGTCGGGCAAACGCTCCGGGACGCAGACTTCCGGGCTACTTACGGAGCGGCGGTCTTGGCCATGCATCGCGGTGGCCAACGAGTGGCTGGAAAATTGGGCACTGTCGAAATCAAGGCGGGCGATACGATGCTGCTACTGGCCGGGCGTCATTTCCGCCGTGCTTTTCGTAATGATCCGGCGTTTTACTTGATCAGTGACGTTAGCGAATGGCGACCATTGCGCCGCGATCGGGCATGGGCAGCCATTGGGATCTTTTTGACGCTGATCGTTTTGATGTCGACGGGGTGGATCGCAATTGAGGTTTCGGCCATCCTCGCTGCCATAGCCATGATCGCTTGCCGTTGTATCACCAGTAGTGACGCGCGGCAAAGCATTGATTGGCCAGTGCTCATCACCATCGCGGCCTCGTTTGGAATCGGCACCGCGTTAGCGAACTCGGGAGCGGCCCAGTATGTTGCCTCGGCTTTGGTGGGGGTAACGCAACCGTGGGGCCCGATCGCGGCCTTGGCGGCAATTTTCCTGTTCGTTTCCATTTTAACCGAGTTGATCACCAACAACGCTGCGGCCGCGCTCACGTTTCCCTTTTGCATTGCCACCGCCGAACAACTGGACTGTAGCCCGTTGCCGTTTGTGATAGGGTTAACCTTGGCCGCATCGGCGAGCTTCATGACGCCGATCGGCTATCAAACCAACATGATGATCTTCGGTCCGGGTGGCTACAAGTTTTCGGACTTCATTCGCATTGGGCTGCCGCTCAACATGCTGCTCTGGATCGCCGCCGTAATTCTGATCCCCTGGTTTTTCCCGTTCTAAGGTGTCTCGGATTCCGGTAGGAACGACAAGTTGAGTGCATTCTGGAAGACACTGTCATCGTCGGCCGAGATAAACCCAATTTCACGTAACGAGGTCCCTAGCTCCGTGAACCGCGCTTTGGTCATGGCACCCATCGGCAAAGTCGTTTGCTGCGTCTCGGAGTCCCAATGAGAAAGTCGCCGAATGTCGTCCAAGGCAAACTCGAGACTCGCTAAGGTCTGATCGCGATTTAATTCGGAGATACGACGGTTGGTGGCTTGGGGATCTGCCAAGTATTTTTCCCAACCCCGAATGCTGGCCTGCACAAACTTCCGAACCAAAGCTGGGTTCGAGCGAATAAGACTTTCATCCGCAACCAAACAACTTGTGTAGGGGTTGTAGCCCAATTCCGAGACCAACAACACGACGGGATCGATTCCTTGAGCCTTTGCCAAGAACGGTTCGCTGAACGAGTAACCCTGCTGGGCATAATTTTCGTTGGTGAAAAACGTCTGCATCGACAGGTACGGAACAATCGTGACGTTCTTCTTGTCCCATTCGAGCTTCCGTTTTGTAAATTCGAGAAACGGATCTTCGGGCTTGGCAGCGATCGTGATGTTTTGGAAGTTGCTAAAGTTGGTGATCCCCGTCTCTGGTCGAACCAAGAGGCAACGTGGACTATCCTGAATCGGCGCCATCAGGGCCTGGATCTTGGCCCCGCTATGTCGGCCCATAATGACCCAATCGGCATTCATCACACCAAATTGGACTCGGTTCATGGCCAATTGTTGGGTGACGGGCGCAGAAACGCCACCCGGAATGATCTCCACATCCAACCCCAACTGTTCGTAGTACCCGTGCTCGAGAGCTGCGTAGAACCCGCCATGCTCGGCTTCGGGCACCCAGTTCAATTGGAGGAGCACTTTTTCGCGGCCCGATTCGGTTGGGCCCGAACCGTCGCCGCAACCACATAAAACGATGAAACAGAAACCAAGCAACCACCCATTATTTGATCGAACCATCCTCATGCATACTCTCTGTTGATTTTGGAACGGCCTTACCTAATCGCGCCAACCAGTATAACCGATTTGCTGAACCGAGACGGACCACCTCGAATGGGACGCTGTGGGGCTGTGACCAATCAGCATAACCCGCAGTTAGCGAGTCCCGGGTAGGGAACCGCAATTTCACAGCCGAAAAAACGACTCAGGACACCGACTTACCCAAATTTTATTTTGGCGTCGGTATTGGGGAAGCCGCTGCCCACTCGACTGGTGGCTGACAACTACGGTAGACATGGAAGAGACCGATGAACACCAAGCCAATGCCGGAAACCATTAGTAAGACAAAGGAATTCGAAGTTCTGAAAATGCGAATCCACCAAAAACTGGTGGATAAGCTCGACATGTCGCGGATCACGAACTCACAATCGGACACCTTCCGCAAAGAGCTGCGTGTCATTATCGAGCGCATCTACGACAACGAAGACATGATGCTGAACCGCTCGGAACGCGAGCGGTTGGTCGACGAAGTGATTGACGAGACCTTGGGACTGGGCCCCCTGGAAACGCTGCTCAAAGATCCTACCGTCAACGATATCTTGATCAACGGCCCTGATCACGTCTATGTCGAACGACAGGGCATGATGGAACGAACCCCGATTGCCTTTCGCGATGGCGATCACTTGCTCCAAATCATCGACCGGATTGTGTCGCGAGTCGGACGCCGCGTGGACGAAACCTGCCCGATGGTTGACGCCCGCATGTCGGATGGTTCACGTTTCAATGCGATCATTCCGCCTTTGGCGCTGGACGGCGCTGCCGTTTCGATTCGGCGTTTCGGTTCCAATCCGTTGAAGTTGGAAGACCTGTTAAGGTTTAAAGCATTCACCCCAGAAATGGTCATGTTCATGGAGGGAGCGATGAAGGCTCGCTTGAACGTGCTGATCTCTGGTGGTACGGGTTCTGGAAAAACGACGCTGCTCAATACGCTGACCAGCTTTATCGGGAATCATGATCGTATTGTAACTATTGAAGATGCCGCCGAACTTCAGGTGCAACAGGAACACGTCGTGCGACTGGAAACGCGCGCTGCCAACATCGAAGGCCGCGGAGCCGTTACGGCCACGGATTTGGTGAAGAATGCGCTGCGTATGCGACCGGAACGAATCATCATCGGCGAATGTCGCGGTCCAGAAGCTTTGGACATGCTGCAGGCGATGAACACGGGTCACGATGGATCGCTAACCACGGCTCACGCCAACACGCCCCGCGACTGCTTGGGTCGTTTGGAAACCATGATCATGATGTCCGGATTCGAGTTGCCAATCAAAGCCATGAGGCAACAAATCTCCAGCGCTGTGGACTTGGTGATTCAAGCCAGCCGGTTGCAGGGTGGTAAACGGCGCGTGACCTACGTGACCGAAATCTTGAACATGGAAAACGACATGATCTTGACCCAAGACATCTTCAAATACGTGCAAGAAGGCGTGAACCCTCAAGGCAAGGCCAAAGGCAAGTTCATCGCCACCGGAATCCGCCCCAAGTGCATCGAACGATTAGAGGCCTCGGGAATTCGCCTGCCCAACGGCATCTTCCGCGAACGAGTGATGTTGGTTGACGAATGATCCAAACGGCCTTTGCTCCGTTTGGCGCGCACACACGGTTTTGCTCGCCCAGAGAATTTGAATTATGGTCACGATTGCCCTAGCGATTTGTATATTTGGCTTCATTGCCACGATCATTTACTTTACGGCGACTCTGTTCACCGAACAGAACACGCCGGATACCAACGCGCGTCTGAATCGGATCATGAAGCCTAAGAACGGCCAAGATGATACCACCAACAGCGCGAATTCGTATCTTCGCGAACAAGGTGATGTGAATTGGTCGGGTCAACTGATCCTCAAGGCATTCCCGAAAGCCGAAGAGTACTTGCGGCAATCCGGTGTGCCACTGCGTGTGGGCGGCTTCGGAACTTTGACCGTTGGATTGCTGATTGCCGCAACCATTATTCACGTTCTGTTCATCCCGTTCAAATCGTTTGCCATCTTGACCGGCATCGGCATGGCTTGCTTGCCGTACTTTTATGTCTCGTTCATGCGAAAAAAGCGGTTGGCCAAATATTCGGAATACCTGCCCGATGCTTTGTCGATGATGTGTAATGCACTCAAGGCGGGGCAAAGTTTGAACGCCTGCTTCAGTCTGGTTTCGGAGCAGGCCCCCGCGCCCCTCGGCCCAGAATTCGCCCGCTGTTACGAAGAACAAAATCTTGGTATCCCACTGGAAACTGCTCTGCTGGAAATGTCGAAACGAGCTCCCAATGTGGACTTGAAGTTCTTTGCCATGGCCGTGATTTTGCAACGTCAAACTGGCGGTGACTTGTGTGAAATTCTGGACAAAATCGCTCGTTTGATTCGCGAACGGTTTCAAATCCACGGCATGATCATGGCCTTGACTGGTGAAGGTCGCTTGTCCGGAGCGGTGCTGCTGGGCCTGCCACCGGTGCTGACCGGTGTGATGTTCTTCCTCAACCCCGAGTACATCATGCGATTGTTCACCCATCCCACCGGACATCAGATGTTGGCCGGCGCTGCGGTGGCACAAGTCTTGGGCTTTTTCTGGATCCGAAAAATCATCGATATCAAGGTGTAGTCATGCAAGAACTTCTAAGCAATCCCTACCTACTTCCGGTCTGTATCTTTATTGCCGCGGCATTGGGCCTGTGGTCGGTCGCCGACATGTTCGTTGTGAAGTCCAACGAAAGCGAAGAGCGGCTGCGCCGGATTCAAGGACTATCTTCCGCGGCAGCGATCAACGAGTCGAAAAGCCAACGCCGCGAAGAAATCAAACAATGGGTCGAAAAGACGTCATCCGTGTTGGCCGATTCGGTAAAGCCCAAAACGGAAAAAGAAGCCAACAAACTAAAACAGCAATTGAGCTACGCCGGTCTCCGAACGGATACGGCTCAGTCCATGTACTTAGCGACCAAAGTCTGCTTGCTGATCGGTGGGACGTTGTTCGGCTTGTTGGGCGTCGGAATATTCTCTGACGGAACCATGATGTGGTGGGTGATGGGCATGGCCGTCGGCCTACTTCTGTTTTTTGTCCCCGGAATTGTGCTTGGCAGCTTGATCAAAACCCGCAAACAACAAATCGTACTCTCCATGCCGGACTGTCTCGATCTGCTGGTCGTCTGCGTCGAGGCCGGTTTGGGCTTGGACCACGCCATGCGGAAAGTCTCGGAGGAAATGTCCGAATCCAATCCTGTGCTAGCATACGAAATCTCCCTGACCAACATGCATTTGCAAATGGGCCGGACTCGAGAAGAGTCGTTGCAAGACCTGTCGGACCGCAACGGTGCCGAAGAATTGACGTCTTTGGCGCAAATGTTGATCCAAGCCGACCGTTTCGGGACGAGCATCGCGCAAGCCTTGCGGGTTCAAAGCGAAGCGCTACGGGTCAAACGACGACAGAAGGCTGAGGAAAAGGCCTCAAAGACCGCAGTTCAACTACTCTTCCCACTCGTCCTATTCATTTTTCCCGGCATATTCGTCGTATTGGTTGGACCCGCCGCAATCAATATTATCGAAGGATTCCTCAATAACTGAACAGCTTACGATCCGTTTAATCCTCCCATTCGAAGAAAACGCCAGAATCGTTGCAGCCCGACCGATAACTTCCGTGAACATTCAAACGGTACTCCAACTGTTTGCCTGACTTTCTGAGGAGAGAATCGATGTCGAGTTGGTGTTGGAAGAGCATTGCAATTAGGCCGGTTGTGCGCCCGGTCGCGTTACTTGGATTGATCGCTTCGTTGACCATCGGCTCGGCAGAAGCTCAAGAATTTCAGTTCCCTAATCGACCGTTTGGGCTGGGCGCCGTTTCGAAAGCCGCCAGCGCCACCGGAGCGGAAATCAAGCAGACCTTTCACCGAGCCGGCTTGGACTACGATCGCAATGCGGCTTGGCCAACTCCATTTCGCGAAATGGACCGTGCCACCTACTACGAATGGTTCCAGCCTTGCTTGGATCGTGGTTGGGAAATCGAACTGACACTTTCGGACGCTTGTTTCGACGAGTCTGGCAGATTGAATCGGTTGGGTGCCGCGAAAGTCATGCAAGCCGTTCGGCATTCGCCACAAGATCGCCGATCTGTTTATGTTTGGGGCGAGACTCCAGAAATCGCTCAAGCTCGCATCGAGCATGTTCAACAACACTTGCAAACCGAGTTCGGACGCTCCGCGAACTTGATGGTCGCCAGCACCCAGAACTTCCCGATTACCGGACGAGGTAGTTACGCGGAGAGTGTGACCCGTGCCTTCCGGGAAAACCTGCCGCCTCCTGTCCTCAGTGCCCAACCAGTCGCCGGCGCCGTCGGAGACGAAGGCGGAGGCGAATAACCGGACCGAGATTTGCCTCGCGCCCGGCAAACGCCACAACATCCAACCCGCACATCAACCGGGGTCGATCTCATCGACCCCGGTTTTTTGTTGCCAGTGGCGCAGCCTGCTGCAGCGGCACGAAGCGGGCATAGGTACCCATTCGCCACACCCATTCCAACGGTCCAACACGAAAACGACTTAGCCAAGTATTGGCAAACAACAAGATGACCGCATAAATGCCCAATACCCAACCTGCTCGCTCCGCCCATGTCGTATCTCCAAATCGCCCCAATCCCCAATGCAACATGACGGCCGACATCAGGAAGCTCTCCAACAAGTATCCTGTCAAAGCCATTCTTCCCAATTGACCGATCGCGCGCGAAATTGCCAAGCCTCGTTCGGAATCAACCCAGTTCATCACCAGGACCAAATACATCAACGTCATCAAGGGTCCGCCGATTTGAAAGGCCAACGATTGCCCCATCACCAACGCTTCGTTCGCGGATTGGGCCAAAATCACACCGAAGACGTTTAACGGCAATCCTATCAACAACCCCGCCCACAGTAGCCGATGCCGTAGGACCGGCCATGGTTCATCAAAAAACTTCAACTTGACCAACGCCGCGCCAACGCAAAAACAAGGCAAGACCACCCACGTCATGACCAACGCCGTGAAAATGCTGGTGAACAAGTAATTGCACAATCGCACGAACACTTGCTCATGAAACGGTCCTTGCGACATGATCTGCGTTTCCAGTTCGATCAATCGCGAGTCGTACTGTTCCGTTTGGTTCCAATCTTTCAATACCTCGATGTATTGTGCGAGCCTTGAGTCCGCTGCGGGCATCTCCTTTACGACGGGTTCCGGCATCGTTCCGGCCAATAACATTAGTCCCGTCAAACCAACCAAGATCAGGAGACCAAACGAATACGCACCACCCGCAACCCACAACAGAACTCGGCGAGATGCATAAGCCAACGGCAACATCGCTGTTCCGATAATCGAGTACAGCAACAGAATGTCACCCACCCATAAAAACACGATGTGCAAGAGGCCAAACGTCGCTAACAAGATCAACCGTCGCAAAAACGTGGCCACAAAACTTCGACCATCGCGTTTTGCCGATGCCAACATGATTGCCAACCCAGCGCCAAACAACAATGAAAACAACGGGTAAAACTTGCCGGTGCAAAAAATCATGGTGCCCGCGTATACCAATTGACTGAGCCAGCTCTCGTGTGTCGGCCGGCTTGGATCAAGCACCGAAGCAAACGGCTCGCCGAACAACGAGGCGTTCACAAAAAAAATGCCCAACAGGGCGAGACCGCGGGCCACATCCAATGCCGCAATCCGCGGCTTCGTTACTTGATCACTTTCCATGACTTCAATGCTCATGAATGTCCAGACGATGCAAATCGCAGCTTAACCTAAGCTCCACCCAAGCCATCCATCACAGCCTGCAACTGAGCAATCAACTCCGGCATCGTTTGATAGCGGTCGTCCGCACGTTTGGCCATGGCTTTAATCACGACCTGATCCAACGCTGGCGGAATATCGGCAAACGGAACTTGGCTGCTGGGCTTCGGCGGATCCCAGTTCTGAATAAAATGGAACGTATCTTCAATCGAACGACCTCGGAACGGTTCTTTTTGTGTCAGCATTTCGTACAACACCACGCCGAGACTAAACATGTCGGTGCGGTCATCAACAAACTGACTGCCGCGAACCTGCTCCGGCGACATGTATAACGGCGTTCCCAATCGTTGACCATTGTTGGTCAGCGTGCGAAGTTGATCCTTCTCCAAGTCATCTTCGGTATGACTACCCACGTCGCTCATGTCCGAATCTCGGCGACATTCGACGGTTGAATCACGCGGCTCTTCAGAGCTTGCTTCCACCTTGACTTCGTCGTTCGCTCCGGCTGACTCCAAACCTGCGCCCCCATCTGTCGGCGCCGAGGGCGTTGGCGGCGATAGGTCCTCCAATTCGTCCGGATACCCCCAAACCTTCGCAACGCCCCAATCCAGCACAATGACTTCGCCGAAATTCCCCACCCAGATATTTTCCGGTTTGATGTCCCGATGAATCACTCCACGTACATGAGAATACGCAAGTGACTGCGCGACGTTGATGGCTATATCCAAAAGCCGCCGCAGCGGGAATGCCACACGAGCCTCTTCGTCTCGTTGAGCCAAGCGGCGAATCACTTGCAACAAGTTCTCGCCAGAGATCCGCTTCATGGTGAAATAAATGCCCAATTCGGGATCCGTGCCAATATCGTAAACAGGCACCGTGTTGGGATGCTGCAACTGGGCCGTCACCCGCGCTTCCCGCAGAAAACGCCGCCGATGCCGCCGATCGACTGCACAACTGGGCAAAAGCGACTTGATCGCCACCGTACGTCCCACAATCGTATCGAAAGCGGAACTCAATCTCGAACGATTCCCCACAAACATCTCGGCAAAGTTCGTGTAACGAGAAATTCCGGTTGGCAGCACATCCGGCAAGTCTCGATCGGTACCCGAGAGGAGAATGCCCTTCATCGAAGGCTTGTTATCTGACATGATCGCTCATCCAAGTGGTGGCAAAGATCGGCACAAGTCCGAGACTCGCACGAACTCGCTTGGAATATACCAACTCCCGAACCGCTTCACGACAACCCTCTTAAGAATTGCCTAATCCCAAGGCCCCACGAACTATCTAGCAAAACGGCCGCTGCGATTGCCATAACAGGGACGGAGCGACCATGGCCCAAACGGGAGCGGACCGATGAAACCTCCACGCTTTGGCAAGCCGTGCAACGGCGAGCCCGTCGCGATGGCATCGCAGGGATCAAAAAAAACCTGCCAACAATCGCTGGCAGGTTCATGACGTTTCGCTAGGGCTCGAACCAACGTTAGGCAACGGCGGTCGGCAACTTGGCAGACTTCACAGTCTTGATGATTTCGGCAGCGACTTTGTAGGGGTCGGCATTCGAAGCGGGACGGCGGTCTTCCAACCAACCCTTCCAACCACGTTCCACGGTCGCGATCGGAATTCGAATCGAGGCACCACGGTCCGAAACACCGTAGCTGAACTTGTCGATCGATTGTGTCTCGTGAGCACCCGTCAAACGTTGATGGTTGTCCGCACCGTACACGTCGATGTGGTTCTTGATCCGAGGTTCAAACGCGCGACAAATCGCTTCGTAAACTTCTTTGCTGCCGCAAGTTCGCATCAACTCATTCGAGAAGTTGGCGTGCATGCCCGAACCATTCCAATCGCCCTTGATTGGCTTGCAATGCCAGTTGATTCCGATGCCATGTTTCTCGGCGACTCGTTCCAACAGGTAACGCGCGACCCACGTTTGATCGCCGGCCAACTTGGCACCCTTGGAAAAGACTTGGAATTCCCATTGGCCCGCCAAAACTTCGGCGTTGATGCCTTCGACGTTCAAGCCGGCATCCAAGCAAATGTCCAAATGCTCTTCGATAATGTGACGACCAAACGCCTTGCCAGCGCCGACCGAGCAGTAATATGGCCCTTGTGGTCCCGGATAACCATTGAGCGGGAAACCCAAAGGACGATTGGTGTTCAAATCCCACAACGCGTATTCTTGTTCAAACCCAAACCAGAAATCGTTGTCGTCGTCGTCAATCCGAGCCCGACCATTGGTTGGATGAGGTGTTCCGTCTGGCGACATGACTTCGCACATCACCAAAAAGCCATTGCGGCGAACCGGGTCAGGAAAAACGGCAACCGGGGCCAACAAACAATCGGAAGAATTGCCAGGTGCCTGCTCGGTCGACGAACCGTCAAAGCACCAAACTGGAGCATCCAGCACATTGCCGCTGAAATCGTCAACGACTTTCGTCTTGCTACGCAGACTTTGAGTTGGCTTGTAACCATCCAACCAGATGTACTCTAACTTGCACTTGGCCATTTTTGATCCTTACACTGAAACGGGAAACAACACCATTCACACCAGCCTGGCCTACACTGACGCTGTCGGCCAAGTTCCGTCCGAAAACTCGCCATCCGTGGCCAATTTCACGAGACAGTTCACGATCACGGGTTCACCCGTCACTGTTGTCGCGCGATACCACTCCCGCTCAACACGACCTGGAAACCACCCCCAAATGCTGCCCAATTGCCAGCGTCGACAAACCAGCCTCCCAGCCATGTCGTCAAACGCATCACCTCACAACGATACCTAAAATTCTTAAACAGAAAAGGGGCGATTTTCTAAATAAAAATCACCCCCCAAGAACCAAGCCAAAGGACGGTTTTCTTCCTTTGAACTTTCTTATTCCACGTTCTCGTGAACTCGCTTCGGTCGCAGCGCCTTATTCGTCGCCGGCCTTCAGCCATGGCGTCAAACACGGCGTGTAGGGGCACAATTCGTTGGCATGAAAGTACAAAGCAATCTCGCGAGCTGCCGCTTCCGGTCCGTCGGAAGCATGAACCAAGTTCATTTGACGGCTACTGCTGTAATCGCCGCGGATCGTCCCTGCGGCGGCCTTCAGGCCATTGGTGGCACCCAACATGTCGCGGACAACTCGGATGGCTTCAAGGCCTTCCAAAACCATCGCCACAACCGGCGATGCCGTAATAAAGGCTTCCAATCCGGGATAAAATGGCTTGGCCACATGCTCTGCGTAGTGTTGCTTCGCGAGTTCCGGAGTGACATTCAGCAGCTTTAGAGCAACAATATTCAGCGCTTTGTCTTCGAATCGGCTAATGACTTTGCCGCACAAACGCCGCTGAACACAGTCGGGCTTTAGTAGGATGAGGGTTCGCTCCACGGTTTGGCTCGCTTTCTTTCTGGGTAACCGCTTGCCTGCCACCATGGCTGTGGGCAAAAACGGGCACCGTTTCGTAGTGATTGAGGAATCAATTTTCCCAGCCCGACCCACTGTGGGCCAAGTTTGGGTAAACCGGGAGTTTACCAAGCGGACCGATCTTCCGCAAACGGCTAGGAAGTGTCAAAATGACGAGTTCCTGCGACGTAGGAAGCGGTTCGCAGGTCCCATCCCAATCCCGTGTTACCCAATCCCGTTTTACATAGGCGTTTGGCCGCAATGCTGCAAACAGATCTCGGAGAATCCTCCAAGCCGGTTCAGGAACTCAAAGGCGCGACGGTTCGTTTGGTTGGTGATGCGGTCGACGGCATGAAGTTGTCGGGTATGCAGTTAACCAACACTTCCGCATTGGC
>JAEUIP010000110.1 GCA_016795075.1 Planctomycetaceae bacterium | reverse complement strand
TGTGGGATTTTAACAGCGAGGGATAGCTGGTGATCAGGATCGTGCCACCGCCAAATCCTTCGACCCCGAGCCCGATTTTTTGTAGCTCGTCGCGCATGTCCAGAATCGCGGCCGCCTCGGCTGGAGTTAGGTCCACGGGTTGTGGAACCAAAAGTCGCTGCGATTCCAGGTTCCCCGACAGGATCTTGGTCTTGATTTGTTCGTACAAAATTCGCTCGTGCAGCGCGTGCTGATCGATAACGACCATTCCCTCTTCGACTTCGCAGATCAAATAACGCTGCTGGATTTGCAAGACTTGAGTCTGAGTCGTCGGTCGGATGTGGGCTGTGGGAATCGCCGCGTGTTGGGGGCCGACCATCACCGAGTCCCCGTCGGTCGGCGCATTTGGAAGCGCCCGACTGGAGTTGCTGTTTGGCTCCGCCCCATTTACGTCACTGCCGAATTCGGACGGACGTGACAACGACTGCGGAATCGTTTGTGAACCCGTTGGGTACCCCGGATGCGATAGCGTTTGCGGCACCGGCGGAAACTTGCGAAACTCGGGCAAGCCATGCAGAGCTCCCCGATCCAAATACCCGCGGGCGGGCGAACGTCCCAATTCGTTTCTGCTGCCGCTGGGGTTGTCAAAGTCGCTGCCGGGTTCGAATCGAGCCGTTGCGGGTGCGACCGCAACCGGCGAAGCCTCCTGTTCAAAATCAGATACCGCCCCTAAGCCAGAGTGGTCCGTTGCCGATCCGTCGGTCCAATTTCCGCCGCCGCCCCGGGCCATCGTCACCGGTAGTGACTGCTGACGAATCTCGCCCGGATCCCGAGCCCAACGAACCACGGCCGCCACTTGGTTTTGGACGACGGATGGGTCGCACGCCAACTCCGTGGTCGCGGCGAACGCGTGGGGGGCCGGAACCGTGTTGGAGTCGCCAAGTGCCGCGTTCCAACCCTCCGAACCAGTCCGCACTTTCTCCGCCAAATCCGCCGAGAGAAAACGGCTGCGTAGCGTGCCTAACAATTGGCTATAAAGTTTGCCACTCTCTTGAAACCGAACTTCCAACTTTGCCGGATGAACATTGACATCGACTTGATCGGCGGGCATCGTCAATCGTAAAAAAACAATCGGAAACCGGCCCGTCATCAACAACCCGCGATAGGCTTCGGTCAACGCATGCTGCAACGAGCGATCACGAATGAAGCGTCCGTTCAGGAACAGGTACTGCATGCGGTTGTGCGAGCGACTGACTGACGGCGAGACCACAAAACCGCTGAGGTGAATGCCGTCGTGTTGGCTCTCGACCGGAATCAAATTGTGTTGGATCTCGTCGCCGAAGAAGTGCCCGATCCGCTGGGCCCAGGCCGTGGTCGGTGGCAACTCGTGCAGTTGTTTGCCGTTATGACTGAGCGTGAAGTGAACCTCGGGGTAGGCCAGGGCAATGCGAGTAAACGCTTCCGTGATATGCCCCAGTTCCGTTTGGGCCGTTTTCAAAAACTTGCGCCGCACCGGTGTGTTGAAGAACAGGTTGCGGACTTCCATGATCGTACCGATGGGGCAGCCGCAGGGATCGATCGGTTGTCGTTCGCCGCCGTTGACCAGCAGTTGGTAGCCGCTGGGCGATTCCGCCACTCGGCTGCGAATCATGAATTGACTGACTTCTGCGATCGAAGCCAACGCTTCACCGCGAAAGCCCATGGACGAAACCGAAAACAGATCGTCGGCGGAAAATATTTTGCTTGTGGCGTGCGGACTGACGGCCAACTCCAGTTGCGTGGCTTCGATCCCACAACCGTTATCCGCGATGCGGATCAGATCGGTGCCGCCTTTTTCAATCAAGACATCGATTCGCGTCGCTCCCGCATCGACGCTGTTTTCGACCAATTCTTTAACGACACTCGAGGGCCGCTCGATTACTTCCCCGGCGGCGATCTTGTTGATCACGCTCGTCGGCAGTTGTCGAATCTGTGGCACGGGTCGAATTCCTGGGTGTGAATGCTCCAGCGGTCATACTCACGCCAATTGGCGCGACTTCGCTCGAGATTATTGTCGATCGGACGCGCGTTGGGTACCGGGTATTCGGTTTGCGCGGCATGGCGTTCGCCTTTGCTAGCTCGACAGCGGATGGAACGGAGTACAACGGCGTTTCGTTCTCTCCGACCGATGGCAATGCCGTGCTGCGGATGACAGACTGACGGACTGCCTACGGATGGCAATGCCAAACCGCGGATGACAGGGACGACGGACGGCGGTGGAGAGAATGAATGGATTTTGAGTATTGCGCAGTGGATGGCACAGGATGTGAAGATAAATCCTACGTCGTGACATCCGCAGAACGGCTTTGCCATCCGCAGGCAATCAACGGCACCAGAAAAATGCGTGTTGCGACATAACGCGACGTCATGTTGGTGAATCGAAGCATGGCGTTGGCCCAGTGTCGTCAACTCAGATTGTATTCTTTCAGTTTGCGATAGAGATTGCGTTCGCTGATACCTAACATGTTGGCGGTCTCTTCGCGGTTGCCGTTGGTCAGTTTCAAGGCTTCGCCAATCGCCCACTCTTCAATGTCACGCAGGGATTTGCCAATCAGGAACGTTGGTGGCGAATCATGCGCGACCGGAACCTCGGCCAAAGGTTGCGAGTCTTCGGGATTGTACAAATCGGGTGATAGGTCGTCCATGTCGAGCACGCCGTCGCTGTCCATCACGACCATGCTTTCAATGACGTTCTTCAATTGACGCACGTTCCCCGACCAATGGAAATGGTACAGCCACCGCGTCAAGTCTGGCGAAAACCCTGTGACGCTCTTTTCGTAACGTTTGTTCGCTTGGCGCCGTAAGAAGTCGGATAAGGGAATGATATCGTCGCGGCGTTTATCCAAGGGATCCAAATGCACCGACACAATTTTCAAGCGATAATACAAGTCGCTGCGAAAACGTCCTTGCTCGATTTCTTTTTCCAAGTCCTTGTTCGTCGCGGCCAAGACGCGAACATTGACGTCGATGGCCTTGTTATCGCCCACGCGCGTGATCTTGCGTTCTTCTAGCACTCGCAGCAATTTGATCTGCGTGGGCATGGGCATGTCGCCGACTTCGTCCAAAAATAACGTACCGCCGTTGGCAAATTCGAACTTGCCTACTCGGTCCCCAATCGCGTCGGTGAACGCGCCTTTAACGTGTCCGAACAGTTCGCTCTCGACCAAGTGTTCCGCGACGGCGGCGGTATTGATCGCCACAAACGGCTTCTTGCGACGCGGACTGTTTTGATGGATCGCTTGAGCAATCACGTCTTTGCCGGTCCCGGTTTGGCCAGTAATCAACACTCCCACATCGGTGGGCGCAATCTTCTTGAGCCGTTCAACGACCATCTTCATCGAATGACTGGCGTAGATCAAGTTTTCGAAGCCAAAACGTTCATCGAGCCGATGATGCAGTTGGCGATTTTGTTGCTTGAGTAGCAGGCTATCCGCGGCTCGGCGAGCAATGGCCTGCAGACGCTTGGGCGTGATAGGTTTTTCCAGAAAGTTGTAAGCGCCCTGCTGCATGGCCTCGACGGCGCGCGGGACCGACGCGTGACCCGTAACCAAAATTACCTCGGCGTCGGGGAGCTTTTTCTTGGCCAGTTCCAAGATTTTCATGCCATCCACATCGCTCATCACGAGGTCGGTGACCACGATGTCGAACAGTTCGTTTTCGATTAATTTGGCGCCTTCCGAACCGGACGTGGCCGAGACGCACGTGAAGCCGATTCGTTCCAAGCTTTCGGTCATCGCAAAGACATGAGCCGAGTCGTTGTCGACCAACAAGACTCGGAAAGCGGCGAGGTTGACCTCGGGGGCGGCAGAAATTTCGGTGGGGGTTTCGTTTGTCATAACGAAATATGATAGACTCCAATCGCAAAACCGTTAAGCACCGTTGCCAAAGCGGGAACCTCGACCGCCTCCCTCTCACAAGTTGAACCTATGGAATCAGTCGCAACTGAACAGCCAAGTTCGGCCCAGCCCGCTCGGAGTTTGTCGGTACTGGATGCGACGTCGATCATTGTCGGCACAATTATTGGCGCCGGGATTTTTCACATTCCCCAATGGGTTGCTGGCCAGGTGGATTCGCTGGGAATGTTCCTGGGGATGTGGATTGTCGGTGGATTGTTGGCTTTTGCCGGGGCGTTGTGCTTCGCAGAGCTCACGACGTCGTACAACGAAGACGGCGGGGAATATGTCTATCTCCGCGAGGCCGGCGGGCATTTCTTGTCGTTTCAGTATGCCTGGATCACGGGTTGGATCATTCGACCGGCCAACATGGCGGCAATGGCGATCACGTTTGCCTTATTTGGTCGGGAAGCGTCCGAGAGTCTCCAAACGTGGGGCGTCTTTTTGTTGGCCACCGGCGGAGTCAGTCTGTTGGCTGTCGTGAACTTGATTGGGATCCAGTTCGGTAAATGGAGTCAAAACTTGCTGACGATTTGCAAAGTCGCAGGGTTGCTTCTCATTTGTCTCATTGGCAGTTTGCCAACCTTGTCCTCCCATTCAGATACTGGAGTTTATTCCGATCCGTCCGCCAGAATTGCGGGCACTGCTGGGCCAGAGATCACCGCGGGCGAGTCGCCGAAAGCGGTTGAAGGAACCGCATCCGGGGAGATCACCCAGGCGACCGATTCTGAATTGTCGCCGCCAAAGAGCTGGAGTGTTTTGCT
The DNA here is from genome assembly GCA_016795075.1 of Planctomycetaceae bacterium. Lineage (GTDB taxonomy): Bacteria > Planctomycetota > Planctomycetia > Pirellulales > Pirellulaceae > M30B19. The sequence continues at coordinate 11,045 of JAEUIP010000110.1, read as the reverse complement.
ATCCGGTCTGCTAATGGCATTGGTGTTTGTCATGTACAGCTATGGTGGCTGGAACGACATTGCCTTCGTCGCCGCCGAGATTCGCGATCCAAACCGGAACTTGCCAAAAGCCCTATTTTGGGGACTGGCCATTGTGACCGTGGTCTATTTGTACATCAATTTGGTGTTGGTTCTGAATTTGGGACTGGAAGGATTGGCCAGCACTGCCAACGGACCGACCCAAATGTTGCAAAGAAAGTTGGAAGGACTCGGATTAGGGGACTGGAGTGGCCCGCTTCGCGGGTTGCTCGGGATCTTGGTCGGCATTTCCTGTTTGGGCGCGATCAACGCGATGCTGATCACTAGCCCGCGGATTTATTACGCCGCCGGCCAACAGCATCCGTGGTTTCGCCGGTTTGCGAATTGGAATGTCGCGACCCAGGTTCCCCGGGCGGCCATTGGAGCCCAGTGGTTGGCAACCGTTGTCTTGTTGGCGGCCTGTTCGGGCATGACCGGTCCTCTGGGGCAATGGTTACCTGCGGAAGTGCCTCTGTTCAAAAATGAAAATCCATTTGATGAATTGGTCAGTGTCAGTGCTCCCTTTTTCTGGGGCTTTCTGACGATGGTTGTGTTTGGACAGATCTGGTTGCGGATCAAAGATCCACACCGCGAGCGGCCCATAAAGACTTGGCTATTTCCTTTGCCAAATTTGTTGTTCGGAACCGCTTCTGCTTTTATGGTTTACAGCAGTGCGACTTACGCGTGGAATATGGAGTATTTCGTTTCCGGCGGTGTCGTGCTACTTGTCTTTGTGACGGGCCTGGTGTTGGGAGTCCTGTCACGAAGTGTGAAGTGTGAAGTGTGAAAATCTCGCTTCCCCATTTCACTGGCGAACCACGAGTTCCTGATTGATGGGGAGTTCTTCGAGATTGATTTCTGAAGTTTGATCGTGGGACCAGCGGATCGTTGCTTTCACCCTGCCGGGTTCAAAAGGAACGGTGACGCGGAGTTGGTGTTGCGAGAGATAGCTGCCGCCCCCAGAGATATGATGAATCGTTTTTCCAGCTTCCGATTCGACCAAAATTGTTGCCCCGACCGCATCGCGATTGGTCGATCGACCTTCTAATGTCAGTAGCCAGGCTTTGGTGTCGGGGGTTTCGTTGCGAACCAGATCCGGAGCTTGCCCAACGTTGGAGCACACCAGATCTTGGCGGCCATCGTTATCCAAATCAACAACGATCAAGCCACGCCCGACGCGCAAGTTTTTTAAGAAGTCTCCGGAGTCGGTCGAAATCTTTTGGAAACGACCGTCCCGATTCTGCCAAACGAAGGCCGGTTGCGCGTAAGGCTGGTTGGGTTTGTTGTCGTCGGTGTGGCCATTGGTTACGACCAGATCGTTCCATCGATCCAAGTTGAGATCAACAAACGCCGTGCCCCAACCGACGAACGAAAGCGAATCCGCTGCCAAATGTTGGACAACGCTTTGATCGCGAAAACGTCCCGGTTGGACTTGCTGATAAAGATTGTTGTTTTCGCCCATGTAGTTTGTAACGAAAACCTCAAGGTCCAGATTATGATTGATGTCCGCCGCGGCGACGCCCATTCCGGCCTGTGCTTTTCCTTCGCTACTGTAACCCATGCCGCTGCCTTCGGTGTCGTCCCGAAAAGTCCGTTGGCCGGAATTAATAAACAACGAATTCGCGTGCATGTCGTTGCCCAAGTACAGGTCGATCCAGCCGTCATTATTGAAATCGGTTGCCAAGACGCCCTGAGTTCGTGACATTCTCGCGGCAATTCCCGAGGACTGCGAAATGTCCTCGAAGGTGCCATCGCCACGATTGAGAAACAGGAAATCAGGCGCCGGATCAACGGAGGTTGGGCTACAAAAAATTCGAATATGGGGCTCGTGCCCGTGACAGAATTTGTGGGTATCGGGGTCTTGGAAATCCCAGATGCCGTAGTTGCCTACGTACAAGTCCAACAATCCATCGTTGTCCACGTCAAACCAAGCGGCACTAGTGCCCCAGTGTTTTTCATTTACCCCGGCGCGAGCTGCCAATTCGACAAAGGTTCCGTCGCCTTGATTCTGATAAAGGCAATTCTCACCAAAGCAAGTCACATACAGGTCTGGAAATCCATCGTGGTCGAAATCACCCACCGCGACACCCGCAGAAAAGCCGGCATGCGCGACATTTGTCAGTGCGGACACGTCTTGAAATTGGAGCTCACCCACGTTGCGATACAAGCCGTCCGTGTCTTGACGCTTGCTCAGATCGATTGGAAACGACGCTCCATTGGCAAAGAAAAGATCCGGTCGACCGTCCACGTCGTAGTCGATGGCGCCGACACCCGATCCGTTGGCGGCCGGAAATGGCCGTTCGTCCGAATTGCCGGATTGATGAACGAAGTCGACTCCATGATTCGTAATCAATCGCAGGCGAATGGGCGATTGAAAACCCGCAGCGACGTCGTTAGCTGGCGTCGCAGAACTGTTGCCCAAGAGTTCGTCAAGTTTCAGAGCACTTTGTTTGGCGGGAGGTGGAGGATCGTCCGAACAGCCGGTCATGATCAGTGCGCCGAGCAGAACGAACGCGGGCAGTTTTCGTGCGGGGACGATCCAATTCCCAACCATGCTTCCACCTTTAGAGGTTCTTCTCGCGAGCCCCATTCGCTACTGCGAGATGGAGATCTTCTTGCTAAACGCTTCCAGGACACCCGGTCCAATTTTCTGCGCGACGATGGCATCGCGCAAAACCGCGTAAGCCTCTTCTTCTAAAAAGTCTTTTTCAACGACGCGCAACATATCACCAGCTTCCTGCCAGCGTTGTTCCTTGCTGCTAAAATAAGCTCGGAATACGACACTCCAGCTGTTGTAAGGTTGATTGTTGATGACTTGCAGCATGGCACCCTCCACCGCTTCGTCGTCCCGCAAATCGTCGGCGATGGTTTTCCATTTTTCGGCTTCCGCCGTTTTGCCCAAGGCTTCACTGATTTGTTGCATCATGTAAGCGATGCGGCTATCGATCTGATCCAAGTTCTGGAGATGTCGCATGACCGCCAGTGCTTTATTGGGATCACCTTCGTCTAGATATTGTCGCGACATTTCAATCAACGAAGGGATATACGGAGCCGATTTGTTCGCCGCCAACCACGCTTCGCGGGCTTCACCTGGGCGTCCTAGGTTGAGCAGTGCCAACCCGCGGAGATGATGCAGGCGAGCCGTTTCGGCAATCGCCAAACCGCGGTCCGCAATGTCAAGCGTCTCTTGCGAACGTCCTAAACCGAACAACAAGTCCGCGAAGCTCTCAAACACGGCTTCGGCAGGAATGTGCAGGTTGGCCGCAGTGGGATTGAGTTCCAATGCTTTCGAGTAGGCCTGAACGGCGTCCTCATTGGCGCTTTGCCGAGCCTTGAGTTCGCCGTAGAGCAGCAGTCCCTGAGATTCACGGCCTTCCAGTTCGGCCAACCTCTTGCTCATGGCGATGGCCTCATCCAGCTTGCCCATGTTGGTCAGGCTGATGACGCCCCATAGATAATTATCGGCATTGGCGCCGTACATGGTTTCGTACGTTGCTGCCGTGGTCGCCGCCGAATTCCAGCGTTGCTGAGCTGCCAGCGCTTTGGCGAAGGCCAACATGTCTTCGGCCGTAGCTGGACCAATGCGATCGTAAATTGCGGTCGCTTCTCGGAATCGTCCGGCGTCACAAAACAGTTGGGCCTTGAGCGACAGGGCCTGAACGTTTTCCGGATAGGCCAGCAAATACTGGTCTACCTGAGCAATGGCCGCCCCGACGTCCCCAGATTTCCGATAGAACTCGGCCGTTCGCAGCGGAAGTTGTTGGTACCAGAGGATCACGTAAACCGCGACAATCGCGATCGGGGCTGAGATTCCCACCAACAACAAGAATTTTTTGGTTCCCATAGTTCCGACAAACCACAATCGTCTTTTTTCTTCTTTGTTGCCATTGACCACTCCCGCAGGAAGAATCGGCCAATGGAGGTCCCTGTCCGCCCATGAAGCAAGTATAACGGTCGGTCCCAAATATTCGCGTTTCGTAACACGAATGTTACAGCGATCGTCAAGAGGTTACGTCGTTTTCGCTACGGAGTTTCGCTTGCCAGTCATGGATCAGTTGTAGTGACTGGAGCGGGGTCAAGGCGTTGGTGTCCAGGTCTCGGATGGTATCGACCAGCGGGTGGGTGGGCGGGCCGAACAGGGTCAACTGGATGCGGTCGGATTTGGGCTTGGTGCGGGAGACCTTCGGTTTATTCTCTGGGGTGAGATAGTCCGATTCAAGTTTCGCGAGCACTTCTTTCGCGCGTTGGTTCACCGCTGCGGGGATACCCGCCAAGCGGGCCACGTGGATTCCATAACTCTTGTCGGTCGCTCCCGGCACAATTTGATGTAGGAAAACGATCTTTTCCTCCCATTCGCGAACCAACACGGTGAGGTTTTGTACCTGCGGCAGTTCTCGGGCCAGGTCCGTCAGCTCGTGATAGTGGGTGGCAAACAGGGTCCGAGCTTTGACCTCGTCGTGGAGGAACTCCACAATCGCCCATGCCAACGAAACCCCGTCGTAGGTGCTGGTGCCGCGGCCAATTTCGTCCAGAATGATCAAGCTGCGGTCGGTGGCTGTATTTAATATATGAGCGGTTTCGGTCATTTCGACCATAAACGTACTTTGCCCGCGTGCTAATTCGTCACTGGCGCCGACCCGTGCATAGATACGATCGACCACACCCAGGGTCGCCTGTTTGGCGGGTACAAACGAGCCCATCTGAGCCATCAAGCACAGAAGGGCCACCTGCCGAATATACGTGCTTTTTCCCGCCATGTTGGGGCCCGTGATCAACGCAATCAGCCCGGTTTCCGTGTCCAGTTGCGTATCGTTGGGAACAAATGCCAATTCGGGGTTCGTGGCATCCAGCACCGGATGGCGTCCCGCCACAATCCGTAGCGATCGATCGTCGGTTAATTGCGGCCGGCAGTAGCCGTGCCGGGCGGCTAGTACCGCGAGCCCGCGCAGCGCGTCGACCTGGGCGATGGCCTGAGCGGTTTCACGCAGGGGGTGGCTATGGCGGAGCACGGCGAGCCGCAGTTGTTCGAACAGTTCGAGTTCCAGCTGTAGGGCTTGGTCGTCGGCGGAAAGGATCTTCTCTTCGTATTCCTTGAGTTCCGGCGTGATGTAGCGTTCCGCGTTCTTAAGGGTTTGCTTCCGAATAAAGGTGGGCGGAATCTTTTCGCGGTGGGTGTTGGTGACCTCCAAGTAATAACCAAAGACGCGATTGTAGCCCACTTTGAGACTTGAAATACCGCTTTCCGCGGTAATTGTCGCTTGATAGTTTGCAATCCAATCTTTGCCGCCGGCGGCCAGGCTCCGCAATTCATCAAGTCTTGCATGGTAGCCCGATTTAATGAATCCGCCGTCTTTGATCGTTGTTGGACAATCGTCGCCCAAGGCGCTTTCCAGTTGCGTTCGCAATTCTTCGAATAAGTTGATCCGTGATTGCAGTTCTTGTACCAATGAGGCTGGGTGGCCTTCCAGCTTCGCTTTGATTCGGGGCAACCGAGACAAGGTAATCGCGATTAGGGACAGATCGCGAGGAGTGGCTCGGCCTGTGGTCACTTTGGAAACCGACCGCTCCAGGTCATGAACTTGGCCAAGCAAGTCCCCCAAGTCTTTGACGACTCGTTCGTTGCGAAGGAGTGTTTCGACGGCATCGAGTCGATGATTGATTTCCCGAATATCCGTCAACGGATTATTGAGCCATTCGATAATGACGCGCGAACCCATCGTGGTGACCGATTGATCAATGACCGATAGCAGCGAACCATGTCGCGAGCCAGTGCGAATGGTCGCGACTAGTTCCAAGCTGCGTCGGGTTGCATTGTCGATTTCGAGGCAATGACCGCGCTGGTACGGGATCAGTCGATCGATATGTGCCAGCGAGTACTTTTGTGTTTCCTTCAAATAAGTGAGGACACCGCCCGCCGCTTGCAGGGGTAGAGGCTGTTCGTCGGGAAAGCCAAATCCCTCCAGGCTGGCGACTTGAAAATGATCTTGGAGGACGTTCTTCGCGTGAGCCCAATTGAAACTCCAATGTGGCCGACTGGACCGCATCACGTCCGGCGGGAGCGGCGGGAGTTGCCCAGATTCCGCTTCAGAAAACACAATTTCGGACGGTGCAATCCTCGCTACTTCGGACGGCAGCGAGCGAACCGGACACGACATGGCAAAAAAACGACCGGTAGAGAGGTCGATCCAGGAGACCCCGCAAACGGGGTCCGCGTCGCGCGCAACTTTGCCGAGTTTCAAGCCCAGCAGATAATTCGGTTGTCGCGGGTCGATCAAATCGTCATCGATCGCGGTCCCCGGGCTGACGACGCGGGTCACTTCACGGCGGACCAAGCCTTTCGCGGTGGCTGGGTTTTCCATTTGATCGCAGACGGCGACGCGATGCCCGGCTCTAATCAATTTGCCCAGATAGCCTTCCAGTTGATGGTAGGGGAAGCCGGCCATGGGCGTTGGGTTGACGTTTTTATCGCGACTGGTCAGGGTCAGGCCGAGTATTTTCGAGGCAACCACTGCATCGTTGTGGAATAATTCGTAGAAGTCACCCATTCGGAACAGAAGAATCGCGTCCCCGCAAGCGGCTTTCGCGTCTTCGTATTGCTTCATCATTGGAGTCGTGCTCATAACGTCAAGTTGTCAGCACGTGGCCGCGATTGTCAAGACTGGACGCCTCCGCTGAACAAATCGCACGGTCCCAACGTAGAACTCGCGACCAACCGGGGCTCTGGGGCGCGAGGGAAGCGATTGGGGAAACTCTAGCGATTTTTCTGGCTAGGTAAGTGTGAGAACTTGATGAAAATGTCTTCAAACCATTGTTCGAGAGGTTCGCTCGGCTATACTTAGGCTTTGCTGGTGGGGACAAGCAACTTCGTTTCCGGACACGGACACGAATGAGCGAACTGCGGCGTCTCCGGCGCGGCAGAAGTACAAAATTTTGAGGAATGTTATGGAATCCGGACTGATCCACAATTCGAATCCCAAAGCCAATTATCTCCAATCGGCTTCCGTTCCGGCAGCGTACCATCCACCGATGCCCAGCGAAGAGGAAGTTGGTTCCAGTATCGACTTTTGGGGGATTGTCCGTCGGCGTTTCTTTCTGATTTTGTTTTTTATCTTGGTCGCATTGGGTTTGGGTACTTTGTACGTGTTCACCGCGACGCCCTGGTATGAAAGCGTGGCCCGAATTCAGATCATTCCGGAAAAGCCAACCGTTGTGAATCTTGGGGCTCAGATGTTTAGTGACCCCAAATTCATCGGCAACAATGACCCGCTTTCGGCCAGTCATCCGAACGCGATGCGGAGCACGGACGTATTGAATGGCGTCCTAGTAGATGGCGGTTTGATTCGACGCGAAACATTTGTCGAGTTGGTCAATCCTGCTCGTCCTGACGAAATCGGCCAACCGATCCACGATTATTTGGAAGACCGTTTGTCGATCCAACAGGATCGCAATGACGTGTATATGTTTGAACTAAAGTTTCAGAGTAAGTACAAAGAAGATTCGGGTTTGTTCCTCAATCGCATGATTGAAGTCTATCGCAAGAATTTGACGGAAGGCTTTCGTAAAGACATTAGTGAATCGATTTCCAAACTGGAAGAGAGTGCAAAAACATTCACTCAAGCCCTGGCTGCGGTCGAACAAGAATTGGCAGAGTTCCGCGCGGCGAATCCCGTTCCCAAATTGGACCAAGAGGGTAAGACCGAGGCACTACGCCATGTTGAAGTGGTCACGCCACAGTTGCAACTCGCCTGGGAAAAGCTCAATGAAAAGCGAACCCAATTGGAGTTGGTGAGATCCTTTCAAGAGGCCGGTAGCCCGCCTTCAGTGATTTTGGATGTGGTTCTGAAAGAGGAATTTGGCAAGACCGATTATGGCGAGGCTTATCGCGACTACAACTTGATCGAACAGCCAAAAGCCGAACTGCAAGACTTGATCGTGCTTCACATGAGCATGCGAGAGAAGTTGGGCCCGATGCATCCTCGATTGAAAACCATTGAGGCTCAAATCGAGTCCAAGAAGTTCCTCATTCAAGAGCGATTGAAGTCCTCCAGTACCGCGGTGGATATTCCAGCCACGGAGCGTTTGGAACATGCCATCAAGAAGCTGGTGGCTGAAGAACTCGAAAAGCGAATGGAAGTCGAGCGTTTGAACACGTTGCTACGCGAAAGCACCGTGGCTGCCGAACGTTACGCCAAAATCATTGCTCACGAAGCCGAGATTATCGAAAAGCGAAATCGGATCTACGAGAACATCACGGCAGCTCAAAACAGCGTCGAGGAAGTTCGTACAGCTCGCAACGACACGGGTTATAAGTTCAATGTGTTGAATCCGGCTGCGGAGGGATTTCAAGTCGAACCGCGACCGCTGATCGTGTTCGGGATCGCGACTGTTTTGGGAACCTTGCTGGGTTTTGGCGTGGCCTATTTGGTCGACTTGGCCGACAAGACCTTCCGTTCGCCACACGAAATCATCCGGGCGTTGAATTTGGCCCTGATTGGACATATTCCAGTCATCCGCGGGAGCAAAGCCAAAGGCAACAGCGGTTTGCACCCGGTATTGTGTACCTTCCATAAACCGAAGTCACAAACGGCCGAGGCGTTCCGCGCGGTTCGTACGGCGATTTATTTCAGCACCCAAGGCCAAAAACACCAAGTCATCCAAGTGACTAGTCCAACGCCGGGTGATGGCAAGTCGACGTTGGCGACGAACTTGGCGATTACGATTGCTCAGTCGGGCAAGCGAGTTTTGTTGGTGGATGGCGATATGCGTCGGCCGTCGTTGCACAAGTTGTTCAAGGCGGACGACAAGCCAGGGTTCAGTGATGTGTTGGTCGAACAGATCAGCATTTCTGAAGCAATTCGAGAGACGGAAGTGGAAGGCTTGCACTTGCTGCCTTGCGGTGTCAAACCGGTTCAGCCGTCGGAATTATTGACGTCACATCGCTTGCCTGAAGTGATTGCTGAGTTCCGCAATATGTACGACATGGTCATCATCGATACTCCGCCGGTTCTCGTGGTGACGGATCCTTGTCCGATTGCCGCGAACGTTGACGGTGTGATTTGCGCGATGCGGATCAAGAAGAACGTCCGGGTCAGTGCCGAACGCATGGTGGATATTCTCCGCAGCGTGAATGCCAACATCATTGGTGTCGTGGTCAATGGCGTGGGCGCTCAAGGGACTTACAGCAGCCAGTACTCGTACGGTGCCTACCAATCCGGCTACTCGAATTATGCGGGTTACGGCTACAACGGTTATGGTTACGGCCGCTACGGTCAGAACGAACGGTCGTACGACGACAATCGCCGTCCGGAACTCGCCTTGCCGAAACATCGCTTGGCGGAACAGGCTGTGACCGTCGATCAGGACTAATGGATCGACTCCCGAAAATACTTGGAAACTCGTGACTTTGTTGAAGTCACGATGTTTCTTTTTGTCTACCACGCATCGGTGGAAGAAACCTGCGTTTCCGTTTCCGGGTTGGGCGATCGGCTGGGCATGCAAATGGGGTTACTGACGGAAGTCCGTTAATGTAGTTAGAATAGGACGTTATCCAACGCAACGAAGTGAAGCGCCTGACGGGTCGCTCCGAAAGGTTGCGGCGTCAACTATTGGTGAGTCGAGTTAGATTTCGAAGTGGTGGCAGATTGTTAGGGTGGCAAAAGTCCTTAAGTCACAGCCCCAGAATTGATCGAGTGAGAAACATGCGAAGTGCAAAACCGTGTTGTTTGAAGTTCGGATTGGCCATATTCGGGCGTTCATCGCTGTGGGCGGTTGTTGGTCTCGTTGCGGGCATCATCGCTGGAGGCGGTCTGTTCGGAGAAGCTGATGGGCGAACGATTCAAGAAGTGGCTGCGACAACGGACGATCCGGCTTTGGAACAGAAGTTGGTCAGCGGGGTTCGGCAATTGACGCTGGAGGGACGCCGTGCGGGCGAGGGCTATTTTGGGGCGGGTGGGACTCGGATGGTATTCCAGAGTGAACGTTCGGATGAGAACCCATTTTATCAGATCTATTTGCTTGATTTTGAAACTGGAGATTTGGAAAAAGTGTCGCCGGGACATGGCAAGACTACCTGCGGTTGGGTTCATCCCGACGGAGTGCAGGTCTTGTTTGCGTCGACGCACCACGATCCGCAGGCTTTGGAGAAGCAGCGTGCGGAATTGGAACTCCGAGCATCGGGGCAAGAACGCCGTTATGCCTGGGACTACGATCCACAATTTGAATTGTACATGCGGGACGGAGCCGGGAATTTACAGCAGTTGTCCGATGCAAACGGCTATGACGCCGAGGCCGCCATTTCTCCTGACGGAAAGAAAATCGTTTTTGCTTCAAATCGTGCCATTTACGCGAGGGAACGTTCGTCCGAGGAAGAAGAACTGTTGCAACGTGATGCGTCCTATTTCATCGACTTGTACCTGATGAACGTCGATGGAACCGGCATCGAACAACTGACGTTTAGCAAGGGATACGACGGTGGACCGTTCTTTTCGGCGGATGGCCGTTCGATTTGTTGGCGTCGATTCGCCGAGAACGGAGCGACGGCGGAGATCATGACGATGGACGTCGAGAGTCGCCAGGAAAAGCAGCTCACGCGGATGAATGCGATGTCCTGGGCTCCGTTTTTTCATCCTTCCGGACAATACTTGATTTTTGCGACCAACGTTCATGGCTTTGCCAATTTTGAGCTGTATTTGGTCGCCGCCCATGGGAATAGTGCACCAGTTCGCGTGACGTACACCGAGGGCTTCGACGGCTTGGCCACGTTCACGCCCGATGGGAAGCAGTTGTCATGGACGTCGAATCGCAACACAAAGAAACAGTCGCAGATCTATTTGGCGGATTGGAATCACGACCAGGCCGTGAAATTCTTGGGACTGGATGGGGCTGGACCGGCCACCGAGGAAGAATCGCCAGTCGCGCCGATGAGCGAAGTGGATTCCGATGCGCGGCAAGTTTTTGCCGAATTGGAACAATCCGTGACCCCTCAGGAT
>JAEUIP010000010.1 GCA_016795075.1 Planctomycetaceae bacterium | reverse complement strand
CCAGGACGCTTACTTCAACATGTTGGTGGAAGTGGACACCGATGTCCATCAACTGATCGAAGTCTCGCAAAACTATCGCAATTTTATCGATCAACGAATATTGTGGATTCCCAGTAGTCGACCCCTTTTTCGCTATTTCGCCTGGGGAGATTTGGACCGTTGGCTGTTTCAGGCCCCATTATGGCAGCAGCTGGGGCACGTTCTCGTATACGATTTTTTAGGACAATGGGTGTGGTGGATTTTGTTTGGCACACTCTGGTTTTCCATGAAACTGCAAGGGTATCACTGGCGGGCAGAGCTCCAACGATTGAGTCGTGAAGCCAGCAGTGGAGCGTGTTCCAGTTTTCGACCCACGCTTCAGGCTTTGGTTTTTACGATGTTGATTTCGCTGCCTTGGCCACTTCTGCTGTACTTCCTGGGTTGGCGAATTGAAGCCGCCATATCCGCCGGGTCTGAAGTCTTGCGCAGTCAAACGGAGTTGCAGGGATTGGCCCGAGGTTGCTGTGCGGCTGCACTCGCTTTGTTGCCGCTGGAATGTTTGCGAAACGTTTGCCGCGAATCTGGATTGGGAGTCGCTCATTTTGGTTGGCATGCCGGAACTCTGCATCACAGTTCTCGACTTATTCGGTTGGTGATTTGCGTCGGTTTGCCCATCGTGTTTGTGACTTCGACACTCCATTGGGTCGACCCGGTGTTGGGCGAAGACCTTTTGGAACGAATTAGTTTCTTGGTGGGCTGCGGATTGATGCTCTACTTGGCATTTCGAGTCCTGGAGCCGAATCGCGGCTTGCTACGCAGTTACTACTTGAGAAATACCGGTGGCTGGGCCGAGCGATTGCGTTATGTCTGGTTCGGATTTGGGGTCAGCGCTCCGATCTTTCTCGCCGTGCTGGCTGCGACCGGGTACTACTACACGGCTTACCAGTTATCGCTGCGGTTGTATTCGATGTTTTGGTTAATCATTGCTTTGATTGTCGGCAGCCAGCTGATTGCCCGCTTGATCCTGGTGGAACGTCGCCGCGTCTTTATCGAACAAGCGAAACAACGGCGCGCTCAAGTCGCCAGCGGTAGTAACGACAATAAAGTGGATGCCGATGTCGCTGCCGCTGCGGCAATCGACTCACAACGAGACTGGCAAGACAAGTTGGCCAAACAAACCAAACAATCCCAAAATTTGTTGCACAGCGTCGGCGTGATGTTCGCAATCATCGGCGTCTGGTTCATGTGGGCCGATGTAGTGCCCGCCTTGCGAGTCGTCCTGCAACAGAATTTGTGGACGACCACTGAAGTCGTTTCGACCGTTGGGGGCGAAGGGGCTTCCGTCGAGGAACTCGTTACGAAAGAGGTTGTACGTCAGATCACGCCAACCGATTTGCTGCAGGCCGTGATGGTCATGCTGATGACCATTGTTGTGTTTCGGAATTTGCCCGGGTTAGTCGATATCCTGATTCTTAACCATTTGCCCATCGATGCGTCGACTCGCAACGCGGCCGCGGCTGTGTCCAGCTATGTTGTGATCGTCATCGGCTTGGTGTGGTCGGCTCGGTTGGTTGGCGTTCATTGGACACAGGTGCAGTGGCTCGTAACGGCTTTGACGTTTGGCTTGGCGTTTGGGCTGCAAGAGATCTTTGCGAATTTTGTGTCCGGAATCATCATTCTTTTCGAACGTCCCGTCCGAGTGGGGGATGTTGTTACCGTCGATGGTGTTACCGGAGTCGTCACCAAGACCCGCGCTCGGGCGACCATGATTCGGGACTTCGACTTGAAGGAGCTGATTGTTCCGAACAAAGAGTTCATCACGGGCCGCGTGCTCAATTGGACGCTCAGCGACGAAGTCACACGGTTGGTGCTGCCGGTTGGAATCGCTTACGGGAGCGATGTCGAGCAGGCGATTCGTCTGCTGTTGGACATCGTCCAAAAGCATTCGTTGGTCTTGTCCGAACCGGCGCCAACGGTTCATTTTGAGGCTTTTGGCGACAGTGCGTTGAATCTGGTCGTCCGCGCGTACGTCGGGAAGTTGGGCGACCGTTTGGCTGCTGCCAGTGAACTATTGACGAGTTTTTATCGCACGTTGGCCGAACATCAAATCGAGATTCCTTTTCCACAACGCGACTTGCATATCCGCAGTATCACTGCGCAATGGCCGGAAATGCCCAAGGAATCAACAACTGGGTCAGCGGGACGATGATGATCAATGACAACAGATTCAAGACAAACCCCGCGATGAACATCTGTGCCATCGTGATCTTGCCGCTTCCAAAAACAATCGCATTGGGCGGAGTTGCCATGGGCAACATGAACGCGCAACTGCTGGCTAAGGTCGCTGGAATCGTCAAATACAGCGGATGAACTTTGATGCCGTGGGCGATGCCAATTAGCACTGGGATCAAGACACCCACCAAGGCGACGTTGCTCATCACTTCGGTCAAGTACAAGGCCAAGGCGACCAGCAATACCAGTACGATCCAATAGGGCCACGACCGAGGCACCAAATTCGCCATGGTCGAGATGATTCCGGCATCTTCAAGCGCTGCCGCCAAGCACATCCCACCGCCAAATAGCAACAGGATCCCCCATGGCAAACGAGTTGTGACGTCCCAACTCAACAGCGGCTTGCGAAAACTCGTGTCACCCGGCAACACAAACGACAGGACGACCGCGAAGAGGGCGATTGTCGTGTCGGTTAGCCCCAATTTCGGCCAGAACCACAGCAGCGTGTCCTTGCCGATCCATAATCCGGCCGCCGACACAAAAACAGCCAACATTAGCGAGTCGCCAAATTGCATGGCCCCCAATTTTTTTCGTTCGGCTTGAATTGCTTCGTCGGCATTGGAAATCGCTAACTCCTTGGTTGGAAACAGGAGTTGAGTCAGCACAAAATAAACGCAAACGAATAACACCACGACAATCGGGAAAGCGACGATCATCCAGCGACCAAACGAAACGGTGAAGCCAACTTGTTCTTCCATGAATCCGGCAAAAACCAAATTGGGTGGCGTACCAATCAAGGTTGACATCCCTCCCACGCTGGCGGAAAACGCGATGCCCAGCAGCAAGGACACCGCAAAGTTGCTCTGAGATTTTTGGTCCTGATCACTGTGTAATAGGTTCAGTACCGAAATAGCCATAGGAAGCATCATGACGGTGGTGGCCGTGTTGCTGATCCACATGCTCAAGAATCCCGTCGCCAACATAAAGCCCAACACCAGTCGAGGTGGTGACGTGCCCGTCCAGGACAGGATGAGTAAAGCGATCCGCAAATGGAGCCGGTAGTGTTCTAGCCCCAACGCCAACACAAATCCACCGAAGAAGAGAAAGACAATCGGGTGGCCATAGTGTAACGCGGTGTCGTTGGGCGACATGACGGACATGAGTGGAAACAAGAGCATCGGCAGCAAGGCCGTAACCGCCAGTGGTGCGGCTTCCAAGATCCACCACACCAACATCCACGCACCGACCGCAAGAACGCGATTTGCCTGGCTAGCTGCATCTGGTTCGGGGAACCACATCGTGAGCGGTTCGACGATTAGGATCAACGCAAAGATTGCCGGCCCCAAGATCTGCCGGAAGACTCGCCACCATGCCATCGGATGTCCACCAATTCGAATTCGCAGTGGTCGCGTGGTACCACTCCAGCAACTCGCGAGACCCACATTCGACCAATTACCATAAACCACGAAAAAGCCCGAAGCTAGTCGCCAGGCGCAACCTGACTACTGACTTCGGGCTCTACTGGTTTGCTGGGTCGTTATCCCGCCGCGAATACCACCTGCCGCAAGCTAATTATCGTCCTGTTTGCACATCGAGGATTAGTCGGACGGTGGCTGTCGGTTGTTGTGGGTGATTGGTGGTAAGTTTCAAGATGTGTTCGGAGCGGCCTTCATTCAATCCTTCAGCCGTGACTTCCAATTGATGCACCTTGCGAGTTTCCCCGTCTAGTTTAACCTTGACCGGGCAGCTTTCGCACTCGAAGTCGATGATTTGAAAGTCGCTACTCGAGGCCAGCAAGAGTTTCTCGATCGCTGTCGCGCCTTCCGAAACATTCAACTCCAGCACTTCCGCAAAGCGAATCGGTTGTACCACATTAGCAGTCAACGCAACTGGGAATGAAGTCAGGTTCTTGTCGTTGGTGTAGAGCGTGATGACGTCCTGAACCAAACCTAGCGAGTGATTCTTTGGAATGGTGGTCTCCAACTCGTACTCGACACGACCGTTCTGGCGCAGGGATTCGGTAAGCTTGAACTGCATGTTTGGTTGTTCGCACTTGACTTCGGTGATTTTCCAATCGCTACGGCCCGCGTACAGGATCTTGACCTTGTTGGTTCCACCCTCAGCGGCCAACACTCGCGGCAGTTCCACCGATTCCGGATGGACGACCACGTCTTGGCGGATGTAACCGTCGACTCGCAGAATGGCGGTCCCGTACGAGTTGCCTTTCTTCAGGGAAACGTTTAACGTCGCTCCACGTTGACCCGAGAACAGCTTGGTTTGGTATTTCGCGACGATTTGACCTTCTGCTCCCGGCTGGATCAATTTGTTGGGAACCTCGGGTTTGGTGCAGGTGCACGACGCCGTCACGCCCATGATTTCGATCGGCTGATCCGATTCGTTTTTGAAGCTAAACGTGTGTTCGGCCTTGGCGGCGCGGGCAACCGTCCCAAAGCTGTGGCTGGTTTCGGAGAATAAGGATTGCGCCCAGTTCTGTGTTGGCGCAGCCGGTTTGTAGTTGTAATTGCGGTTGCCGCGTTGCGCCAAAGCGCTGTCGGTCAACAAGAAACATTGGCAAATTACCAAGGCGGCAAAAATGGCTTTGGCAGTTCGTTTCACGGTCGATCCCCTTCGGTTGTCGTCGCGTATTGACTATTGGCAGCTGTTGTCCCCGGAATTAGCGACAACAGGTGTCCATGCAAGTTATGGGCCACTGACTGAATACTCAGCAATGTTCCTCAGCTTTTCGGACGTGGACGCACAAGTGTGCGCTCTGTCCAGACCAACCGAGCACGAAAGTGAGAAAAAAAGCCAGTTTTGAGGCAACGAGACGATCCAGTCGTCACCCCCCATTCATTTTACCGCGTCGCTGTCCAAAGCATACAAATTTGCCTAATTTCTTTGAAGCCCAGCTTTTTTAATTCGGGAGCCTGCGTCCGATATTTGGTGGTTCGCACGGGATTTTTGGCTGAATCGGCCGCCCGAATGGCGAATGACGACCTCGAATGCACGAGCAGCCTTTATGCGCGACACTTCCGAACCCCGGTATCATCGACGACGGACGCGTGGGCCGAATATCCACGGCGGCACGGCAAACGCGGCCACAGAATCAAGAGAACCCTGCCGGTCGCAGATCGCCGATTCCAGGGTACCCGCGAGGAATGTGCATCGCCCCGGCAAGCAAAAATAACCAGACGTGGCGGTCGCTCGCTCGGCTTTGCTCACGCGATGTTTTCCGTTGGAGCGCCGTGCTCCGTCGGAAGTTGCAAGGCTGGCCAAGCGATATTGCTAGGGATTGTCGAACTCGACGGCGGCGGTTGAGGCGCGCTGCGGCCCAAGACTTGATCGTAGACGGCGGCGGTACCGCGGCACATGCTCAGGTCGCTGAACTGAGCTCGTTGTCGTTGTTGGGCTTCGCGGCCCATGGCCCGCAGGTCCACGCCGGGTTGAAGCAGGTCGAACAAACCTTTGGCCAACGCCTGGCTACAACCTGGAGGAACAATCTTGCCGTCCACTCCGTCGCGAATGGCTTGCGAGATGCCTTCAACTCGCGAAGTAACCACCGGCCTACCCAAAGCCATGGCCTCCAAAATCACCATTGGCAACCCTTCGCCAAACAAACTGGGAAGCACAAAGAGATCCATACTCGGAAAGTACTCGTTGACTTGTTGAGTAAACCCGGTCCAGTGAACGCGATCGGCGATACGCAGCTGCTCGGCCTTGGCCCGCAGGCTGTTTTCGTAGTCAACCGTTTCGAAGCCGCCAACGGCCAGGACGCCAACATCGCAACCTTCGGCTCTCAACTGAGCGACCGCTTCCAAAAGAACTTCCGTTCCCTTGCGTGGGCGGAACAAGGCAACGGTTCCCAAGGTCCACTGCCATGGGGACTGGAAAACATTGGCAGCCCGCAAAGCCGCATTTTTGTCGTCACTGATGACCGGAACCCCGTTGGGCACCACCGTGACACGATCACCCCGATAGCCAAGTTCCGCCATATACTCGGCGATGTTGTCCGAGACCGCGATCATCTTGGATACCCGCCGGAGCGAAAACTGTTCGATCCAGAGGTTGAGCTTGTTCTGTAGCCACCGAGTTGAATCTCGGCCGACCGGACTATGCACATGGTAGAGAAGCGGCAGACGAGTTTGCTGAGCAACTTGGGCAGCGACCATCAAGCTTCGCGGCGTATGGGCGTGTAGCAATTCAAAGCCACCTTCCCGGACCGTGCGGCTGATTCGCTTCACAGTCGAAAAATCCAAACGCCCACGCATGGGGAATTCGTGCAGTGGCACCGTCGAGCGTCGATTCGGCGCGAACTTGCCCACCTTCAACGTGGCAAATTCGACTTCGTAGCCGTATTTTGGCAAGGACATTGCCAACAGATCTTGGACTCGTTCGGCCCCCGAATAATGTTCACCGTTGATCAGATGGAGACACTTGGCGAAGGAGATTGAAGTCATGGTCGGTGGCTCAACGCGCAAAAGCTCAGGGATGTTCGGGATGGTCTTGGCCCGACCGCCAATTCCAAACAGCAGTCACGCCCAAAAGAGCGCAGCCAATCAAATCGAACAGTTGCACGTGTTTCCCGAGCAACCCAAATTGATCGGGGAACAATGCAGAAGCGGCGGCTAGGAACAATAGCACGCGCATTCCGACGGTCAAGCGATAAAACAGGAACCCGGACATTGCCGAAGATAACGCGAGAATACCCAGCACCGCCGCTACAACCGCTATGACCACCTCGCTCCAAACCGGTGGACCGCCAGTTTCGTTCATCAGGAGGAGAGCAGGCCGATAAACAAACATAAACGGTAGTGTGAATCCGACCAGCGAATAACGGAACGCCGCGACACTGGACCAAAACACGCTGGCCTGCGCGATCGAAGCCGTGGCATATGCGGCCAAGGCGACCGGCGGTGTCACCATCGCCATCATCCCGAAATAGAAAATAAACATGTGAGCCGCGAGGATCGGAACGCCCAGTTGCGGATCGGCGAAGACGGGGCCAATGACGGTGGCCAACAATAAGTACGATACCGCTGATGGCAGCCCCATTCCGAGGATAAGCGAGCAGGTCATGATCGCCACCAACCCGAGAAATAGGTTGCCTTCCGCCAATGGAATGATCGCTTGCGGAACGGCCGTACCAATCCCCGTTCGCGAAACCATGCCAACGATCACGCCAACCGTCGCGGCCGCCACGATTAGCGAAATCGAGCCGTCCGAAGTGCTGCGGAATAACTTGCGCAGCAGAGGTGACCAAGCCGGCGAAAAAATGCCAACGATGGCCATCGCCGCCATGCCAATAATCAGCCCATCGTCCCACGTGGCCACCAAACCTGAAGGCGCCACGTAAATCGCCAAGACCGTCGCAAGTGCCCATACTCCCAACCCAAGAATGCGACTGCGGAGCGGCACCTTCGTGTTGGGATCAATCATCAATATCAGGGCCACGATGGCGGTAGAGTAGGCGACCGCCCTCGGAGGTGAGTATCCGATAATCATGAAGACCAACAGGCTGGTAATCGAACAGACAAAGGACAGGCCCGCGAAGGAAAACCAAGGCGTGTGTTCTGCTAGTTCAATTACTTCGGTCGACTGACGAATTTCATCTGCCGACACCCGACTTGGCACCAAATTTTTTTGAGTATCAATTCGGCGAGCCGAAAAGTGAACTAATAAAAAGATCGATAGGTAGTAGAGTATGGCAGGGATCAAGGCGGCTTGCATGATCTGCAAATAAGTGACCGGCGGATTGATGATTTCCATCATCATGTAGGCCCCGGCACCCATCACAGGCGGTACCAACGCGCCACCGGACGAAGACGCCGCTTCAACGCCTGCCGCTTCGTGGGGTTTGAACCCGACCTTCTTCATTAACGGAATAGTGAACGCGCCCGTGGTCGCCGCGTTTGCAACCGCGCTGCCGGACAACGACCCCATCAGTCCCGAAGCAATGACGGCAATTTTGGCGGGACCACCCGAACGTTTGCCAAAGAATCGCACCGCGATTCCGATGAGATATTCCGTAGCACCGCTCGCTTCTAACAAAGCTCCAAAGACCACAAACAAGAACACGTAACGAAACATCACACTGGCGGCGGTTCCAAACACGCCTTGAGTCCGCAAATAGGTTTGCCCGATGATCGACTCCCAATCTTGTCCGCGGTGGGGGAACATCCAGTCCGGCAATTGCTGAGCCACGCTTTGATGGGCATAGATCATGAAGACGACGGCCAAAATAGGTAGTGACCAGCCCACCGTTCGGCGCGCTGCTTCCAAGATCAAACCTAAACCAACCGTTCCAACAATGAGGTCGGTCTTTGTATAAAGCGCGGCACGTTGCCCCAAAGCATCGCCGGCATACAAAAGATAACCACAACACAATATTGCCAGCACCAACATCACCATATCCAAGCCTCGAGCCCAGACGGACTTGCCCAAGCTCGGATGCACAGGCACCTGGAGAAAACACAACACCAAACCTGCCGTCACGAACACACTGGCTTGCCTCAACGGCGACAGTTGCGAAAAGTTCACCTCAAGCAACACGAACACCGTCAGCGCAACGGCCATCAAGAGACTCGCCCATTGACGAAAGACTTGATCAACCGATTGAAACCTCGTTACCCAGCCGGACTGATCGTGAGTGCCGCCCTGATGGTGATCACTTGCGCCAGCATTACCCATTTCGATTTGCTTTCTAATTGAGGTATCCGCAGACAATTACGGAACTCACGGTCGGAGCGTCCGAATTAGAGCCTTCGGTCGGAATTGAGATGGTGAGCAACGGACTGGTCCTACTTCGTTGAAGCTTCAGGCCAAATCCCGATCTCACGAAAATACTTTTCCGCACCCGCGTGATAAGGAACACCTGTGGTTTGAGCCGCGGTTTCTGGCTTGATACCAGCTGCCGCACGATTACGAGTCGCGATCTTCTCGCGATTTTCCCATAGCAACTTAGTTAGCTGGTAAACGGTTTCTTCATCTTGCGATTGATGAACGATCAAGTGCGCCCAACCGACACTGAGGCCCGCGAATTCGCCATCGATGCCATTGTACGTGCCAGCGGGAATGGTTGCGGCAGTAAAGAACGGATATTGTTCCAATAACTTTTGTTTGGCACTTTCTTCATACGGTAGGAATCGAATGGCATTGCCTTGGGCGACTTGAGTAATCGCCGGGTTAGGCGTTCCTCCGCCCAACATTGCCGCCACGACCGTCCCGTCACTCAACATTTCTGTAGCTTCCTGTTGGGTGCCGTAACGAACTTCCAGATCACTCAGTTTCAATCCATGCGCTTCAAGAATGGGTTTGATGAAGTACTCGAAGCCCGCCCCTTCAGGACCTATGTAGACTCGCTTTCCTTTCAGGTCGGCAATGTTCTGAATACCCGAATTCGCCAGCGTGACGAACATGGCAATATTGGGGAACAAAGAGATCACCGATTGAACGTCGTGCTTTTGTTCCCAACCTTCTGTGCCACGGACCGCAAAGTATGTAATCGATGCGTTCGACATGGCGAACTGCAATTTATCCTGACTCAGTAGTCGAATGTTTTCCATCGACCCACCAGTCGCCTCGGCGTTGGCCGTCCAATTCAAGTCGCCTCGGTTTTCGTTGACAACTTCGCAAATGGCACTGCCGACCGAATTGAAAACGGCACCCGCCGGAGCGGTTCCAACGCTAATGAACAATCGCTTGCCGGTCGATGCTGTCCCGTCGCCACTGGTTCCGCCACAACCAACGGAAAACAACGAGACACAGGCCAGCAAACCCGCCGCCCAGAGCAATAAACTGTCGGCGAAACTGAATCGAACGACCTTCAACGTTGTCATAATGCGAGATCCCAATGCCAGGACGTGAAACCATAGAAACCAATGCCACGATGGCAGCGGTCGACCGCTCCCCAAGTGGGGCAATTGTAACGCACGAAATCGTGCGGCATATGGCAGCGGCCGATGATCGTTGCCGCGATCGTCAATTCCCCCAAGAATTTTCGAACCCCTGCGAATGGACGATGGTTTTAGTTCCAACGGCCGCATCCTTGGCGGGAAACGCCATGCTTCGCTCCGTAAACAAAGGCGGGCTCGAACGCTCCCCGTGGAAGCCAAGGTCCGTCCGACCCGTGATCCCGCCGGCAACCGAAACCGTCGCATGGGCCAAAATGGCGTAGTCTCGTTAATTCGAGAAGTGACGATATGTCGGGTTGGTGGGCGGAAATGAGTGAGAAAACGCCAGAATGCTGGCGTTTTCCATTAATTTTGTAACAAGTTTTGGTTACAATGGGTCTGAGTTTTTCGAAGACGGCGTGTAAGGAAGCACGATGGTGACAGTAGAAGACAAGGCGGGGTTAGCGCCGGATTCGTCCTTTCCTTAAGATCCAAGGAATTGTCAGGAGTGACATGAATTGATTCTCCAAGGGTGAGATTGATTTGCCAAGTGTGACCTTGGCAGGAGTGGAGCGATGATTACGATCAAGCATAAAGAAACCGGCAAGGTCTTGTATCAGGATCCGGATGCCCAATTTCATCGCGACTTGGTTTTGGATAATTTAGATTTGCATGGCGCCGATATGAGCGGCCTGGATTTTTCCGGCGTTAGCATGCGCAACTGCAATCTGTCGTCTGCGGATTGCAAATTCAGTTGTTTTCGCGGGGCCAATTTGACCAGTGCGGCGATGTTGAGCACCGAATGTCAAGAGGCGGATTTCACCAAGGCCCTCTTGAACGACTGTCATATGGAAGGTGCGAACTTCACCGATGCCTGCTTGGAAGGTGCCGAATTGCGGCATTGTAAAGCGACCGGAGCACAATTCGAACGAGCGAATTTGAATCATACCGATTGCGCGATGGCCGAGTTTCACTGCGAAATGCGTCATGCCTCGTTCCAGCGAGCCAACTTATTTAGTGTCAATTTCTCGAAGGCGGATCTTAGTTTCGCGGATTTGCGTTATTGCGATATGAACTCGGCGAACATCAACGGTGCGCTGTTCAATCACGCCAAGCTTGAAGGATCGATCACGGCATCGGGGCGCCCGTATCAAAAGAAAACTTCCGGAAATGGTTCCAAGCGGAAATGGTGGGAAGTCTGGAAGCCCGTCGCCTAAATCCGGGTCATCAATTCAATAACTCGCCTGCAAAACGATCGCTTGACAATGCGTTGAACGAAGCAAGTTGGAATCGGACGATTATATTCACGTGTTGCGAGAGGGGCGCTTGATTTATGCAAGATGGTAGTATGGCGATTGTTGCGGTGTTGATTTCGGTATTTATGTTCTTGATTAGCGCGGGCATATCGGTCGCCATCGGCGCCGGGATCTATATGCTTGCCTGCTTGGTGTACAACCTTTTGGCCGAGAATCTTGGTTCTAAACCTGGCCCCGCGCCCCGATCGCCACAAGCGGCAGCGTGGTCCCCGGGCGGTTATGCCCCTCCGGGAGGAAATCCCTATGCGGCGCCTCAGACGGTCGCGAAGAACTATGTCCGTCGGACTTCCAAAAACAACGTGCCCATCCCCAGTTACCCGATGGCATTGCTGATCGTGTTTTTGTCGGCGCTTTCGGCGTTTGGGCTATGGCTTTGTTTGTTGTTGTTGATGGTGGCGGCCGCGGTCGTGAAACTTCCGGCGCTGGTTTCCCTGATTTTTTTGGCCGGGATACTGTTGATTGTTGTCGGCAGCTTCTGTCTCATGTGTGCGATCGGCTCGAAGTACTTGCCGACCTCATTCGGAAAAGCCACGCTCGTTACCCTGCTTTTCTACGCGATCTACTTTTTCATTTCGCTGTTTATGTGGGTAATGCTCGGGTCGTTTGCGGCAGTCTTTCGGTAGCAATCATGATGGTCCCATGCCGCGATCGAGTGGCCGGTGAGGCCTTGGCATTCCAAGTCATGAAATTGGGTGGCAGCTTGTTGGTGCTGCCCGATTTGGTCGACCGGTTGGGCCGTTGGTGGCAGCACTTGCAGGAGCGACACGTCGACGCAACGTCGGGCCAATGGCTGGTCGTGGTTGGCGGGGGAGCCCTGGTGGATGTGGTCCGTCTTTGGGATCAGGTCCATCCGCTTTCGCCGCGAGACAGTCATCAATTGGCCTTGGCGGGCATGCAAGTCACGGCCCGTTTGATTGCTAGGTTGATGGATTGGCCCTTGCTGGAGTTTCCGATCAAGGAGTCGACTGGAGCCGAGGGGGCCGTTGGCAAGCGGGAGTGGCCTTCGTTTGGTGCGTTCGATTTGGGCAAACTGGGCGAAGCGGCAACGGATAGAAAACGGCCCATCGTCGTTGACCTGTCAGCCGCCGTGGCCGAAGACAGCGAGGTACCGGAAAGCTGGGAGGTCACTTCCGATAGTCTTGCCATGTGGCTAGCTACAAAGGTCGGTGCCCGCCGCCTTGTATTGCTCAAAGCCGTAAGCCCATTGGAAAGCCTTGTCAAAATCGGTAAAATCGAGGACCTTGGCTGGGTTGATGCTTTCTTTTCAAGGATGTGGAGCGCGGAGCCGGGGACCCACGTGGAGATTGCTTATTTCTCCCATTTTCCGCATTTTTCGCAGGTTCAGGGAGCTTGATACGGCGTTTTGCCGCATCGGGAACGCTTCTGTGGGTATTTGCGGTGCGATTGTGGCTTGATTTTCGGGCATTAGGTACCGATGGTCAAAAACCGCGGTTTGAGGCTGGTTCAGGGGATGGGCAGGAGTCGATATTTGGATTGGACCGAATTGGGCTGCTCATAAAAGGGTACTAGAACAGTGAATCTTGCAGAACTTCTGCGTCCGTTTTCTCCGCCGGAAACGAACTTTGTCGATCGTCTTCGTTATTGGAAAGATGCGAAAGCGAATGATTTGGCCCTGCGATTCTTGCAGGACGGAGAGAATAAGGAGATCAGCCTGACTTACGCCGGGCTGGACGAACGCGCTCGGGCCGTCGCCGCGAAGTTGACATCGATGAACATGCGGGGGCAGCGAGCGTTGCTTCTCTATCAGTCGGGGTTGGACTTCGTGGAAGGTTTCGTGGGCTGCCATTACGCGGGCGTGGTTCCCGTGCCTGCGTTTCCGCCCCGACGCAATCGCAACATGGGTCGGATTGATGCCATTTCGCGCGATGCACAGGCTGCGGTCGCGTTGACGACGAACGACGTCTTGGAGCGAATCGATCGTGCGACGTTGTCCGATTCGCCGAGTCTGCAGCGAGCCAGTTGGTTGGCGACGGATGGAGTTCCCAGTGAGTTGGCGAGCGATTGGGTCCATCCACGCTTGACCTCCGACGACATTGCCCTCATCCAATACACCTCCGGATCGACGGGAACACCAAAAGGCGTGGTGTTGACGCAATTCAACGTGATGGCCAATTGCCGGATGATTTCGGAAGCCTTTCAAGTTTCAACGGACGATCACGCGATCAGTTGGTTGCCGTTGTATCACGATATGGGTTTGATTGGTGGCATCATCAACCCTTTGTTCATGGGTTGTTCGGTGACGTTAATGAGTCCTGTCGCGATGTTGACGAGGCCGATTCGGTGGTTGCGGGCGGTCTCGAATTTTCGGGCGCGGATTACGGGTGGACCGAATTTTGCTTATTCGCTTTGTGTCGAGCGAATCACGGACGAGATGTGCGAGGGATTGGATCTTTCCTGCTTGAAGTTGGCGTTTAATGGAGCGGAGCCGGTTCGAGCCGACGTCATGGAACGGTTTTCCAAGAAGTTTGCTCCGTATGGGTTTTCTCACAAGGCACATTATCCTTGCTACGGGATGGCGGAGACCACTTTGTTGGTCACTGGAGCTGACCCAAACAAGGAGCCGACCATCGTGGAATTCGTGGCGTCGGACTTGGAGAAGTATCAAGTCCGAGAACCGAAGCCAGGCGAAGAAGCACCAACCCGTCGATTGGTCGGTTGCGGACGTACGGTAGGCGACGAAGAGGTCATTATTGTCGAACACGAAACTTGCACGTTGGCGCGACCGGATCAAATTGGGGAAATTTGGATTAGCAGCCCCAGCGTAGGGCAGGGCTATTGGAAAAAGCCCCAAGAGACCGCCGAAGTTTTCCATGCCACGTTGGTCGATGACCCAAGCCAAACGCGTTTCTTACGAACGGGAGATCTCGGTTTCTTCTACCGTGGCGAGTTGTTCGTCAGCGGGCGTTTGAAAGACATGATTATCGTCCACGGCGTTAACCGTTATCCGCAAGACATCGAAACGACGGTCGAGCGTTGTAGCAAGCATTTACGACCGGCAGGTGCCGCCGCCTTTGCCTTCGAACGCGACGACAAAGAATTGTTGGCGGTGGTCTGTGAAGTGGAACGGCAGCATGATGTCGATTGGAACGATGTGATTCAATCGGTGCGCTCGGCCGTGACTGCCGAACATGAATTGCCCCCTGATGTGGTGATCTTGGTCCGTTCGAGCTCGATACCGAAGACATCTTCGGGCAAGATTCAACGCACGGCCTGCCGCAAGTATTTTGAAGAAGGCGGTCTGTTGGTCGTGGCCCAGTGGAGTGCATGGCAACCGGCTGAAACGATCGAAGCCGGAGCCGATGTCGTGGGCGTCGGGGCAGGCACAACGTCGGCGGAGTCGTCTAATGTGAATGCCGACGTTGTTGAAATGGTCATGCAGACCGTCAAGGCCGTCGCGAAAGAACGCGCCAAAGCTTTGGCTTTGGACACGAACATTGTGGTGGACTTGGGGTTGGATTCCTTGGAGCGAATGAGCATTGCTAGTCGCTTGGAGGAAATCTATGGCGGCAACTTCCCCAACGAGATCTTGCAAGAGATTGAAACGATTCGGGAGATTGCCTTGGCGATCACGACTCACATCGGCACACACCCCATCCAGCATGTCGCGACCGCCGCAGAGTCGGCAGCCAAAATCCGCCGATTTCACTCGAGCGAAGAATTGCCGACTTCGTTTTACAAAGTCGAAGAGATGCCCGAGTATTTGCGGTTCGAGCGAACTCGCAACCTGATTTTATCGACCGGGGCTCGCAATCCGTTCTTCAGTGTCCACGACGGGGTGATCTCCGATACGACTCGGATCGATGGACGCGAACTAATCAGCTTCGCCAGTTACAACTACTTGGGGTTGTCGGGCCATCCAGCGGTTAGTGAATCGGCGAAACAGGCGATCGATCGTTTTGGTACGAGTGTTTCTGCCAGTCGCGTGGTCAGCGGCGAAAAGACGATTCACAAAGAACTGGAAGCCGAGATTGCCAATTTCTTTGGTGTCGAAGACGTCATCACCTTTCCCGGTGGACACGCGACCAACGAGACCGTTCTGGGACACCTCGTGTCGGCGGGTGACTTGGTCTTACACGATGCCTTGGCGCACAATAGTTTGATCCAAGGCGCGGAACTATCCGGGGCCCGACGTCGAGCCTTTGACCACAATAACTGGCAACAGTTGGATGAGATCTTGGGCGAAATCCGCACCGATTATCGTCGGGTGATAATTGTGATCGAGGGTCTGTACTCCATGGACGGCGATTACCCGAACCTAGCCAAATTCGTCGAAGTCAAGAAACGCCATCGCTGTTGGATGTACGTCGACGAAGC
Organism: Planctomycetaceae bacterium; assembly: GCA_016795075.1. Lineage (GTDB taxonomy): Bacteria > Planctomycetota > Planctomycetia > Pirellulales > Pirellulaceae > M30B19. Next base: position 20,896 of record JAEUIP010000010.1, on the reverse strand, counting down.
TCATTCGTTCGGTACGTTAGGCAAGACAGGACGAGGTGTGGCCGAGATGTTTGATGTCAAACGTAGCGACGTCGAATGTTGGATGGGCACGATGAGCAAGTCGTTTGCGAGCTGTGGTGGTTTTGTCGGTGCCGCCAAGTCCTTGGTGCAGTACCTGCGGTACACGACGCCCGGTTATGTCTTTGCCGCTGGCATGCCTCCGGCCAATGTCGGGGCGGCCTTGGGAGCGTTGCGGCAATTGCAGAAAGAACCGGAGCGAGTAACACGGCTGATCGAAAACTCGAAGTTGTTTCTGCGCTTGGCAAAGGCAGCAGGGATCGACACCGGGATGAGTAGCAATTCGCCGATCATTCCCGTGATCATTGGGGACTCGGTCAAAGCGCTGCAAATCTCGGAATATTTGTTCCATGCCGGTATCAACGCGCAACCGATTTTGTACCCGGCCGTGGAAGAAGCGCGAGCTCGTGTGCGGTTCTTCATCACGGCGGCCCATTCGGAGGCTCAAATCCGCCAGACCGTGGAGGTCTTGAGCCAGGCGTTGCAGGCTGTGGCACCGGAGACGATTCGTCCGGCAGCACAGATCGCGTAACGCAAATGGTGTCCAGTTTCCGGGGTCAGGACGAGCGGCCAATGAATTTTCAAGTCGTTTTTCGACCGGACTTGATCGACCCGACGGCGTTTATCGCGCCGCAGGCGGTGGTGACTGGACAGGTGCATCTGGCCGCTGAATCCAGTATTTGGTTCGGAGCCGTGGTCCGTGGTGACACGCAGGCCATCGAAATTGGCCCGCAGTCCAATGTTCAAGATCTGGCACTGTTGCATTCCGATGCCGGCGTAGAATGTCGATTGGGGGCGAGAGTCACAGTCGGACACGCGGCGATTGTTCATGGTTGTGTGGTGGAAGATGACTGTCTGATCGGGATGCGGGCCACCTTGCTCAATCATGTTCGCATCGGCGCAGGTAGCTTGGTTGCGGCCGGTAGCTTGGTCACGGAGGGCACGATCATTCCCCCGGGCAGCGTCGTGATGGGGGCCCCGGCCGTTGTGCGCCGCGCGGTGACACCAGCGGATATCGCACGGATTCAATATGCCGCCCAACATTACGTCAAATTGGCAGCGGCCTACCGGCAACAGGAGCGGTCATGAAGATCATCATGATGGGAACAGGGCCGTTTGCCGTTCCCACATTTGAAGCCTTGTTGTCGGACGGGCACGAGATACCACTCTTGGTCACTCGACCTCCGGTTCAAAGCAAAGGCAAGCAGCCCCCACCGAACCCGATGCGGGAGGTGGCTCAGTCCCGAGCAATTCCCGTCTTTGATCCGCCCAGCGTCAACTCGCCTGAGGTGGTGGCTGAGTTGCAAGCGGTTGGAGCTGACTTGTTGGTCGTCTGTGATTACGGACAGATCTTGGCTCCGGCCGCACTCGAAACGGCGCGGTGGGGTGGGATCAATTTGCACGGGTCATTGTTGCCCAAGTATCGTGGAGCAGCCCCCGTGCAGTGGTGTGTTTATCAGGGGGATCTCGAATCCGGGGTTTCGGTGATTCACATGACCCCACGTTTGGACGGTGGCCCGATTTTGGTGCAGCGTCGCTTGCTCGTTGCTCCTGACGAAACTGCTGGCGAGTTGGAACAACGGCTCTCGCGGTTGGGAGTTGATGCTGTGCGTGAAGCATTGACGATGCTGGCGCATTGGGACGGCAAATCGACACTTGGCATGGTTCAAGATCCGACGCAAGTGTCCAAAGCCCCGCGACTAGCGAAGTCGCAAGGTCAAATCGATTGGCAGCAAGCGGCTCAGCAAATTCGCAATCAGATCCGTGCTTTTCAACCTTGGCCAGGCAGTTTTATTCTATGGCAACGCGGTGCCGAACAGCCTCTGCGTTTGATAGTGCTCGCAGCGCAAGTCGTCTCCGCCGATGAAATTGCACTGGATGGGAATATCGCAGCGGCTGCTCCGGGAACCGTCGTGCGGGCCGATAAGTCCTGTCTGTGGGTGCAGACGGGGGACGGAGTCTTGGCCTTGAATCGCGTGCAACCCGCCGGAAAACGGGACATGGACATCGCCGAGTTTCTGCGTGGCTACTCGCCGAGACCTGGGCAACGATTCTAGGTTTAGTGGCAATTCCAACCGAGGCATTGCTCGCGTTTGGATTACGGTTTCTTCTGCATTTCGTCGGTCACGTATTTTCCCAACCGATCGATAGGAATGCCGAGATGGACCACGTTTCCGTCCCGACCCAACAGCAAGCGATACGGCACTTGATTCGCCACGGTTTGCAACGCGAACGCGGACTCGAAGCCCAATTTCGCGGGATCACCGGACTGCAAACAGTGCCATCCGGGCAAGCGAGAACCGAAGAAGTCGCGCGAGGAATTCGGATCGGGATCGACATTGAAGCCAACCATTGCAAAGCCGCTATTTTGCAACTCCTCAAACATCTTGGTCTCGAACTGCAATTGATCTCGTAGTGGTTTGTCGGCTTTGCCAGAAAAAAAGGTCACCAGCACGACTTTGCCTTGCAAGCTGGAGCCATCAAATGCATCGCCTTTGTAGTCAACCAAATCAATCCATTTCAATGGATTGCCAATCAATTGCATTCGCTCGCGAACGGGTTGCAGGGCGTTCAATACTTCGACGACGCCGGGGTCCGAAGGCAGTTGGCGAAAAGCGTTCTCCAGCACCTCGGCGACAACTCCGGTTGAACGATAACAGGCTTGTTGTTCAAACAGCTGCATCCACGGGATCATCTCGTTGTACAACGAAACGGTCACGCCCGAACTGACGATCTTTTCCATCCCGGAACGAAGAGCCGGCAAGTTCAGTTCTTCATCAGCGACTTGGTTCTTGATCAACTTGTCGAATTCGACTTCCGCCATCGCGATCTGGGCGGTCAACGAGTCGGCGATCCCCATAATCGGTAACTGGCGGCTGTTGCGCAAACAGTCTCGCAAGGCGGTCATGACTTGAATTGCATCTGCCCGTTGGCGCTGCGAGAAAATGGCCGAAGCGGTCTGGGCCAACTCGGTCGCAAGTTCAAAGTCGTCGAAGTCTTTGGCCATCACGGTTTGGATGCTTGTGACCAAGGGAGCGACCCCCGTCGCTGGATTTTCAGCATAGCGACGCATAAACGCGCCCGTTTGGCCCAACATTCCCATGCGACGGAAATCCAGGTTGTCACTTTGAAGTAGCTCTTGGCAGCGCTGCGTCAATCGCTCGGCCGCACCCGGTTGTTTGGTCCCGTCCTGCCAACTCAAGGCATCGATCTGGGTCTTGATCGCCATCAGCTGCGATTCATACGAAGGGTTGAGCTCCAAAACCTGAGTGGCTTTTTCCAATCGTTCGGCTTGGATTTGTTGGAACTGCTCCATGGATTGAACGTCCAGTTGCATCGAATACAAGTTTTGTAGTCGATTCATCAACCGATTGATGTCCCCCGAATTTGGAGCTTCCGTTGTGGTGGCCGCTTGGGCATCGTTTGTTGGGGGCGTGGAAGTACTCGAAGCAGTTGGAGACTGGGCTTCCGGGGCAACAGGGTTCGACTTTGAATTGGCATCCGACGGTGTCGGGGTGACAGAACCGTCTCCCAATGTGAACGCGGGTTTTTCGCTGGGGTTGGTCGCCGAATTCTTAAACAGGGAATTCACCCGCGACGCGATCGCGTCGTTGGCTTCGGTGCCGGTATCGGCCGGAATGGGACTCTTGGCCGCGTCCACTCCCGTTCCCTGTTCTCCGCAACCACCGATCAAAAACGAACAAATAACAACCGCCCACAAAGGCAGCGGCAGCGACGAACTTTTCATGGGGAATCCAAAACGTGCGTGCAACTTGAAACCGACCCGCTGATCGCTCAATTATAGCCCGCCGACTTTGCTTTTCGCTGTTTTCCTGCGTGACTTGAACGGCAAGTTGCGAAGCTGTTACTTCGCTTCGCTTATCACGCCGTGCAGCGGTGTCGCAACTTGTGCTCTACCAACCTCAGTTTTGAGGTAGATAGGCTTGCCATGGTAGGGTCCGGGTCGGAAGGCTCCGTGTAATGGTAAATGCAGTTCAGGCATTTTTACCGATCACAAAGTATTAGGGCAATTTCGCTACCAAATAAATCCAGTTCGCGAGCAGGGCGACAAACCCCAGAAGTCCCAATAGCCACCAGCCAACGGGAGTTGCCCGCAGGCGTAGTCGATAACCGGTCAGAGCACGCCAGCCCAACCACCCAACCGCCCCGGTCGCGGTCACAAACAATAGTGGGTTGAACCAGAAGGCGTCATTGACCCGACCGCTCAATAGTGAAAGCGCCATCCGTGTGCCGCCGCAGAGGGGACAGGGCCAGCCCGTCCAACGGCGCAAATGGCAAACAATGATCTCATTGCCGGTCAAGTAACCAACACCACTGATTGCCAGGATCAAGAGGCTCCACAAAACCACGGCCACCATCACCGGCCGCGAAATATCGGGAATTCTCTTGGCCGGTTCCATTGCCAACCCGACAGGCCAGAGACTTGCTGCAGGTGCCGGTGGCGGCGAATCATCGCTCAAGACTGTTTGCTACCTCGACGCTTTTCCATCGTGACCGCATTGCCCGTTTGGTTGTATTGAACCACATCCATGAAATATCGCATCATCATCAACCCGCGACCGCTACAGTTCGCCAAATTTTCTGGCTTGGTGCAATCAGGTACTTCTTCCATCCGAAATCCAACCCCTTCGTCTTGGATCTGGATGCGAAAATTCTCTGTGTTGATCCAGCACTTGGTTTCGACACAGCGTTGGCTGTCGTTGCGATTGCCATGTTTGATGGCGTTCATGAACGCTTCTTCCAAACACAAGTGGGTGTCCAGCTGTTCTTTTTGAGACCAGCCCAACGATTCCATGCGATCCAAGATCTCTTGGATCATCAAGGCCGCCGCTTCTGCTTTGCTGCAGAGTTTGCGTTCGATCGTCCATTCCCACTCGGGTCGTTGCATCAGCTTTAGTTCCCCGCAACGTTTTGTTCGACGTATGACTTGACGGGATCGGTCCATGAAGCGGGGACTTTGACTAAGGATGTTGCAACGGTCTCCGCGTCTTGCCAAGTGGCTTTTTTGCTAACACAGTAATAAGCCAGCCAAACGGCCGAGGCCCGCACGGCGGCCCCGCAATGCAACACCACCAATTCGTCGTTTTCTTCCGCCTGTTGCAACAGACTACAGACCTCGGTGATTTTCTCGGCCGTCATTTGATCTGGTGAACGCATCGCGACTTGAACAAACTCCAAACCGGCAGCCTCGACTGCAGCTCGTTCATCCCAATTGATTTCGCTGGGGTCGCGGAGCGAAATGATCTTTTTGACGCCGGCCGCTTTGAAGGCCTCCAAATCGGCGACTTGCGGTTGTCCTGCCAAGTAGCAGTTGTCAACTTGCAACAACGGAGTGACGTTGCCGACGGCAGGTTTGGTGACCGTGGGGCCAGGTTTTGCGGCGCCCGGATTCGCCGGATTGGTTGGCGACGGCCCACCGCCGGTGGATTGGGTTGTTTCGACGCCGATGTTGCAACCCAAAATCGGGATCGCCACCACAAATCCACTGATTAGAATCGCGATGTACCGAAGGGTTCGTCGAATGGACATCCAAAAGCCTTCTCAAAAAGCAAGCGAAACACCGACGCTCACGGGTTGTCAGCGTCCCTGGTCCCATATTATACGGGCGCTCGTCCCAAAATCCTATCTTGTCACGTCCCCTCGATACCCAATTCTACTGCATGGGGAGCGAGGGCGTGAATGATCCACTGGACCAATTGCCGAGTATCCACGCCCAAGAGACCGCAACCGATCTCGATTTCTTGCCGGTCCACTTTGGCCGCAAACTTCTTGTCCTTCAGTTTTTTCAGGACACTGGCGGGTTCCAAAGTCGAAATTCCGCCCGGCCTCACATAGCTGCAGGCACACACAAACCCCGTCAGTTCGTCGGCTGCCAACAAGGCTTTGGCCACCAAAGTATCTGCCGGAACGCCCCAGTGAGTGTAATGAGCAGCGATCGCTCCCGCGAGTAAGTCCTCCTGTCGGTTCCGTAACCAAGCCACAATCCGATGCGGATGTTCGTCGGGCCATTGTTCATAATCCGCGTCGTGCAACAGCCCAGCGACCGCGAACAACTCCTCGTCAGGTGGCGAAAGCTCTGCCGCCAGTTTCCGCATCGTCAGTTCGACCGCGCGGGCGTGCCGGCGCAAGGCTTGCCCGGGCGTCCATTCCGCCAGTAATTCACGGGCCGCGTCGATGGTCAACTTCGAATTTGAGGTCATCCATGGTCCTTCCTGGCTTATACTAAACCCCAGTACTTCCGGAGTCCCCATTGTAGCATCATCACGGCGAAGAGAGCGACCACAAAACCGTACGCGTCCCAGGCGGTATCACCGAGCCGCCAAAGTTGTGGAATCTTAATGTCAAGTTTCTCGGTCGATTTTACCAACGAGTCCGCCAATCCCTCCAGTTGTTGAACCGTCCACAATTGGCCGCCCGCCGTCTGTGTCGCGTCTGCGAGCTGTTGAACGAGGCTAATGTCCGCAACGGGAATCACGGTTTCGCTATCAATATCTACGACGTCGAACTCTTGCGACTCGCGGCCAATCTCGGCGCCGTCTTTGCTCATGACGACTTCCAGACGATAGACCCCACCGGCAGAAATGAAATCCGCTTCCACGCTACCGTTGAATTGGGAACGGTCGGCCTGCATGCTGAAGGGAATTTCTCGCGTGGACCCATCGGGGCTTTGCAATGAAGCGGTAATCCGTACGCCATCGACATTGTCACCACCCTCGCCGCGCACACCGGCTGCCGCGTGCAACACGTCGCCCGACATGATGCGCCGTTTGGCTAACCGCATCCAAACACGTTCGTCCCCGGCCACATCGCGCGCCGCCAGCCACAGCATCAGTTGCCGCCAAAATTGCTGGTGCTGTTGTTCAAATCCCGCCCGAATCCATAAATACGTCGAATCTCCCGCAAAGGCCAAGACCCGCCCACCGTAGTTTCCAGCCACCAACAGCGGATCGCGATCTTCACTCTCCAACAAAACCATCGCACTATCTTTGAGTCGGCCAAATCGATTTGCTCCACGCAGCTTGGGTAATTGTTCCCAAGCGGCCCCTAACGCCGCTCCCTCGCCTTCGCCCAAACGCGTGATGTAATGATCCATGGCCGGTCGCAGTGCCAGAGGTTCATCCAAATGCATGTCCGTTCGGAGTGGGGCCTCAAATTCTTGTCGTTGGTTTCGGGCCATCCGAACGGGCAAAACCTCTTCCAAGGGAGTCTCCGCATAGCCGCCTGGCCCGAAGCTGTGGTAGCCGCCCATCATCAACAACCCGCGACCGTCCAGGACCGATTGGGCCAAGATCGAAAGATTGTTCCCGCGTTGACCTTGCAACGCTGCGGCATCGATGTTGTCCAACACGACCACGTCAAAGCTGTTGTCGTTCAACTCGCGAGTCAAATCGACTGGCCAACGCGTGCGATCCGTCGAGTCGATCCAAACCGTCCGGACTTGAATGTCCTTCGACGCCTGTAACGATCGCACCAAGAAATGATGTTCGAATTGCAAATCGCCCGTGATGTACAGAACCCGCAACCCGCCGGGAAACGCCTGCAGATACGCCGAGAGCATGTTGTTCGTCAAAGCGACTTCCCGGGGTTGATCCGGGACTTTGACCTGAAGCTTGTAGCTGCCCGGCACATCGGGCAAATAGTTGAAATCCACTTGAGCCAAATGATCTGCGGATGTTGCGGTGACTTGCTTGGTTTGGGCGACAAACTCTTGCCCGTCAGGCTTTCGCACGATCAATTGCACGGGAACCGTTCGCTTGTTGAACCCCCGCAACCGCACCCCCGCCCGGAATTCGATTTCGTTTTCGGCAAAGCCCGCCAAGTTGTCGGGCATCGCCTCAACTGCCGCGTCCAAAAAATCCTCGGCAACGGTGCTGGGGCCAAAAATCATGCCATGAAACGGGACATCCCGGGCCGACAAAGTTCGCGTGACTTCACTGGCCGTGGTCTTGGGACGGATCACGTTAGGGACGCCATCAGTTAGCATCAAAAAGCCCGCCATCCGCCGGTTGCGGTTCAATCGCACCACCGAATCGATTGCTCCCAACAAATCCGACTCTTTTCCGGTCGGAGTGGGCGGTAAATCGATGGCAATTGCCGATCCTTCCACTTGGTCTGGTACTGCACGTTTTATCGGCTCCACCGCACCGTCCAGTTTCAATGGGTAGATCTCGCGATCAAAGCCATAAATCAACAGCTCGACGTCGTGCTCCGCCAAACGCTCGTTGAATTTGCCCAGTTGCTTCAAGACTTGTTGCGCGACGATGTAGCGAGACTCGCCTTGTGCGGCATTGGGTAGCTGCATGGACTTGCTCAAGTCCAGCATCACCGGGATCACCGCGCGTTGTTTGCGACTTTCGACCGATAAAAAGCCCGGACGAATCATGGCCAACAACAGCAAAACCACCGCTAACAATCGTAGCGCCGTCAGCGTTCGTTGTTTCCCACGAGTGAGTTCCCCAAAGCCGGGACGTAAACAACTGAGGACGACCGCTACCAGCGCAAAGCCGGCGATCACCCACCAGGGGAATACGGGATCAAAGCTCAGGGTTTCAAACATTCGGCATGGACCTAAGAAGACTCCGATCGACCTACGATGATTTCGTGAGCCGACTTCTTGCGGGGTGGTTCACGGTAAAACCAATTCGAAAACAGGATCTCCGCCAAGAATGCAACGGCCAACAAACGAATCAGGCTGGGATAAAACTCCAAGCCCACTCGCCCCGCACCTTGAATGCGTTGAATCTGTGATTCATTCTCGGCCACTGCATAACGGCCAGTCCCCAGCCAACTATCAAGTTGCGGTTTGCCGATCCGACTCAAGTCACTCTGTCCGCCAGCGACGTTGACCGTGAAGCCACGCAGGTGAACTTGTTGTTGATTGTCGAGGCCCCGCAGTCGATACGCGCCCGGACGATCGTTAAAATCCAAGTACAAGCGTCCCCGTTCCACCGCGACATCCACGGGCTCCTGATTTTCCGGTCGGTACAACGCGTACTTTGCCGGAGCATTGGCTTGATCATTCGGCAAAATAAACGAATCGCCAACCAAGCCATTGAGGTTCGCGGATTTTGCGGTCGCCAAATGCCGAGCGATCTCGGTCGCCAACAACCAATACGTGAACGAGCGATCATCACTGATTGCAAACGAATTCCAGGGGCGTCGCCCATCGTCGGGCCGTGTCGGATCCGTTACGGGCGTCGTCATCAACAGAACTTGTCCTTGACCCACGGTCGCTTCCACAATCGCCGGCATGTTGTTCGAAAACGTCGCCAGCACTCGGACGGCCTTGGGCAATTCGTCTTCTTTTTTGGCGTCGGCGTTTTTTGTGTCGTCATCTTTCGCGGTGGTTGTAGATGCGTCGTTCCTCGTTGAGCTGCCAATGTCTTTCGCTTGATCCTCCAAGGCAACGGGCCCCGTTTTGTCGGGGTAGGCGGATTTGCGCGGCGCTACGTCGTCCGACGGTTCTTCAACTCGCGCCAGCTTCAGTCCCAGGTGCATGAACACCTCCAAGCGACTCCACATCAGGACGGTACGCAATGGTTGCATGCGGCTGAACACGGGATGGTCCCAAGCAGAAGGCTCGAAGATCAAACCGTCGGGTTGACGCCAGGGCGCTTCAAGTTGGCCCGGCAATAACCGCTGTGCGGCTCGTTGATTGAAGCTCGGGTGGGGCACCGACCGATTCGCATCCGTCGTGAGCGAATTGTGCCCCATGAAAAAACCGACACTGCCGCCACCGGAGACATAGCGATAAAGTTGCTGCCAATGCTCATCGCTCAGTGGCCCGGGATTCAAAAAGAAGACCACGCGGTAGTCCGTCAGGTTATGCTCGCGGAGTTGTTCGGCCCGAATGGACTTGCAATCGAACACCGCTTGTCCCTTTTCCCGCACGCCTTCGGGGGCGATCGCTTCGAGAAAGTTGGCGTCGCTAACTCCCGGACCATTGACGATCAACGCCTGCCACGCGGGTTGGACGGTGACCGTGAAGAACCTCCGGTTATCGAAGCCCAATGCGTCGCCGCCATCGATCTCGATCCAGCCATGATGAATGCCCTCCGGCAAATCAGGCAAAGAGAACGCCACTTCCGTCGATTGCCCTGGAGCAAGATTCACTTGCGTCAAGCGTTCCCAGTGTTGTGTGGGCAACAAGGTTTCCCCGTTTCGGTAAACGGGGCGGCCCGTTTCAGGTTTCTCAACCAGCATGCGAATGGTGCGGCCTTCGGCTGGTAGGTCAATCGCCATGGTCGCCTGGCCTGCACCCTCGTTTGGCGGAGGCGGCGAATCCGGTATGGCGTCCGTTGGCCCAGGTGCGTCAGTGGTTTGCGAGGCCGCCATCTTTAGCTGAGCTCGATCCGCCGCTACCTCGCGAACCAAGTCTTCTTCGTTACTGACAATCGCCTTCCGCGCGATCGTGCCACGCACTTGAATCAAACCGCCGGGCGTGATCGCGGGAGTGGGCAAGTCCCATTGCTCGACCGACCAGTTTTCGTTCGACTTGGCGCCGACATCCACGACATACAACGAGACCTCGGGATCGATACTCAATTGGCTGGGACTGCCTGCCGCAACCGTCCAGCTTGGGCGACTGAGATCGGTGATCACAAACAATTCTCGACCGTCCAACGGACTATCATCCAGCAACTGCAGGGCCGCTCGGATTCGATTCGGGATCGGTTGCGGTTGATACGAGATCCGCAACGAGCTGATTTGTTGCCGAGCTGCCGCCAGATCCAAACTCAAGCCAACCGGATCAGGGCTCGTATCGACCACCGTCAACTGGCTTCCGGCGGGCAACAATTCGATCACTGCGTCCGCCAACTCTTGGGCTCGCTCCAAGCGGGTCTGGTTGTCTTTGCGATAAAGCATTCGCGGACTCGTGTCGATGATCAACGCGGCCGCTACGGGTTGCTTACCGGTGAGAACGGGTCCTGTATCGCTTTGCGACATTTGATAGGCCAACCAGACGGCTGTGCCCACGTGCCCCAGTACCACCAGAGTTAGCAACGCCAGCGGCCAAGTTGCCGAGGGCTGGCTCTGACGACGGACGGCAGCGGCTGCTGTTTCCCCATTGGAACTCGGAGCGGTCGAGCGAACTTTATTTCGCCAATACAAGGTCAGGAACAGGAAAATGGCACCGGACAAGATCGTCCCCCCCAAGAGGAGGCTCGATCCGAACAACGCCGTGGCCGCAGCGGGACGACTCAGCGCCAACGCCGCCAACGCGATCATCGCCACACGCAGACTCAATAGGACCCAATGCCGCAAGCGAAAAGATCGCCGAGCATGTTGTTGTTTGGCCAGCACAAAACGAAGCGCCGGAAACGGCAATCGCTTCGGTTTCTCTTGCAACAGCAAATGCAGCACAATGGGACCAACCGCCAGACCGACTCCCAAGGCCATCAACCAAACATGCAGAGCGGACATGCGTTACATCCTCATTCGTCGATTCATGAGGTACTCCAGCAACGCCTTGTCGAACGGAGTGTGCGTATCCATGGCGACGTAGTCGATCCGCATCCGGCGGCACCACTGTCGATATTCCTCCTGGAACGCGCGCACCGCTTCTTGATACGGATGACGCATCGACCGACCATCCAGCTTGACTTCGTCTCCTGTTTCGGGATCTTCCAACACGACCGCCCCCTCAAACGGGAACGTCACTTCGGCTTCGTCCAACACATGGAACACAATCACATCATGTCCGCCGTGTTTGAGTCGACTGAGAGCCTGTCGCACCGGTAGAGGATCAACCAACAGGTCCGTGAACAACATGATCAAGCTCTGATGTCGCAGCATGCTGGCCAATTGCAACAAGCTGTGCGCGATGTCGGTCGTCCCTAACGGCTTCAATTTCGAGAGCAGTGCCAACATGTTCGTCAACTGCTTGCGGCTACTCTTGGGCTTCAAACAATCGCGAATCTTCTGGTCGAAGGTGATCAACCCAACTGGGTCTTGTTGGCCGATCATCAAATACGCCAAACTGGCTGCCAAGCAGACCGAATAATCAAACTTGGTCAACTCTTGGCGATAGGTATAGCCCATCGATTGGCTTTGATCGACCGCAATATATCCGGTCAAATTCGTTTCGGCTTCGAACTTGCGAATGTAGTATTTGTCCGTTTTGGCAAACACACCCCAATCAATTCCGCGCGGATCATCGCCGCGACGGTACTCGCGATGTTCGCTGAACTCGACGCTAAAACCGTGCAGTGGGCTGGAGTGCAAACCCTGCAAAAAGCCCTTCACGACAAATTGAGCCCGGAGATCCAACCGTTTGATTTGGTTGATCACTTCGGGCTTCAGGTATTCGCCAACTCCGTGCGTCATGGATTTCTCGGCGGAAAAGTCGTGGGAGGCAATGCAGGAAAATGGGGAACACACCCCGAATCGCAAAACTACTTCGAGTACTTCGCAATGGTGGGTTCCGGTATTTCCTTGAGGAGTCGATGAACGGCGGCTTCATTGTCCATGCCTTCCGCTTGCGCTTGGAAGTTTAGACTGATCCGATGTCGCAGCACGGGTACCGCGACGCGGCGAATATCATCCAAGCTAACGGTCAGCCGACCATCCATGGCCGCCATGGCTTTACCACCTTGGATCAAGAATTGGCCCGCGCGTGGCCCCGCACCCCAGTCGACCAACTCGCGAACAAACTCGGGCGCCGAAGCATCTTTTGGCCGAGTCGCTCGGACCAACTTCGCCACGTAACTAATAATCAACGGACTGACCGCGACGTTACCCACCAACTTCTGCAAGTTGACAATCGCCTTGGCCGTGAGCACTTTGCGAACTTCGGGCTTTTCATGTACCGTGGTCGCCAACAGGATTTTCTCTTCTTCTTCGGCGCTTGGGTAACCCACGATGATATTGAACATGAAGCGGTCCAACTGCGCTTCGGGCAAAGGATACGTTCCTTCTTGCTCGATCGGGTTTTGCGTCGCAATGGCAAAAAACGGGTCGGGTAGTTCGTAGGTCTCGCGCCCAACCGTCGTCTGGCGTTCTTGCATGGCTTGGAGCAACGCGGATTGCGTTTTGGGCGGTGTTCGATTGATTTCGTCCGCCAAAAGAATGTTGGTAAAGATCGGGCCCTCGACAAATCGAAAGAAACGTTTCCCCGATTCGTCTTCTTCCAACACATTGGTCCCGGTAATGTCCGCTGGCATCAAGTCGGGCGTGAATTGAATGCGATTGAAGTTCACGTCCAAGATCTTCGCCACCGTGCTTACGAGCAACGTTTTCGCCAAGCCCGGGACGCCTTCCAGCAAACAATGGCCACGTGTGAAGATGGCGGCAAACAACTGCTCGATGACTTCGTCTTGCCCGACAATGACCTTTTGCAGTTCTTCCTTCATCACCAAGCGATGATCGGCAAACTCCTTCATCACATCGCCCAGGCTGCGTTTTCCGGTTGACACTTCGGCCTCGTTTTCTAAGGTATGGAAATCTATTGCGTGGGGACAATTGTCTGGGACTCAGCCAGCGTGACATCGTGGCTGGCAATCGTGAACCCCACCATTCAAAAGGAAAAGCAACGGCAGCGGACTAATCTCCGCAACCGTTCGGACCGGCCGAAAATTCGCGGTAGGCCTCGCGGATCGCCGATTCGTCCAGTAGTGTCGGCATAAAGGCGATCCGATAACAAAATTCTAGACACTGACCCTGGGATAAGGCAAAATCGCCAGCACCCGTCGGCAATTTCTGAAAATCATGTAATCCAAAGGGGTTGGCCGCAACCAAACCGTAATCACGGGCATGCCACGTCGTTGGATGCCGCAAATTGGTGGGATGATCCATCATCACAATCGTTACAGGTTGGTCGTCGATCGTGCCGCCATAGGCAACCCACTGGGCCGGTTGCCCCCACAGGTCTTTGTCTCGCAGGCCCGTGGAATTAAGGGCCCGACCATTGGCAGCCGTCACGCCCGCTCGTGGGTCGTTGGTCAATTGCAGGTTCGGATGCGTTCGCATCGCAAAGCAGCCCTCTTTTGTATCGCCAAACGTCAATTGGAGTGCCACCGCCGTCACGCGAACTTGATATTGCAGCCACCATCCACCCTCCAACGGCGATTCTTCGGGAGCGAGGCAACCAAAGCTCAGTCGCGTTGATTCGCGAGCCAGCACCTCCGTGGTGTCGGTCGCCAGCCATTCATGTTCGACCAACAACGCCGCCTCCTTCGGCAGCCAGCGGGGTTCGCCAACGGCGCGGATGACCGCCTTCTCGTCCCAATAGCTGTGACCATTGACATTGCCATGAGCGAACCAAATGGACTTGTGGTGTGGATGATCGGTCGCTTCGCCAACCGTCCCCGGAACCAGCGGGTAGTTCCGCACCATCGAATGCCCTCCCGGACCAAACACCGGGTACATCACTGGTTTCCGCAAGTTGTCGACGCGATAACCGGTCACTGGTTGCGAGTTCCACAAGATGTCGACCTGGCCCGGCGAAGTGACTCGAACGTTCCAGGCCGAGGTATCTTTCGCTTGGTTTAGTTGGGTTGGGGGACGACCTAAATCAAGTGCGGGTTCTTCGCACGCTCGGCTATGGCGTGGTGCATGGATGGCCATCGCCACCATCACCATCAACAAGATGATCGGTGACATCCGCTTGGCCGGGAACTGGGTTGGTCCTCGATTCGAAGTTTTTATCTGCATGTCAGTGCACTCCATCATGTCTGCCAACTTTTGTCAGCAAGAAAACCCTGGCCCCACCCGACCTGGGTCATTCTAACCGATTTCACAGCTAATCGTGGCGAGTTCTTTAAATGTCCTCGTTTCAGCAGTTGAAAACGGCACTGTAAAGAGTGAGGTGCCCGTTGGCGCAAAGATCATGGCTATGGACCATTGGTCACGCGCAACTACCCGCGTCGGCCTTCCCAGGCCGACTTTGATTTGGCCAAGCCGGTCGCCAAAACCCATTCGGGCGATTTTTGCCAATACTCGGGATTAAATAACTCCAAGCTCAGCGCTCCCTGAAAGCCGCTACTTTCCAAATCACAAAAGATCTGGTTCAAAGGAGCTATTCCATCGCCAGGGAACACGCGGTCCTTGTCCGCGATGTTGGTTCGGTCCGGCATTGCCGGATAATCGTTGATATGAAATAGGGCCATCTGGCTGCCACTGACCAAACGCAGGGCATTGTCGGGCGATCCACCTTTATACAGGTGGTACACATCCAACAACACGCCGAAATCGCGTGTCTCCACCAAGGCCGCAAGTTGCAGCAGTTGGCTGACATGGCCGATTGCCTGACTAAAGCCCCACAATTCCAACTGGGGAACGACACCCACTTCTCGTCCGACCGCTCCTAATCGAGCTAAGCGTTGGGCGGCAAAATTCCAATCCTTGATCGGGCGATCATTTTGTCCGACAGGAGGGGCTGCAATGGCCGAACCGCCAATCGCGGCCACCTTTTCCATGTCGCGTTTGGCTTTTTCGAATTCCTGATCGGCAGCCTTTTCGTCCTCGACCAACCAATTCGCAAAGGCAATCGCACTTTCTACCTTCAGCCCGGAGTCTGCGATTTGTTTGCCTAAGTCCTTCAAGCTTTTTCCAGATGACGTGTAGCGATCCAGTTCATCGATCCAAACTTCGATCCCGTCATAGCCCGCCTTCGCCACCATCGTGGCCAATTGTTCAATGGGGATCTGCGGTCCACGGAGACACGCGGTGTTGAAACAGAAGCGGACTTTGGAATCGCTCTGCGGCTTGATATTTTCGCGGTTTCCAATTTCGGCCGTGGAACCCGCGAGGCCTGCGGCTGATGTCGAGCTGGTAACGGTCATGCCCCCAACGGCGGCACCCGATGCAACCAACCATTGGCGGCGGCTGAGATTCCCAGTTGTATTCCAATTCGCATTCATCATTGATTCCATTGAATTTTTGGCCGCGTCCGACGCCACCGCTTCTGCTTACGAAGCAGAGTTGGGTTAAAAAGAATGATAGCCCGCAACGGGGAGGAATGCATCCTCCGGACAAATACAAACCGGCAGAAAAGTCCACAAAAAAAGCCAGCTCACAATTCGTGAACTGGCTCTAAATTAATGATCGGAACGATCAACCGAAGTTATGCTTTGCGACGACGCATCGCACCAACACCGATTGCCACCAAGCCTAAAATGCCGAAAGTCGACGGTTCAGGAACGGCCGAGAAATTAACGGTAAGACGATAATCGCCCGTATCGGCACCTGGGGTTACCGAGAACCCGTCAGCAAATTCCGTATCAAAACCACCAACGGCCACGGTGTAGGTACCGGCGGTCAGGTTAAGACCATACAGACCGCTGTACAAGCCGATGTCGTCATCGTTTTCACCAAGCAGGGTTCCGCTGCTATCGAACAACGCGATCTCGGAATCGAGAGTCGATCCAGTGAACACGTCTTCGAACGCCGTCGTAATGTCGACGACGCCGTCGTCCAAGATCGTAAACGTGTACAAGTCAAACACATCCGCTACGGCCAATTCACCAACGCGGCTATGCGAACCCGAAGGGATGGTGCCGAAAGTAAAGTTGCCATTGGAGTCCGAAAGTGGTTGCGAGTTTTCGAAAGTCATCGAAACATTGACCGATTGAGCATCAGCACCTGGCCCGTCCTCAAACGCATCAAAGAATTCGACTCGCCATGGACCGGCAGTCCCTGGGTTGACACCACCTCCCCAAGTACCCGTGATATCAACACTCAAGTCGTAATCAAACGTCGTAAAGGTTTGGCCAGTTCCAGCGACAAAGGTGAAATTGTTTGGTCCAAAAATCAGGTCGTTGTCGCTCACTTGCATGCGAACTTCATTGGCCCAAGTCGTGGAAATTACCGAGTTCGCGGTTCCAGTGAAACGCAGACGGTTGGCCGTAAAACCACCTGTGAAAGTGATCCCCGTCAACACCGAATTGTCCGGACTACCGACGGCAGCCCCATGGTTGAACGGACCGGGACCAAGATTGACGGTTTCCGATTGGATTACTCCACCGCCTGATGCGTTGCTATCCGCCCACGCCGGGGATGCAAAACACCCCATCGCTAGACATGCTAGCCCAAGGAACTTCTTCATACAAATCTCCTGTACTCAAGAAACGAAACGAGTAAAAAACCTCGACGCAGCAATTTGCCCAGCTTCAAACATGGTAATATGATGAAACCTGCACTAAAAGTCCGTTCTTCATGATTTTGTCAAAAAATAGGATAAATCGCTCGACGAGCAAACGGGCGTTTCAATGCTGGTGGGAATTTCTTTCACTCAAGAAATTGTCCGGTCCGAATTCTCAGAGGTTGGGTAGAATATCATGTGGAACATCTGAATCGCCTCACTCGGAGTGCCCGAAAATTCCCTCCAAATATCTCAAGTTGATCTGCGTGGTCATTTTGATAGCCATACTGCACGGTTGTCAGGCAGGAAACCAACCAAAGTTGGAACTGGCCAACGAACTGCCGGAAACGGAAGTGAATTCCCTTGGGATGAACTTTCATTTGATCCGACCGGGCCAGGGGCACGACACGATGCTGGGAACAAGCCAACAAAAACCAATTCAATGGGAAGGGACCGCATTTCGCCCCTTTTACGTTGGCATCCACGAAGTGACCATCGCCCAATTTCGAACGTTTGTCGAGGCAACCGGATACTTGACCGACGCCGAAACGGATGAGATACGAGGTGGCTTGGGATTGGTCAACAAGGTACCAACTCAGGACGAGCCCTTTTCGTGGCGTGAGACTGGGTTTTCGCAATCGGATCAACACCCGGTCGTCAACGTAAGCTGGAATGACGCCCAAGCATTTGTCGAATGGCTATCCGAAGAAGAAGGACGCACTTACCGTCTGCCGACCGAAGCAGAATGGGAATTCGC
This sequence comes from Planctomycetaceae bacterium, assembly GCA_016795075.1. GTDB lineage: Bacteria > Planctomycetota > Planctomycetia > Pirellulales > Pirellulaceae > M30B19. Next base: position 2,981 of record JAEUIP010000010.1, on the reverse strand, counting down.
CTGTCGGGGTGGAGTCTATGCTCAATTTAGCCATGGCGATGATCCAGAACAGTTGTTTCTTGTTGCCAACATTGCCGACCGATCATTTGCCGCGGAGTTTCCCCAAATGAAGGGGCCGACCCAATCGACCGACGGTCACGCGTTCACCGCCCCAGTGGGAACTTTTGCTCCCAATCCGTACGGTCTGTTCGATATGCATGGCAACGTCTCCGAATGGTGCAGCGATTGGTGGCGACCGGTTCAAAGTCGCGATATCAGCAACCCGAGCCGTCCAAGAAACGGCTCTTTCAAGGTATATCGCGGCGGAAGCTGGCTGAGTTACCCCTGGCAAGCGACGGTGGCGCACCGACAGTTCGTTTCACCAAGTCTCCGCGATTACACCATCGGATTTCGAGTGGTTCTCGAACCAGCACGTAAGTCCCCGTAAACTGCGGCGACTTTTCCGTTAATTCGGTTTCTGCCGAGGATTCCATTCGAACTGATTGTATCGACGATGCCAGTTCGATGACCAATATGGGGACGCATCTATAAACCACATTGCTCGAACGAGATCTGCCGCATGGCCAACACGTACACTCGAACGACGAGCGTCTTGTCCGCGGCCCTCATTTTTGGGGGAGCTCTTTTGGTTTCTGTTGGCGATATTGCTTCAGCCCAAATCATAATTTCCGAGCCCAGGGCCGTTACTGAACCAACTTCAGAACCAATGTCCGATCCCTTGCCAAACTGGGATCCAACTTGGAACGGCAACGATCGTCCTAGCCTCTTGTCGGACGAAGATTGTGGTTGGTCGCAACCAGTGGTCGACGACCACCACTTCCAAGAGCCCTATTTTGGGCCGCAAGTTCCGGATCGCCGAACCCCGAGTTCTCCCCGAATGCGAACTCGTTCCCCGGAAGGGCGGCTTCATCAAGCTTATGCTCAGTCATACCGTAGCCAAATGCCTCCGCTCAAGGAAATGCATCCTGATGACTTCTCTCAAGACTCGTTGGCGGTAGGCAGTGAACGTGATCTGTTTGGTACCCATTCCCCATCGGAAAAGCCACCCCAACCGATCGGCAGCCGCGGCCAATGGTTCGGGCGATACGAGGCACTGGTCGCTTGGCCTTATTACTCCAACGGACACCAGGGCCTGACCATCCAATCCGGACCCTTGTCGATTTCAGAACCGTTTGACTACAACCTCATTATTGGAAATCGCGGAGTCATTGGTTGGGAAAGTAAGAAGGGGCCGGGCGGCATGTTTCAATACACCGACCTGTTTGCGGTCTCGGAACGATTGTCGGCCGGTGCTGTCGGGGCGATATTGGGCGTTGAGGGCGCCGCCGTCGTCCCGGGTCTTACAGACCCTTTTTCAATTGTGGCGATTCCTGGCGAGCGTTTCGAGTCAACGGCCCGGGAACATTTGACTTCCTACCGACCGACGGCCTTCAAGCGAGTCTACTTTCCGGTCTCTACAATTTCCGGCGGGTTCGGATTCGATTACACCGTTCTGCGCCAATCCGTAAGTCATTCGCGGTTTGCGAATCTGGCGACGACCACTCCCAGCGAAACTTTGGATGGTCGACGAAGATTTTCCGGAATCGGACCTAGCTTCGACATCGAATATCATCGTCCCATTGGTCATACACAATTGGCCATGTTGGGCGGTGCTCAAATGGGGGTGTTGTTCGGCTCCGATCGCTGGAACGTGTTGCAAAACGGAAGCACGACTTATCACGAAAGCTCCCATCGCGTCATCACGAACGCCAACGTCCGAATTGGCGTCGAATGGTCCCAAGCAATCGGCTCACGCCCGGATAGCCGAGTGTTCGCTAGATTTACGATCGAAGGGCAGAACTGGCTCAATGCTGGTAATTTCAGTAGCCCGGACGCTGCCCTTGGCTTCCTCTCCGGCAATTTCGCCATCGGCGCAGCCTATTAAGAATCCGCCGAAACACATTATAGCCAAATCAGCTTGACTGTGCGGTATTGGGCTAAAGAGGGTACACCAGCACCAGAATCCCAACAACACCCAACGCCAGGAAGAGTTTGGCAACCTAAGGAAACAACGGGAACGAAAAACGAGGAACCTCAAAGTAAGCTGCTTGTCGTGTTGGCACCGTATCACATTCTAGCCGCGAGCCAATGTGGCAATGGTCCAAATTGCTTGCATGGCTTCTCGGAAATTGATCTTCGATTGTCCTGCGGTTCGATCGCGAAAGGTGATTGGCACCTCCAAAAATGTCGCGCCGTGACGACGGGCGACCACGAGAATCTCTTCCAAGTATCCGTAACCTTGATTGCGAACTTGCTCCAACGGCAAACGCCGCAGCAGTTCGATCGGATACCGCCGGTAAGCCCCACTATTGTCGTACGTCGATAGCCGCAGCCACCACCGAGCAAAGCGATTGATCCAACGACTCGCCAGCCGACGCTGCCACGGCCAGCCCTCGATCCGTCCGCCTGGAATGTATCGCGAGCCGATCACAACGCACGCATCATTGTTGAAGACATTCCCGTTGGAATCAGCCGACCTGGGGCTCGCATCCAGCAATCGTGATAGCTCGTCCGGATGGTGGCTGAAATCCGCGTCCATCGTGACCACCTGCGCGTAAGATCTCTCCAATGCCCACCGAAAGCCGGTCAACGTCGCGCTGCCCAATCCCATTTTCCCCGACCGCGAAATCAAGTGACACCAATCATTCTCGCGCGCAAATTCCGTGACCCAGGCGCCAGTGCCATCCGGCGATCCGTCGTCGATCACCAACACCTCGACCGACGGATGAAGGTCGTGAATCCGCGCAATGAGGTTCGGTAGGTTTTCGATTTCGTTGTACGTGGCGATCACGATCAAACACGGTCGCATGGTAAACCCGATGGATTTGAAAGATCCTTAGTGCAATACGCAACCAAAGTTACGTTTGGTGATTGTCGTGGTTCGCTCCGCGAACCTAAGTTGGATCGCAGAGCGATCCACTACCGTTTTCGAACCTAAGTTG
>JAEUIP010000109.1 GCA_016795075.1 Planctomycetaceae bacterium | reverse complement strand
ACCAAGCCCTCGCACCGGTTGACCTTTCCCGTTCGGCCTCGGAAGCTACGACGTGACATCTGAGCTCAAAACTTGGGAGCGAAAGCACTACGTCGCCGGTGGCGGCGACCCGGTGTTGTTCTATGTCGTTTACGGCGAAATCGATGCATCCGCTCCTTTTTCGCGCAGCAAATACCGCTCCAACGGCGCTCCCGATGGCATCGACGTCATGTCGTACGGCCCGAATATGCACCCTGACGTCCCCGGCAGTTTCCGCAACGGTTACCTCTGGGACGAGTTTGTTGCGAGTGATCCCGAATTCGCCGCGACGGTCGGACAATGCGAGCGTTGCACGATTTTGCGTGGCACACCGACCGATTCTACGACGCTCGATTACCTACGCGATACAGTGGGCCTGATCACCTATTTGATCGATAACGGCGGATGCGCGGTCTACGATCCGTTCATGTTTCACTGGTGGCAACCGTCCGAATGGAAGCAACAGATATTCGATCCTGCTACTGCAGCTCCACGCCATCACACGGTAATCCTCGTCTCCGAAGAAAACGATCCTTCATTGAAATGGTTCCACACACGCGGCATGCGAAAGTTCGGCAGGCCTGATATCAGCGTTCACAATGTCGCAGCCGAACTCGACGACGGGGTCATTGATCTATGCAATCGCTTGATTGAACATCAAGCGTTCGGCCACGTTGTCCAAGACGGCCAACAAATCAAAATGACTTCGTTGCCATCCGGCGGCGTCATTCGGCATGGCGGCGATTTGGATGATCCCGATTTCAACAACGTTCACCTTGCTGTGAGCTGGCCAAACGCGGCCGAACCACGCGGTGAACGGGAGCCGCCGATAACGCGGATTTTGAAATGATTGGTTTTTGGCGGCGGCCCCGTTGCCGCCATCGTTTGTCGACAAAGGATTTGCAATGAGATTTCTGTTATCAATAACCTCAATAACATTGCTGGTTTGCATGGTGGCGGGATCCACACCGTTGAACGGCGAGAAGATAATTGCACCGCTTATCGAAGTGCAGTCTGGGCCACTGACGCCCGGCTTGAGGCTCGCCGAATCTCCTCGCCCTATCCATCAAGTTCGTCTGGTTGTGGACGCAGATCTCAAGAACGGAAAGTTGATTCTGGATGGAAACCATCCCGAATTTGATTTATTCGGTGACCTCATTAGCGGCCTTGATCAGTCTCCATATGTCCGCGTCCGCGGCAAGGGCGAAGCGAAGTTAGTGGTGGAAATTGCCTGCTCGATAAAGGAAGTGGATGAGCGTCCCGACGGTTGGCGTTTGTACCGTATCAACGGTCGGGACTTGCGTACATCGCTCCGTGTAGCGACTCACGGTTCCATTGCAGACGGCGGACAGGCCCGGTTGGTAATTCTCGGTGCGGACGACAAGGTGACAGGGGTGGTCGAGTGTGTTCGGTTCGGATTGGCCGTTCCCTAACGCTGATCGCCGAACCAAGCGATGCACGCAAGTCGGTGATCCTATTCGTTCGCTGGTTTCGTCTCTGGCTCTTCATTGTCATTACATCGCGGAGGACCCTTCATGCGGGACACAGAGACCAGCCATTTTTGGCTCGGCAATTTTCGGAATGAAAGGCGCGTGTCCGAATACCTCGAGGAAATCTACGACGAGGACGACGAGGACCGCGAACAAACTCCGCTTTCTCAGTTTGCGCGCGATCAAGGCGAAACGTGGTACGACCACGACTTCATGGCACATGGCTTTAAGAAGAATGCCAAGTCGGTCGAGGATCTGGTCAACGGTTACTCGTACTTCGAGCAATGGTCGGCGGAACTCGCTCGCCGCGCAGCGGAAGCCGGTCTCACCAAAATCAACATGCTTCTGTTCATGAGCCAAGACCAGATCGACAAGCCGCGGTCAGTCGAAGGCGAAGGCTATAAGCTGCACTACATGGGCACTATCAAATATCGGATCTAAACGAGCCGTCAGCGACCATCTCTATGGCCCTTGATGTCAAGAAGTACGTACCGGTAGTGGCGGTGAAGTTGCAGTTTTTTTCCAGTTGGAAATTTCGATTCGGCGGAAGCGAGTTGTCTCGAGAGCCTGCCATGTCTGGGTACTGCGGGACTTACCCTCGGGGGCCGCTCAGTAAAAAGTTACTCCGTGGTGGACAGTTAACCAACTCGAGGAGGCCATGATGAGGATCAAGGCACTCAACCCGAGCAGCGGATCGGGCGGATTTTGAACTCAAAGGTTTTGGCTGCCTTCGGGTCACCTTGGTCGTTACCCAATAAACGTATGAAAGACTGGTTCGAACAAGAGAGGCTACATAATGCCGCGGACAGTGGTGACCTCACTGCTGTGAAGAAATTGGTCACTGAGTCGACCTTAGTGATCCGCAATTCTATGCTGACGCAAGCTCCGTTGAGAAGATGCGCGAGGATGGCCTGCGCGTCTCTGCTGCGTTAGCCGTTGCTGGTATTCGCCACCGTTTCGAGTTGTACAATAACAGCGATGAATTGGTCGGTTATCTTCATCCCCGATGGCCACGAGAACAGGCCGATGGTGACTCGTAATTCTGCCCGATAACAAATAAATCCACCCGAGATGCCGATCGAGCGTTTCCTGAAATCAAGGTCACTTGGCGGCAACCGGGTGATTTTATCCGTTATACGTCTTTACGCTAGGCTCATGAAAAGTCCCAAGCCGAATTACCGATGGCGCATTTCCATTGCGTTTTCGGTTGTTTTTGCATTGATTGGGTTCGGAATAGGTTGGTCGATTGACACAAAACATCCTGACAATCGACTTGCCGATATACTGATTCCGACGTCCATATTCTTGACTGCGGGATTGTTGATCGGCTATGTCACCTCGGGAATTCTGTACAAAAGATTCAGTTGGTTTGATGCCACTGCAATTTTGGCACTCCCACCGACCTGCTTTTTTGGATTTGTTTTCGCTAAATCTGGGAATTGGACAGTCGGGCGATTTCTTGGGTATGTCGCACTGGGCTTCATGGCGTTTCTTGTTTGGCGTCTCTTGCAAGTATCGCATCTTCACAGACAAACGAATACGAAACAAACGTCCCATAGTGGCTTTACCGAGATCGACGACTGACTTTGCGTTCGACCGGCGCAGCGAGAGAACGCGGATTTTTGGAATTAAGTGTATTGGCCGCCGTCCGGTCAACGAGAAGGTTATTTGGAAAGAAGAATGTGAGCTGGTACGGAACTCATCCACGATACACGAAAAACGAAATCGTACCGTTGTTGCCGCCAGCAACGTGCAAGCAATGCGTTTACTTGTTCCGAACCGTTATCGGCTCTACGCCTGATTCGTGGTACCAACAATACGAAACGTGTCCGCGCTGCGGCATCGCTCAATGGAAAGTACTCACGCAATTGAATGAACAACTGCTCCGAATCTCGACGTCGCACCGTCGACACCCGCCTAAACCAGTCGCAGCACCAAAGACGCTGCGCCCGCAACTCAGCGGCAACTCCGGTCTAAAAAAGTGGCTAGATCTCTATCGCTCTTCAAACATCGACATACGGATGCGCGCTGCAATTGCATTGATCGCACGATCCGATGTTCCGTTGACGATTCTGCTTGATATCCTTGACACCCTGGCGCACCGCGGCCTTGGCGCGTCAACCGAAAAAGTATTGCTTAATCGTGCAGACGTTGATTTACCCTGTGCGATGATCGCTCGTCTTGATTCACCGGATCAGTTCATCCGCGAGGTAGCGTGCAACGTACTTGGTCGAAGTGGTGATTCGGCTGCTACACGGCACTTGTTGCGGATGATTGACGATCCTCAAATGACGGTCAGGCGTGCGGCCGGCTTCGCATTATCCCAGCTCAAAGACGCTTCTGCGATTCCTGAACTCAAGCGGCAGTTTGCAGCACGCCGGAACGATGATACAAATGTGGTTTGGGCCTTGCAAACTGCAATGCAGGCGCTCGGAGTAAGTATTGACTATGATGCCAAATAAAAAACATTGCACACTGAGTCGCGGGCCGAAACGATTTTGAAGAAGTGCTCTTCACCGCGGCCCGGTGAACGGTAGCGACTATGAATTCCTAGATTCTGCAAGTGAGGGTTCTCACAGTTTTAGGAATTCTTTTCTTGGGTTACATGGTGTGACTTGCCTGGGGGTGCTTTCGTCGATGCTGGTTGTGGGTTGGGCACGACTGGTGTCGACCAACGAGCAACGCGGATAGTGGCAGTGGGCCTTGGTTGGTAGGCGTCGCGGGTTTGGATTCGTCCCGTTCACTTCGTTTTCATTCAAGGATGTTTGATTAGGCGACGATTCGAGGTGCGGATGCGTTTCACTCTCAAGAGCCTGCAGTGTGCAGGCTGCATCCACTCAGTTTTCCAAACACGGTTCAGCATCTTTGAGTCGATGATCCGGCCGCTTTTGGCGGTTGCTCGCATGTTGCCCGGCCCAAATGGTGCATTTCATCTTGTTGCTGCGACTATCGAGCGTTTTTCGATATTTGACCAGTGAGCGGAACTCGCGGTGAACCTCCGATGGCATATGTACGGCTTTCAGTTCGTTCATGGTAGCCATCCGAGCCAGCTGGAGTGCATTGTCTTTGTCGGTCTTGCGTTTTTGGTTCGACCCGGCGTAGCCAAATAGACAATTCGTCAGGCGTCTTCGTTTGTCGAACAGACGAGTGTTGGGAGGCGGGGGCTCTTGGCCAGATCGTTGATCCAGCCCGAAGGTCCGCAGGCTTCCATGTCGAAGAGGTCGATTTTGCTCTGCTTGAAGAATGCCTCCAGGTACCGCCGCTCGGTAGTTGCATTCAGGAAAGTGAGTTTCCGAGTGTTCGTGTCAAAAAAGCAGCACATGGTATTGAATTTGCCGAGATCAAGTGCGAGGATTTTAACTTGATATTCCTCGGGATTAGGGTTGAAATTTTGTGAGTCACTAAGTTTCGATCCAGAGATGATCACGGGCCCGAGTCGCCAGATTGTATTCGAATGACTCCCACCCCATTCCCAGGACTTACATAGATTCTTTATTTGGCTGAGGTAGCCGCACATGGCAATGAAAGACTGGTTTCGCCGCAAGCCTGCCCCAGAGAATGTTGGCAAATCTAAGAGCGGTTCCAATCTAATCAAGTACGGCGACCGTTGCGAAGTGAAGCCGGAAATTGGCTTTCTCGACGAATCGACACTGCCAAACACCGAAGAACGCGAACGTGTTTACTCTGAACTCTTTGGTGAATACGACATAGTGTTGCACGAATTGTTGCCATTGAATCCTCATATCGATGTCTATCGATTCCCGCCAAACGGCAAACGGGATTTCTTTACCTTCGTAACCGGCGGCATGAGCGACCTCCCGATGAATGCGCCTGACGAACTTGGTAACGACTATCGACGTGCTGAACTTGTCTTCTATTCGACTAAGAACCGCGACGCCTACTCTGAAATGCTACGCAGGCTGGCGCATTTCGTGCATGACAACAATACTTGGCTGCACTGGGGGCATACAATGCCAAATGGCCAACCGCCAGAACCGCTTTTTGACACCAAGAATCTGGACACGCTGTTCTTCATGCCATCAATAGTCAGACCGGATTCAACGCTTGGTGACAGACTACAGATTGGGTCTGATCCAGTGCAACTTATTTGGTGTGTACCTATCACGACTGCCGAATGCCAATTGAAACTCGACAATGGGACGGATGCGTTGTACGATTTGTTCGAAGCGAACAACCACCCATTCACGTTTTTGGGCGATCGGCAAAGCTACGTTTGACCCGAGAAAACGATCGTCGCCAAATAACATCTCTATGGCCCTTGATGTCACGTAGTACGTACTGGTGGCAGCGGTGAAGTTGCAGTTTTTTTCCAATTGGAAATTTAGACCCGGCGGAAGTGAGTTGGCTCCACCGTCGGCCATATCTGGGTACTGCTGGACTTACCTTCGGGGCGAGTGGTTCGGACTCGGGAGCTAACGCTGACGTTGCCGGGGTTTTTCTTTTGTTGGGAAGTCGTTCCGCGTCGATTACTCAATGTCTTTGACCGTAGGTCGCTGACTGTCGGTCTTTGACGGTCTGTCGTTGACACTGCTTGACCGTCACGGTTGCTTCAAACATCTCTTCGTCGCTCTGGATGCTCCGTCGTTTCCAACCGAGCCTCTGTTCTCTCGGTGCATCAGGTCGGCCAGCCAATACCAGTTGAAGGTTGACTCGCAGCCCACAACCAGATTGTCGAGGAAGAGTTGGAGGGCTTCCAAGGACGTATCGACGTCCTGGCACTGGAAGTTCTTGTGCAGGCGTTTTTCGCCCTGGGAGTCGACGACGCACACATGCAGGGTCTTGGCATGCAGATCGACGCCGCAGTAGAATTGGTGTTGGGAATTGAAGAATCTCATCTTGTGTCTCCTTGGGTTCGGGTTCCTTGAGCCAAATCTGTGTGAGCAACACGCTCCGTAAAAGGTTAATCCTTTGTGGACAGCTACCCAACTCAAGGAGGCCATGATGAGTATCAAGGCTGTCCTACCGCTGGCCGCCAGTGGACTGGCGACCCACATTTATCGGCATTTTTTTTGGCGGATAGAACCGACATTTCCAACTCCTCGGATGGGAAATGCCAAACTCAGCTCCCAGAACTCCCGAAAACAGCCACGTTGGAAGCCCGTTTGGTTCTAGGAGCGGTCCAAAGCCGTCCTGAAATTCGGTAGAATCCAGGGGCCGATGAGCGGCGGGCCGTATCGACCGCGAATCGTCGGACGACGATAGACCACAAACAACGAAAACGGCACCCTTTGAATGAGCCGTGCCCGACATGCTCGCGGCGCGTGAGCAAACTAAATGACCGCGAGACGTCCCATGATTGAAAAAACAACCGACTTTTCGCTGTTAAGGCAAGTGCGACTTGGACAGCAAGATGCCGCCACGGCGTTGTACTTGCGCTATGCCACACAACTGCGGCGGATGGCAGACCGCACCATATCCGCAGATTTGGCCGTTCGCGTTTCCGGCGAAGACATTGTGCAAAGCGTTTTTCGCACTTTTTTTCGGCGCGCTTCCAACGGACAATACGACATTGGAGACGCGGATGGCTTTTGGCGATTACTGCTTGTAATCGCGTTGAATAAGATCCGCGCGTGCGGCAATCATCATCGCGCGTCCAAACGATCCGTGAGCCGAACGCAACCTTTGGAACATGAACTCGATTCTCCGGTCTCTCGGGACGACGAAGAATCAGCCTTTCAGATTCTAAAGCTAACCATTGACGAACTGATCCGATCCTTGCCGCCGGAACATCATGAGATAGTCTACATGCGCATCGAAGGCCGTGAAATCAACGAGATCGCCGAAAAAACGCGGCGAGCGAAGCGCTCGATCGAACGCATCCTTCAGGGCTTTCGCAAACAACTAAGCGAAACGCTTGAGGGCCAGTCATGAGATCCATTTCACGTCAGTCCGTTTCGCGGCCGGCGACGACGTCGATGTTGTCGAATGAGGCGGAACAACTCTTGCAACGGTTTGAACTGGAATGGTCCAACAGCGACGGAACCGTTCCTTCCGTTGCTCCCTATCTGTTGGATGAGAATCACGCTCATCGAGCAGCGCTACTGGAAGAATTGCTGCGAGTCGACTTGGAGTTCCGCCATTCGCGGCAACTGCCCTATTCGGTCGACGACTACTTGGCTCGCTTTCCGGAACTATTGGATCAGCCAGCTGCCGTCGCCCGGATTCGTGCCGAAGCCGAACGCCAAGCAGTGTTGAGCAGCGAATGCGTTCCGAATGACTTTCCCGCACCCAATGCTCTATTCCTCGGATTTCAATTGGTGGGGATTCTTGGGCGGGGCGCCTTTGGCCAAGTTTACTTGGCACGCCAAGACGACTTGGCACGGCGATTGGTCGCGTTGAAGGTGACGCGTGGGCAGAACGCCGAAGCGCAGCGGTTGGCTCGTTTGCAGCACACCAATATCGTGCCCGTATTTTCCGTTCATCAGCAAGGAGAGTTACAAGCAATTTGCATGCCGTTCCTGGGCATCATGACACTGGCGGATTTACTAGTGGAGTCCCAACACTTCGGTTCCACACGATCGACGGGGCGCGAGCTCATCCAAACCATTGCCGATCACAAAGCCAAAACACTACCCGATTTGGTGTCGCCGAAACTCAGCGATTTTGTTTCGCAACCGTCTACGACATCGAGCGAGTCTCGATACTTGGCACTCGGTGACCGAGCTCCCTTCCAGTCGCTCGCGTGGATCTGGCAGCAGTTGGCCGAAGGGCTCGATTATGCCCATTCCCTCGGAATTGTTCACGGCGACATCAAGCCCGCCAACATTTTGATAAGTGATGCCGGTCGGCCTTTGTTATTGGACTTTAATTTAGCGACCAGCCGAGCCGATGACGCCGTACAAGCAATTGGTGGAACATTGCCGTACATGTCAGCCGAACATCTGCAATGCGTCAAAGACGGCGGTCTGGCATCGCCAGATTCCGATCTATATTCGTTGGGTATCGTTTTTCATGAGTTATTAACCGGGAAACGCCCGTTCCCGACTTATGCTGGTTCCTTCGATGACCAAGTGGAGCGGCTCCTGAAAGATCGGACAACGGAGGTTGCACCGATACGCCAAACGGCTCCACAACTACCCATCGACTTGGCCGCCATTGTTGACAAGTGTTTGTCGAAAAGTTCGGAACAGCGATATCAATCCGCCGTGGAAGTTGCGGAAGATCTTGAACGCTTTCTAAATCGCAAGCCTCTGAGGTTCGCTAAAAATCGATCGCCGCGCGTGAGGTTTCGCAATTGGTGTTATCATCATCCGAGATTGACGTCCGGAACATCCGTGGCTGTCCTGGCGGCCGTTTTACTCACCGCTCTGACGGTCGCATTGCTGGCTGGCCAGCAACAATTGACGCGATGGGAAAACCAAGCCGCAGTTCAGCAGTGGAACCAGCAGCTTCTTCAGGCACGCCTACCGCTCATGGTCGTCGATTTACCGACCGCTCAAGTAGAATTACGAACGAATGCATTGCTAGAAGTTTTGGATCAGGCACCGCAAGTTATTAAGACTTGGGAGTCTTCTCAAGTTGGCATCGATCCACCCGACTCGTTAGCCAACGAAAGCTGGGCAGATGACATCGTGGCCAGTCGTCTCACATTGGCTGGTGCGATGCTGCGGACCGTAACCAACATTGAGAATGTGGATCAACGCCGGCTTAAACTTGCTGCTGTCGAGTTGCAACACGAGTGGCTAGCTTCTCATATCGATAAAGTCGAGGAATCCCCGGCGTTTAGTCTACAAAAGAGTCGACATGCGGAACTGGCTGGCAACTCAAACGATTTTGCCAAATGGCGAGAGAACGCGATGACTCACCCGGCAATTTCCACGACCGATCGACGGTTGTTGGCGAATGAATGGTACGCTGAGGGCGATGTGGATCGGGCCATGTCGGCACTCCAAGGAGTGATTCGCGACGACCCGCTCGACGCCGAAGCTTGGCTCTTGTTGGGTAACGCGCAAGCAGCGGCAAACAACCTGCCATCGGCCGAAGCCAGTTATTCGGTTTGCATCGGCCTGGACGCTGATTCAGCAATTGCATGGTACAACCGCGGACGAGTTCGATATGATTTGGGTAATCCCTCAGGGGCACTGGATGACTATTCACGCGTCATCGCCTTGGAGCCCAACGATTCCGCCGCGTTTGGCAACCGAGCGCTGATTCACATGGACCAACAAAATTGGCAAGCCGCCAAACAAGATTTGTCACGAGCGATCGACTGCCCCGGAAGTGAAGCTCGACTGGTTTATTTACGAGCCCAAGTCAATCAGGCTTTGCAAATGCCAGCCGACGCCGAGCAAGATTTGGAAACGTTTTTGCAGTCCGAGCCAGACGACGAAGAAAGCCTATTGACGAGAGGTGTCCTGAGAATACAACGCGGCGACCGGGAGGGTGGCCTCAGCGACTTTTACGCGGCCACTCGTCGATTCCCAGTGTCGGCAACTGCGTGGAACAACATTTCAGCCATCCTCGCGAATTCAACGGAGGAAACCGCTGCCGCCATCGACGCAATGGAGCGCGTCATTGCGATCGAACCGCAAAATGCGACCGCGCATGCGACGCTCGCAGTTCTGCTTGCGAGAAATGGACAGCGAGTTCGGGCACTGGAAATGGCCGCGCAAGCGTTGGATCTGGACGATTCGCCAGACACGATGTATCGTATCGTCGGGGTTTATGCACAAACGTCCATGGTGAATCCCAGTGATGCCCAAACGGCCCTGTCAATTTTGGCCCGTGTTGCAAAAACATCTCCAGAACTGGTGCTGCAGTATTGGGATCACGACCCTGACCTGGAACCCCTAAACGCGTTGAACGACCTTCGTCGTTTGCGTGACGCTCTTCAAACCATTGAGAATTTATCTCAGCCAGATTCGAATCGGACCGGAGAACATCATGAGTGACGTGGCCTTAACTCCCTCGAACGAATCCAACCTTCCACTATTTCGCAGTAGTCTCTCCGGAGCATTGACCCACAGTCCAGATCTGGGCAAAAATGACTCGGTGGCGATTCCTTGGTTAGCACCCGATCGCCTGACCGTTAGCTTTGCCCCAGACGGCACCAACATTTCCACGTATTCCAGCAACTTGTTTACGGCTTTTGCCAACACGATTGCAGCGAGTGAAATTGAATCGACGATCCTGAGGGCTTTTCAGCAGTGGTCGCGCGAGGCTTCGATCAATGTCGGTTACCGCTCGGACGTTGGAGAAGCATTTGGTATCAGCGGTCCAACGCAAGGTGACTCACGATTTGGCGACATACGCATTGGTGCAATTCCCATGGCCAGCGACACGCTGGCCGTCACCGTGCGGCACGATCCTGTGGTGTCCGGCACTTGGGCTGGCGATATCTTGTTTAACTCCAAGGCAACTTTCCGCAACGTCACCGAGTTGTATTCCGTCGCGCTTCATGAGATCGGACACGCGCTCGGACTATCACATTCTACGGCAGCGGCTTCCGTCATGAATCCAAGCAGTATCAATTCTCGATTGACCGCGCAAGACATCAGTAACCTAAGGTCAATTTATGGTAGTCGCTCGTTGGACCCCGCCGATCTACCTGGAAAGAACAATGACCTTTGGGACTCCGCCACTCGCATTCGAAATACAGGGAGCGTTGGTGGACGAGTCCCGTTGATCGTCTATGGCGATTTGCACTCCTCCACCGATGTAGACTATTTCGAACTGCCGCCCTTGTCGAACTACAGCGGCCCGATCGAGTTTGAGCTGATCACCGCAGGCATTAGTTTGGCCCGGGTCAATCTCCGTGTTTACCGGGAAGACGGATCGGAAGTCGGCTCGGCAATCACTGCCGGTTTCCGCGGCGGACGCGTCATGATCCGAGTACCTTCCGCAGCAGACGGCGAACGCTACTTTGTGCGAGTCAGTTCGGCGGACCAATCGGAGTTTGCCATTGGCAGTTACGCGTTAAAGACGGTTCTGTCGGCGAACAACACCGCTGGGGCGGAGCTGACCGAACGAGTGTTGACTGGGAAGTTTTGGCAACTCAAGCAACAAGACGTCCAGAACATTTTTTTGCAGCCAGGCAACTACTTCTTCAACGAAGAGTTGTCAATGAACGATACGTTTGCGACGGCTGAGAAAATGAAGGATCGAACGGGATACACTCGGGGTAACCATTTCGAAATCTATGGCAGTTTCTCGTACGTGAATGATCGAGATGTCTATTCGTTCCAAGCGCCAAGGAATATTCTGCGGCAATCTGCAATGACGTTGCAACTCATGACACTGGAACGTTCGCGACTGGTACCTCGGCTGGAGATATTTGACTCCAACCAATTTGCAGTGCCGTTCGAGATCATTGTCAACGGCAACGGACTTTTGACGATCCAAATAAGTGGAGTCGTCGCCAAGCAAAACTACTACGTGGTTGCGTCCTCCGATCTGACGGGTGATCGTTTTGATCGTGGCAATTACTATTTGGCGGTTCGCTTCGATCAACCGGCACAAACTCTGGATATTTTAGCCAGTGGGACGCTGTCAAATGTTTCCCCGCAAGGCAAGCAAAAGCAACACGCCTTGTATGTTGCTGAAACGCAGATGTTCCATTTATCGCTCACGGCATCGTCGACTACTCCGCGGGAAATGGCCCAAGTCTGGGTCACCATCTTTGACCGTGAAGGAAATCCCGTTTACCGAGTGTTGACCGTCCCCGGACAGACACGCTCGGCGCAGAGCGTCGTATTGCGGCCGGGCAGCTACACCATCCTCACATCTTTGGCGACGGCGACGAACTCGCCGCTATCTAGTATCGATTATGTGCTGAAAGGTGTTGATGTCGTGGATCCCATTGGTCCTGAACTGATCGATCCATCAAAAAAACCGTTCAAAAAGGTTGACGGCACAACGTATGTCTATCCAGGAAACCGGCTGTCGCCCAATACCTACCTGGTGGTTAACGGTTCCCCCGGAATCACTCCCGATCAGCTGCTTACGCCACCGCCTTCCGTCGATGCGAACGCGTGGTATTGGTACGAGAACTGGCTGATCAAACGCGTACCCGTCATGTAACTAAATAGAATCTAGCCAATCTCCAATTATTCTGGCGGATGCCGGCTCGGAAACGAACTCACTATACGAACAGAAGACTTCAATCGAATTGGTGGTTCGAGTCGTCTTCCACAAGTAGTGAGTTTTTTCGAGGAATTGGACATGGTTACACGTCGAAAGCTGTTTAGCGTCGCTGCCCTGATGATTGGGATGTTATTTGTTGGGTTGCAACCTTCGGAGGCTGCCCCATCGGCCGGTCGAGATCTACGACTTTTCGCTCGCATGACGGCCGGCATCACCAAAGGCGTTGCGAAATACGAAGAAATCAAAAACGACACTCGCCGGAAGTTCAGCATCGAAATTAGTCAAGCGATTCCAGGGACGGTCGTAACGGTATGGGCGGGACAAGTTCAAATGGGACAAGTGGCGATTGATGGATTTGGCCGTGGAAAGTTAGAACTGGATACTCGACTCGGACAGCCAGTTCCCAAAATGCCGAAGGGCACCATGGTGGAGGTCAAGTGGAATGGCGTTACCGGAATGAGCGGCTCCTTACAGTAACCCTTCGAGAACGGTCGATTCGCCTTCCCCTTGAGCCAGCCCGAGATCTTCGGGCTGGCTCTTTTTTTGAATGCGAGGGGCTGGCATGGAACGACGTCGCCACTCTGGCTGAAGGAGGCCTTTTGACAAGAGCCTTTCGAGAACAAAAAAGGAGGAATCCAAGATGGATCGAACCTATTTCCGGTCTCGTCGAATCACGCAGATATAGTTGCCGCTGGTCGGCGGGGCGGCGCCGGCACCGGTATCTAACGCTCCTTCGAACTTGAACGTTAGCCCAGGATACTTCGCCGAACGGATGGGTTCGGGATGGTAGGCCCCTAAAACGCTCTGGATCATCCTCATGATTCGCTGGGCGTCGGCGTCATTGACGTCACGATTGGTGATGGGTCGCGCTCCATTGGTTGTCGGATCGAAACCCGTCGAGTTGATTTTCCCAAACGACTCCATGGAAATCGTGGCCGTAACGTAGCCATTCTTTGCCTCGAACAGATCCGCACAATCCGGCTCGACGCGTATCGCATGATTGTGATAGATCTCGATCAATGCACCGGCGACCGCGTCGTCTTTTGCCAACTCGGAGAATCGCTGGGACGAGAGCTCGAGGTTTTCCAGGGCCAACTCTAGCAGTTGGCGGATCGTTGTATTCTGTTGCTCCTGACTGGCCACTGTACCAAGACGAACCGACGAAGCGGTTGGTTCCCCCGCGTCTTGTGCCGTCAGTCGCGCGCCGTTCAAGCCCACCGAAACTACAACCAAACCAACCAGCAGCAACAGACTCCTGACCATACATACCCAAGTCATGTTCATTCGAATCATCCCATAAAAAGGCGACAAACAACCCTGCAAACCGCGCAGTCGACTCGCTCCACGGTAACGCGGAACCAATGTCCTGCTACGTAGCAGGCGACGGCAGCCAACCAAAATGTCCCGCACCGTTGCACGACGCTTACTGGCTTACCGTTCTCCCTGCTAGTCAAATGCAGCGACTTGCGGGATCTGACGCAAAATCCGATAAAAATTCGCTGAAGCGCCGCTTCGCTTGTCAATTTCTGATTCAACCGGCTAACGTTCTTCCCAGAATGACAAGATTCGAAATAACCGTGAATTCTGCGAATTTTTCGCGTAAGATTCCGTCGGACCGCTCCTTATATAAAATGGGGCATTATAGAAATCAACCGTTTTGTTGTCGGTCCGCATTGTTGCCGTGGAGTAAGCCTTGGACGATCAAGTCACTCGTTTGAGTTTGATCTTGCGGCTGCAGAATCAACGTCGCTCCGAAGACTGGGAGACCTTTGCCGAAATCTATCAGCCGTTCATCCTCCGCATCACTCGACAGCTGAGCCTTAGTCCCAGCGATTCTCAAGACGCGGCTCAGGAAGTCTTCTTGCAATTGATCCAAATTGTTGATCGATGGTCACCGACCGTTCCCGAGGCGACCTTTCGCGGCTGGCTCTACCGAGTGGCGCGGCATGTTGTGATCCAATTCATGCGACGTGAAGGCCGAGTTCGCCAACAGCAATCGATCTGGAACAATTCGCAACTCGAGAAACTGATATCCGATACCGACCAAGAAGCCATTGCCCATGACCGGGAGTTTCGTCAACAGGTTTTCCGCCATGTTGCCGAAAAGATTCGCGACACGTTTCAGCCGGCAATGTGGCTATCATTTTGGCGAACCTATGTGGAGAACCGATCCATTGCCGATACGGCACGCGAGCTGAACTTGCGAACCAGCGACGTTTACGTTGGCCGCAGCCGTGTCTTGAAGAAGTTTCGAGTCGAGGCCGAGAAAATTGAGAGCCGGGGCTGGCTCATGCCTAACGATCGTCATTCAACACTTCTTCCCGCAGTAACCACCGAATCGAATTCTACTTCCCGCGGAGGAGAGTCTGAATGAAGTCTCATCAATTGATAACAGGCCTCGCTCATTTGACGGAACAACAAATCTCGTTAATGTTGCAATTGGACACGCCGGAGAGCCTAATGGATCCAACGTGGCTCGCACATCTGGACAGTTGTAGCTCGTGCCAAAAACAAATGGCCGAAATGGCAGATGATTCGTGGTGGAAAAGTACGGGCCGACATATGGTTCCGCCTCAGATGCCCGACGACATGAACAAGCCGGGTCTCGAACGCCCGCGGGTTCTCGCAAATGTTGCTGCGACACTTCCATCGTCTTCAGGGATTGATGTCTCGAGGCATTTGCAGCAGCACTTTGACCCGGTCGGCCAGCCGGACTTGTTGGGACGAGTTGAGGAATACGTCATTGAAAGTGTCCTAGGTGTCGGTGGTATGGGCGTTGTCTTCAAAGGCTTTGACACGGAATTGAATCGGGCCGTGGCAATCAAGTTTTTGTCACCACTGCTGGTCGGCCAGGAGTTGGCTCGCGAACGGTTCTTTCGTGAAGCCAAAGCTGCCGCAGCCGTTTGCCATGAAAATGTCGTCCCGATTTATCGCGTCAGTACCTGTCGTGGCTACCCCTATTTTGTGATGCCGTTAGTCTCTCACGATTCGCTCCAATCGATTGTGGAACAAGATGGCCCACTGCCTTTGATTGCCGCCGTCCAAATTGGACTCCAATTGGCAGCGGGAGTCGCGGCGGCCCACGAACAAGGCCTGATCCATCGCGACATCAAACCAGCA
>JAEUIP010000108.1 GCA_016795075.1 Planctomycetaceae bacterium | reverse complement strand
GGATTTTCCGTAATTTGTCCGGCTAGATCCACCAACATGTCGGTGTTCTTGCCCATGGCACTGACCACCATGACCACTTGATGACCTTCTTGTTGGGCGCGGATGGCTTTGCGCGCCGCGGCCAAAATCTTTTCACAATCCGCGACACTGGTACCACCGAATTTCTGGACCACCAGACTCATACGCTTTGACTTTCTCTCTGACTTTACTAGGAGTCGCAAACCTAATTTTTAGACGCGACGTCGTGTTAAACCGATTTGGGGATCATCGCCAAGTACCAAGGCATCAGTTCCCAGCCATTGGGAAACTGCAAACTTGATTGGTTGGCGACGACTTCATCGTACGTTTGGCTGTGGTCGGGAGCGACATTGGAGCCGGCCACGGCAAACGGAACGATGCCATGACTATGCGTCTTGGTGCTAAGCAACGTCGGGTGATCGGGGGTGACCATGATTCGCCAATCCGATTCTTGCTGCAGCCGCGACCACAGCGGGCCCACGATATGTTGGTCGATTTCTTCCAACGCTTTGATCTTTTCCGCAGCCAAACCTTGATGCGATGCTTCGTCCGGAGCTTCG
Organism: Planctomycetaceae bacterium; assembly: GCA_016795075.1. Taxonomy (GTDB): domain Bacteria; phylum Planctomycetota; class Planctomycetia; order Pirellulales; family Pirellulaceae; genus M30B19. The sequence continues at coordinate 15,155 of JAEUIP010000108.1, read as the reverse complement.
ATATGCACGGTGACGAAGTCGTATTGATCCAGCGCCGCCACGGCCGCTCGGCCTTTCGCCGCGTAGTCGGTGTCGATATACCCGGTGGCCGTAGGAACATGGATCAGATCCCAGCCCACCAATTTGGCGAGCCCTCGCAACAAATCTACCGCCGTGATCATCACGCCGCGGACACCGAACCGCGATTGAAAGCTGGGTAAGTTCGGTTGGTGCCCGAGACCCCATAGCCAAACATTCGTAGCCGGTCGTTGACCGGCGGCGATACGTTGTTGATTGACCGGATGGTTTTCAAACCATTGCAGGCTTTCGTTCATCAAGTGGCACAATAGGTCGCTGCCGACCCCTTGGGGATAGGCGTCCGCGACCGATTGATCCGTGAGATCGTGCGGCGGGGTGCTGGCGGTTTCCAACGAAAACGGTGGCGGCTGTTGCTCCGAGCCCCGCACGATCATCAAGTTCCGGTAGCTAACGCCCGGCACAAATTTGATTCTTGGGTCTGTCAGTTGCGAGTTGGCGGTTTCCAGCAACGCGGAAGCTTCAGCTGTCGAGATGTGTCCGGCGGTGAAGTCGCGCATGATCTGATCTTGAATGCACACCAAGTTGCACCGCACGGCCCAGTCGTGTGGCCCTAACTCGATCCCTTGCGCAGCCGCTTCCAGCGGAGCACGTCCCGAAAAGAAGCGGTTGGGGTCGTAGCCCAGTAGACTCAAATTGGCGACATCACTGCCGGGCGGCAAATGGGGTGGCACATGATTGGCGGCACCAACGACCCCGTGGGCCGCAATGAGGTCCATGTTCGGCAAGTGGGCCGCTTGCAAAGGAGTGCGTCCACCCAAGTTGTCTTGCGGTTGATCGGCACAGCCATCGGGGATGATCAAAACGTATTTCATGGTTTTCTTCCTGCAATCCATTCACTGCCGGTGGACCGGTCGTTCAATTTTCCGTGGTCAAGATTCTCAGTCGCTCGCCTTGCGTGCGAACCACTTCCAGGTTTTGAATCTCGCGTTGGGCCAAGCCTGTGTGATGTTCTAAAGCCGAATGAGTCACAATGACTAGGGGCACGGTTCCCGTCGTGAGATCTTTATCGCGATCGTATTGATGCACCGAAGCGATCGAGATCTGGTGTCGCCCCAAGATCCCGGCGATCTGCGCCAACACACCCGGTTGATCGGCGACGTCGAATCGGAAGTAAAATTTGGACTTGGTGTGCGCGTGGTCTCTGAGGTCCACGCGCGGCGGTTGCTTCGACCACAATTTTAGATTGCCGAACGTAATGGCCGCTCGTCCTACGGCCACGTCGATCATGTCGGCGACCACGGCGGAAGCGGTCGGCATCTGTCCCGCTCCTTGGCCATGGAAGAACACAGGGCCCACTGCATCGCCTACGACGTTGATCGCGTTGAAATTGCTTCGTACCTCGGCCAAGGGCGTACCTTTGGGAATCAACGTCGGCGATACATGGAGTTCCAAACCGGCAGCATGCAAGCGAGCCATCGCCAATAACTTCAAACTGAAACCCATGTCGCTGGCATAACGCAAGTCGTGCGATTGAATGTGGTCGATACCACGACGGGGGATTTGTCGCCAATGGACGCGAGCCCCGAAGGCCAAATGAGCCAGAATTGCCAATTTCTGAGCCGCATCGGAACCGTCCACATCGAACGTTGGATCGGCCTCGGCATAGCCCAGGCGTTGGGCTTCTTGCAGAGCGGCTTCGTACCGAATGCCTTGTTCCTGCATGTTCGTGATAATGAAGTTGCTGGTGCCGTTAAGAATTCCCTGCAACGAAAGAATTTGATTGGCCGCCAGACATTGACTGATGTTGGCAATGATCGGAATCCCGCCGCCGACCGAAGCTTCGAACGCGATGGTTCGCCCCAGCTGCCGAGCCCGATCAAACAATTCCGGGCCATGTTCCGCCAACAACGCTTTGTTGGCGGTTACGACATCTTTGCCGCTCTCAAGCAATTGCAGCATGATCGTGCGTGCCGGTTCCAACCCGCCGAGCAAATGAGCGACAACCTTGACCTCCGAATCCTGCAACAACCGGGTGAGGTCGGTGGAAATCAAGCCGGTCGGAATGTCCGCGTCCCGCGTCTTGGTGGGGTCTTTAACGATAATATGTTGGACCCACAACGTTCGTCCGGCATGTCGAGCCGTACGATCACCGTGATCCAAGAGCAGCCGCGCCACTCCGGTTCCTACCGTACCCATTCCGACTAAAGCCACGAGCGTTTTTTCCATGGGGGTCATCGTAGATTCACCCCGCAATTCGGGCAAGGACACCCGGTTTATGGGAGCGGCTTACGAGTCCCGCGGGAACGTCGTCAAGTGGTTACAACCGAGACGCGGATTGGGAACTACACCTGAACTCAGAATCGTCTAGACTGGGACACACGGCCGGGATGTCTCGGCTTGACCGTGACCCCCAGAAATCGATGGATGTCGCGCCCTAAGCAAAATTCAGGTCCCCCGTTGCACCTGGGACGGCAAGTTCTGCCACTTTGGTCGGCTTGCCGTTCTCGCCTCCCCCGACCAACGAGATCTTCGATGATATTGACATTAAGTCCAACCCCATTGGCGAACCGCACTGCGAACGGCCGGGTTCGTCTGCTCGGACGAGTCTCCCAGTTGATTTGGTTCCAATGTGTGTTCCTGAGCCTGACCTGCGGCTTGAGAGCGTTTGCCCAAAACGACCAAGCCGACGACCCTATCCCCACGCTGCGGTGGAAGTTTCAAGCCGGCCAGGTATACCAGTTCGACATCACCCAGACATCCGGCACCGAAGAAATCGATGTCGCCGGGAACAAAACGCTGCAACCGGAGTCGCGCCATGTCCAAATTCAATGGACGATTGTTGCGGCAACCGAAGAGCTCATCGACGTCGAAATGTACTATCGCGAGATTGAAATAGAACTGGGAACCAAGTCGGGAAAAGTTGCGGTGTCCACTCGGCCGGACGCCCCGCAAATTGGGGCGGGAAAAGTGAGCTCTCTCTTGAAGGGACTGTTGCAAAGACTGAAGCCGCTAATTGATCAACCGATCAAGGTTCAAGTGGATCGGCAGGGAAAGGTGCGGCGCGTTGAACTTCCCGCGGAACTGGTCGCCCATATCCAACAGAAGCCTGAAACTCGCTCGTTGCGTGATGCGGTTTCGACCAAAGGAATCGAACAATTGCTGGCGAGTTTCTTGACTCCATTGCCCAGCGATCCGGTAGCGACTTGGGAGCACCGCTCGACCTACGAAGTTGCCGCGGGAGTGCCCTTGACCCAACGGACCCGTTTTCAACTCGGACCTTGGAGCGAAGCAAATCCGACAGTGGAGGTGACGTACTCCAGCGAGTTGTCGTTCCCCGAACAGTTCTTGCTGGGAGCACGCGAGCCAAACGATCCCGCCGCAAGTCCGGCGAAAGATCCCAACCCTCCCACCGGAGCCGCTCCTCCGTTCGACTTTGATCCGGTCTCACAGAAGTGGCCGCGAATCGACCAACAAGACTGCGATGGCCGATTGCTATTTGATATCAATGAGGGCTATGTCCGGGAAGCATCCGGCCGTACCGTCTTGGTGACGGAGAAGGCGTACAGCGATACCAAGATCAAGATCACGACTTCGATGCAGACGGAAGTCAAAGTCCAGCGGCTCCAGCCCTAGTCCGGAGCTTGGGTTAGAACGTGATCACCACGTCCAGGCCCAAGTTGACCGCATCGCCAGCCGCAGCGGCCGTGTTCCAGTCGTAGCGGGCCTCTGGGCGAAGCACGACGTTCGCATGTGGACGGAAGTTCAAACCACCGGTCAGGCTATTGGCCGATTGTCGCGGGCCAGCGGCAGGATCGGTCTCCCAATATTCGTAGCGGCTGCCTAAAGCCAAGCACGGATTGATCCGGTAGATGGCATAACCAATAAATCCGTAGTCATCCGACAAGTCGGCCGACAGCCAATCGCTTTGCAACGCTAGTTGTAGTTTCTCGGTTGCTTGGAAAGCGTACAAAGCCGATTGATAGTAGCCGTTGCCGCGTTGGCCGAATTCACCAAAACTGGTACCGAAGTTCAAGAAGCTGCGACCGTCGATTTGACGTGTGAAACCGGCGATCCCCGCCAGATCCACTCGATCAAACGATGTGTCCCAGCCATTGGTGCCGCCCAGGAAGACACTGGTTGTGTCGTTCAGGCTGTAATCCGCAATGGCACCGGTCAAGGCGTGGGGTTGCGTGCGAGTGAAGGCAAACGTGCGGCTGTAGAAGAAGTTTTCCACCGCGGCTCCCGTTTCGAATCCAAACGGCGACAAGAAACGACCGGTGCGCAGTTTCAAGTTGTCGAACTTGACGTCGGCATAGGCCTGTGGCAGCGCCCAACCGTAGATTCCGTTGTCCAGATCATTGTCCCAACCGGTCGCCGCCCCAAAGGGTTCGTTGCCGAAGGCTTGGAACTGCTGAGCATCCAAGCCATAGAGGATGTCACCGCGCATTGTCAGTTCAAGACCTCGAGGCGTGACGATTTCTTTTTCGACAAACCCCCACGTTTGATGGAACGCAGCGCGATCTTGCAAGTTGTTGAACAATCCGTCATTGCGTGAATGGAATCCAACTTGTTGCCAGCCACCGATGCGGAGACCTATCTCCGGCCGATCGACCAACCGGATCGGTTCACCCAAGTTGCACCACGATGCGCGGTAGTATTCGTCGGGCATCGTCGCCGCGTTACTGGGGACAGACAACGGACGTGACGACGCATTGGCCGATTGGTCGACTTGCGGAGCGGTTGGCACCTGCAAAAGCGAAGGGTCATCGACATCCTGCCGAACCACCGTGCGCACCGGTACCAAAGGCGCCGTTCCGACCAAACCGTTGGTCGCGACCGAATCACCTAGTGAATAGGCATTCGACTGAAACGCTTGTGCCTCGGTTCCGATAGAAACCAACGCAGCGAACGCAACCAGAGCACTCCAGGATTTGATGCGACGTTTCACGAGGGACTCCGTGGATTCTAACGATGCCAACAGCGCCACCATGCCGAACGAACGGCATCGGAGGCTCGTATACACCCATCAGACAAGCCACTACAATCGTAGGAGTATGATGGGTTGTATCGCTAAAGCAGATCATCGGGAAAATCGGCCACGAATCTTCGGCGCTTTGAGCACAATCGGTACCGAAAATGGTCGAAGCCAGGTCCAGCTGGTCGGGTTAGGTAAAACGGCGCGGTTGTTGGCACTTGGTTGCTAGCGTTTGTGAACAGTCACCGGAAAGGCCTGAGTCTTGACCAAGTCGGTAATCGAAGCGAATCGCGGTGCTAGCGAAGCCGCCGTTTATCGGATCCTTTTGTATTGGGTTGGGCCGCTCTTGCTGTTGGCCGGGTTGTTCCTGCGAGTCAAGTTCGCCGAACAGCCATTGTGGATTGACGAATTGCATACCGCATGGGTCGTGCAAAACGATTGGTCGGACGTTTCGTGGCGAGCCGCGATTGGAAATCAGAGTCCGTTGTACTTTTACTTAGTTAAGATTTCGGTCGAGATATTTGGTTTTTCGCCTTGGAGTCTCCGATTGATTTCGATCCTGGCCGGAACGTTTCAAATGGCGGTGTTGTTCGTCGTTTTGACGCGTTGGACGGGGGCCGTGGCGGCGGGAACAATCGCGGCGTGTCTCTTGATGGTCAATCCGGTCATGTTGTTTGCGTCGACCGAAGCCCGACCCTATGCGCTCATTGGGTTGGTGGCCTGCATCCAGCTTCCGCTTTTGGCCGAGTTCTGGCGTTTGGCGGCTCAGGGCAAAGATCGTTACGCGGGTTTTGATATCGTCTGGCTAACCTCAACGGTCATTATGTTTTACTTGCATTACACGACCTTGTTGTGGAGTGCCGCGGTGTGGATTGGCTTGTGTTGGTTAGCGGTAACCGAGCGACCTCGCCCTTCAGCAGCGCAGCTCACGCGGTGGTTGTTGGGCATGCCTTTGTTGGCGGCCTTTGTCGCGATTCCGGGGTTGTGGCACTTGGCCAGTATCTTGCCGTTTGGAGGGCAATGGAGTGAATTCGTTCGCTTGGACAATTACTTCATTGGCTTGAGCAGTTTGCTGTTGGTGTTGGTCATTGGTCCATTGCTGGCCGGATTGGTCGTGCAGTTGTTGTACTTGCTCAAGCCAACCCAGATGTGGAGTTTGGTCCAAGACTATCGGTGGTGGCCGTTGTTGGTCTTGACATTGACGGCCTTGCTCTTGCCGCCGATCACCGCCGCGGTACTGACGGGTTGGAGCATCATGCCGTTGGCACACTGGCGGTATTTCGCGGCTTCGGTCTCGGCTGGGTTTTTAGTTCCCGGATTGACGGTCGGAATTTGGTATTGGCCGCGCGTTCGTTGGTTGTGTGCGACCCTGTTGATAAGTTTGGGACTGGCGTCCAATCTCGACCTTCTGGGCGTTGTTTGGACAGGGCGGTGGCCGGTCTTGCGCGACGAGCAATGGGAAGAGGTCAGTGCTCGAATTCGGGCCGTGACGGAATCCCGCGACATGCCCGTGATTTTGTGTCCAGGGCTGATCGAAGATGGTTGGTTGGTCCGCGAGCTCTTGCCACTCACTCCCGATCAGCGCGCCAAGTTTCGGCACTACTGTATTTTTGCGTTGGACGGTCCCCATCGTATCTACGACGATCCCGCCAAAAACCAGGAGTTGGTGTTTGCTCGTCCGACCAAACCTCGTCTCCAGATTTCTAGCGCGCAGGCGGAACAGATTCAGCGGGCCGGCGGATGTTTCCTGGTGGTCCGCAGCCTCGATCCAGTACTCGCGAAAAACCTGGCGAAACACATCAAGTTTGGCATGTCCAACGACGAGTACCCGATGCGCATTACCGAGTTGATGCCAATTCCGGTGAGCTTATTTCTGATCGAGTACACAGGCGAGCCATTGCCCATCATTCCTGCATCCGAAGAATGGTGGGCGGCACCCACCGATGAAGCTACCGAGTAGTCCGGGCTGACGGCTTTATTTCGTTTCCAGGGCTACTTGAATTCTCGCTTGTAAATTTTGAGCCGCGTAGTGATCCGGCACGAGGTTCAACAGTGTTTTGATTTGGAGTTGTGCAAGCTCCAACAATTCATGGCTCTCGCTGGTCCGATTCGCGGACCATAACGCACTGGCTAACTCGAATTGGACCTGGGCCAGATTGAATCTCAAGCCAATATCGTTTGGGAAATCAGCAACCAGTTGTTGCAACGACTCGATGGCCGCACGGAATTCTGGTTCGGCTTCAGCCAGCTCGCCATGTTGCATCGCCAAGTTTCCACGCAATCGAGCCACTTCCGCGGATAATCGCCGATGTTCCCTGACGGAGCCGGGATTGGGAACACTGGCCAAGACCGCGGAGGCTTCATCCAAGAGAGTGCGGACTAGCTCGGAATTCGATAACGTCGATTCTACCGATGCGCGCACGACCAAGGCTTGAACCAAGAATAAACCCGCTTGTGGGTCTTGCGACTTGTTCAGATCGGCAAATTTTCGCGACAACTCGATTCGCCGTTCAAGTGCCATCGTGACGGCAGGAACATCGCCTTGACTTGCGGCAATCGCAAATCGATCGTTTTGCCAATTCAAGGCCGTCTCGATAACCTCGACCGAGTTCGGAAATTGCATTTGCAAGGCGAGCAAGCGATTTTCCAGTTCGCTCACCACTTCCGGACGGAGCGGGTTATTTTGGTCCGTGTCGGCGGTCCTCATTTGTTCCAATTCGAACTGAATCGTGCGAGCCGCGAACCACGGGTCTTCGGGCCATTGTTTTTGCCCCAGTTGCAGCAATTTCGAGATCTGACCCAGCACCGCGTCGTGATTTTTTGTGTTGCCTTTTAGCCAGTCCAGAGTCCAGATGTTTTGTAATGATTGAATCGTCGATTTCAGAACGATCGGATCTTCGGGACGTAGTTCCTGCAAACGTTGGTACATCACCAAGAGATCACGTTCGGAAGTTTCGTACAGCTGTTCCGCTTGAGGCAATTCGGCCAAGTTATCGCGCACGCGGGCCACGACATGTTCCAATGTATCGCGCGAGATGTCGAAGGCCGTGTTGGCGGCCGTGTTGGCTCGCTCAAGTTTTTCATTGGTTTGGCTCAGTTCCTCGTTGGCCGATCGCGTTTCTTCATAGGCGGATTGAAGAAAAAAGCTGGCGACCGTGCTGATTACCGCCATCACGGCCAGCAGACTTGCGGCCGTCGTGGGCCAAGGATTTCTTCTTACCCATTTGGCCGTTCGCCCGAACCAACGCACCGGCCGCGCATGGATGGGGCGATCCGCCAACCACAATCGCAAGTCTTCGGCCAACGCTGCGGCCGTCGTGTAGCGACGCGAGACTTTTTTCTCCAAGCACTTGAGACAAATCGTTTCTAGGTCACGAGGAATCGCTCGATTCAATTCACGAGGCGAAACCGGTTCGTCCGCAATCACCATCATCAACGTTTGCACGGGATCGTTGGCCAGAAAAGGTGGCTTGCCAACCAATAGTTCGTACAGAATTCCGCCCAAGGCGTAGATGTCGGCAGCGGGGCCGACCCGTTGCACCAACCCGCTGGCCTGTTCCGGAGCCATGTACGCAGGCGTACCCAACACTTGGCCTGTTTGGGTGATTCTCGCGTCACTATGCACGGATTTGGCCAGCCCGAAATCGACAATCCGCAAATCTTCTGTTCGAAGCTCTCGATGATTCTCGTGAGCGAACATGACATTGGCGGGTTTGAGGTCGCGATGAATGATGCCTTGCTGATGGGAGTAGTCCATCGCTGTCGCCAAAGTCTCGACAATTCGCGCGGCGTCACGATACGAGGGTGGCAGGACGCGGATTCGATCCGACAATGCTCCGCCGCGCAAAAGCTCCATGACACAAGCCGGCGTTCCGGTCAGTGTTCGCGCGGATCCATAAACTTTGGCGATGTTCGCATGTTCCAGACCAGCAATCGCGTGAATCTCGGTCTCGAACCGGTGGACCAATTCATCATCAAACGCATCAACCAAGGTTTTGATGGCGACGGAGCGTTGGAGTTGTCGGTCCGTCGCTTGGTAGACGCGGCCCATCCCGCCTCGTCCCAAGACGTGCAAAATTTCATAACCGGGGATTTCAGGAAACGGTACAGCAGCAGGTTCTTGGTCCATCGTCTGGCGGCCAAGGTTATTGCCTTTCGCCGTCCTGTTCTTAACTGCAGGGCATTTCAAAGCTCTCGCGAATTTCTTGGACAATTCGTCGTCGAGTTTGATAGTCGGGCTCGTAGAGGACTCCCACACAGTTCGCGTGGTACGACTCGTGGCATTGGATGTCCGACAGCGAATCCCGCCATTGACTAAGGTTATCGGTTTGACCGACGGAAAGGAAGCGATGGACGGCTTCTCCGTGGAGGTCCTCTTCTCGATGGGTCATAATATAAACGCCAGGCATCTCACGGCACTTCGCGTTGATCGCAAATGCTGCAAATTTGTATTTCTGCCCGGTCGTCGCCTTGATCGCAATTTCAGATAACTTTGTCACAAATAGCCCTCCCGCCGTTTGGGGGCGGTTCGCGAGCCACGTTCAACTGCCAAGAGCTAAACGGGGTCGAAAAACACGCCGCCAACGAGTTAAACAGAACACGCCCCAGCACCGATCGTGATCGGAGGCGGGTTCATGCGAATGGTAGAATCACCCGGCCGTCTCAAACGGCTTCGGTTGTGGTCTCGGGTAGGAGGTCAACGGATCGATTCAGGGTCAATCGATCGATCTGTTGCTGTACCAAATGGTTGAGTTCATCAAGTTGTTTAATCAGTTCATCTTGGACCACTTCGACCTGCTGCATCCGCTCGGTGGCATCTTCGCCGAGAAAGCTCAGACTTTGCAGTTGCTGAATCGTTTGCAACACTCGCCCGAGTTCGGAATCCGAACCAGTTTGGCTGGGGTTCGTACCACGACCCGCATCCGAGTCGTTGGTTCGCTCCTTCGCTGACCACTGGTCCATTCCCGTCTCTCCCGTCATCCATGCCGGTTCCGACCGTTCCCCCACGGAGTGGGCAGCACGGACTGTATGCTTATCGAAGTTTCGAACCAGAATTTGCAGGTTTTTTTAACACTTCTCGCTGATCGCACGTAAATCCGGTGAATTCCGTTAGCAAATCCCGAAGCAGACGCGGTTGGCCGATTCCCATCCGACCAAGTTGGTTTACCGGAGGACTCTCCAGGACAACCTAGTTCTTTCTCAAAATCAAACTTTTGGGCTGCGTCTGGTAAAGGTGTCAGCAGTTCATTGCCGCGACGGCCCATCGGGTGCTTCGCACAATGGACTCTTGCCACCTTTACCAGGCCCTGAGTACCAGGCCCTGAGTAACAGGCCCTGAGTAACAGGCCCTGAGTTTCGGATTTGACAAAGCCGTCGGCCCCAAACGCCGCGGTGCTCTGGCACAATTCGACTGGGCAGGCTTCCTGCGGGCCCCACAATCGTGCTTGCAAAATCAATTATGAAGAGAGCGATTTTACCGCTTCGAGCACTTTCTCGTCGTGTCCATCAACCTGGACTCGCTTCCAAACCTTTGCAACTTTGCCCTGGGCATCGATCAGAAACGTCGAACGCTGGACCCCCATTGAGATCTTGCCGTACATGTTCTTTTCCCGCCAGGCACCGTATTTCTCCGCAACTTTATGGTCGGTATCCACCAGTAACGGAAAATTCAGGTCGAACTTCTTTACAAATTTTGCATGCGAAACTTGGTCGTCCGGGCTGAGACCTAAAACCACGACCCCCAGACCTTCCAGTTCTGAATGGCGATCGCGGAACGCACAGGCTTCCTTGGTGCAACCTGGGGTGTCGTCCTTCGGATAGAAGTAAACCACGACCCATTGGCCCTTGAAGTCGCTCAACTTGACGGTTTTTCCGTCCTGATCTTTGAGTGAAAAAGCGGGGGCTTTCTGACCTTCTTCAATCCATTCAACTTCGGCCATGGCGGGCTTTCAAAAATCGAGCGGTACATTCTGAAAAAGCAATCGAAGGCGCAATCCGACCAGCGCCGACCGTTGCGGAGGATCAAGTACAAGTACCGCGCTGTTGGGTACCAATCCACCGCGAAGTGGACCGCTTTATTTCGTGTACGATAACGCCAGTAATGCATAAGAAGTGACGAGCACCGCGTCGCCCTCCATCCACCGATCACTCGCGACGTTGTACCACGAACCATTGGCTTGTTGGCGCTGATGGAGTTCGCGAATCAGGTCGGCTCGCCAATCGTGGACGTTTCCAGCTTCATCGGTGAAAGTCGCTTCGCCAATCGCCTGAAAGGCCTTGCCAAACATTTGGTAGTAGTAATACAAGCCATCATTTCCCATCCCGGGATTCGATTGGACGTCGTAGTGTTTTTTCAGATACGACATCGCCGCTTGAACTCGTGTGTCGTCCTTAGACACACCTGCATACAGCATGCTTTTCAGCCCGGCATAGGTCATCGAACCATAGCTGCGCAAACCGCCCGCGGCTTCTTCCCCAGCCATACTTTGCCCACCGGCAGCAGCAGTGTAGAAAAACCCGCCATCCTTCGGCCCCGTTGTGGCAAATTCGGCCTTGTTGAATTCCGATTCGTGGTTCTGGCAACGCGTGACAAACGCCAATGCCGCTTGAATATCGGGATCCTCTTCCGTCGCTCCAGCGGCTTTCAGGGCCTCGATCATGAACGAGGTGTTCGACAAGTCTGGGCGGCCATGACGACCGTACCCGGCCCCGCCGTGGGCCATGTCTTCAGGACCCTTGCCTTGGTTCGGTCCCCATTGCATTTGTCGCAGCAGTTTCGCGGCCGACTCGATCTCAGCCGCATAAGTTTTCCCGTCTCCCACCAAACTCAGCGCCATGATCGCTAGCGAGGTCTCGTAGTTTTTATGGATCGAGTCCGGAGCGTAAATGCCTCCATCCGCTTTCCGACTGGCCAACAAATACTGCAAGCCTTTGGCCACCACCGGATGTTCAGCGGATCGCCCTTGATTCAACATCGCAGCCAACGCCAAAGACGTGGGACCTGTCCCGGCATGGCTGGCGAAGCTGCCGTCGGTCGCTTGTTGGCCATCCAAGAAATGCAACCCGCGCCCCACACTAGTCAACCGTTGCTCCTGGAGTTCGCTCGACAGGGCTGGCAGAGCGGGCGCGGTTTCCTGTGTCTTGCCGGACCCAGCCGCTTGTTCCTGTGGAAAATACCCAGGGCTGGCCGAACCAACCGCGGCAGCCGCAAAAATTACCCAGCCGAAACAGGTTACTTGTACCAGGGCTTGTTTGGTCAAGGCAGCAAAAAAACGGCGACCAACCAGGGATGCTTGCGTCATCGGAAATTCCGTTCGGGAAACAAAGGGGTGGTATTTTCCAGGTATTCGCTCATATTGTACCATGCGACCCGTGTTTGGCACCCCCGCAGCGTTCGTAACTTGTGTCGTTACGATTGTCGCCCAAACGATTGTTGCGGAGGTTCCCAAACCTCGACCCGGCGAACCAGGCTTTGTCACAGTCAAATCTTAGGTTCTGGTAAAGGGGTCAGGAGTCCATTGTGCGAAGCACCCGAAGGCCGTTCCGGCAATGAACTCCCGACCCCTTTACCAGACCGACCCCAAAATCAAGTGGTGACAAAGCACCAGACTGCAATCCGTTCATTCAGGAAACCGTCGATGACTACTTCGAATCCCGTTGGCAGTCCGATGCCCGCCCAGCAGGTATTGGATCGCGAATTCTTGGAAGTCCGAGCCCGCATTCTCAAGATCGCGGCCACTTTGGATCGAGTCGACCGCAGCCCCACGCCGCCTGCCGACGCCGAACGAATGGATCTGATCCGCCAGGGCCTACAAATATTGCTGAGCAACGCCCCTGACCGAGCCCGCCAAGTGCAGATGTTGTTTTCGCTCCCCTACCGAACTGACTGGCCGCAACAGCTGGGTGTGCCGCTAGAAAACCGAGGCTAACCATGGACTACTTTGATCCGCATATCCACATGGTCTCGCGAACGACCGACGACTACGCCACCTTGGCTCGCATGGGCTGTGTGGGCATGAGCGAGCCCGCGTTTTGGGCGGGGTTCGACCGCGGCAGTGCAGCCAGTTTCCGCGACTACTTTCGGCAACTGACGGAGTTCGAACGTTCCCGTGCGGCCAACTATGGAATTGCCCATTACACCTGGTTGTGCATCAATGCCAAAGAAGCCGAAAACGTCGAACTCTCCCGCGAGGTCATTGCGATGATCCCCGAGTTCCTCGAACGGTCCAACGTGTTGGGCATCGGCGAGATTGGATTGAACAAGAACACCAAGAATGAATCGATCGTGTTCCTCGAACACTTGGACCTCGCCGCCAAGTTCAACGAGCTGGTGTTGATTCACACCCCGCATTTGCACGACAAATACTTGGGCACCCGAATGATCTTGGATATGTTGGTCAGCGACACTCGGTTGCAGCCGCACCGCGTCTTGGTGGATCACGTCGAAGAACACACGATCGGCGAAGTCTTGGACCGCGGTTTCTGGGCCGGCATGACGCTGTACCCCGTTTCCAAGTGCACGCCGGCTCGCGCGGCGGACATGGTCGAACAGTTCGGCACCGAACGCTTGTGTGTTAACTCGGCCGGCGATTGGGGACCAAGTCAGCCGACCGCTGTTCCAAACTTCATTTTTGAGATGCGACGTCGGGGCCACAGCGAAGCGATCATTCGCAAGATCGTCTACGAGAACCCACTAGCCTTCTTCCGCCAATGCCGCCGATTCCAATTTACACCCCGCTAACGCGTCGGCTGTCTATTCGGATTCACTGGTTAACGGAGCGAGGTCGGGCGGGAATCCGAACAAACACGCGCCCTCTGGATTGGTCCCGAAATAAGTAGCAGATTTCGAACGTCGAAAGCTCCGGAATGAGTTTCGCGGACTCTGGTGGTTGACTGATTAACGATTATTGAAGAATGAAAAATTCAAAAGGCATCAAACGTCTCGTTTCGAGCTTTCTGTTAGCAAGTAATGGCTGTCAGCATTGTGCATTTTTCAATTTCCATTTTTCATCACTCATTTCTTAGCCGCCTGTGAATCAAACAGGATCGTTTGCTTGGCCGGCGGACGTTCGCAGAATGCGGTTTCAAAATACAGACCGTCGAAGGAGCATCTCGGAAGTTAGAGCAATCGGGTCGTACAAAAGTTGTCGGTCAAGGAAATATCTGCGGACTGTTCATCCGCAGTTCGGCTTTGCCATCCGTGGGAATTACCAACCGGTCGCATTTTGTCGCACGGCCGCTCAGGCTATTTGGCCGCTCATGCCATTTGGTGGCCGAGGCCATTTGATGTCTCAACAGATTTGACGATTGGGGGTTCTTGGATGAACCCAAGTCGGCCTCTCCCCAATCGGGAAGTTGCTTCGGGATTACTCCCAAGCGTTCCCAAGTCCCCAAGCAAACCCCACTTCGACCGCCTCATTCCAGGCCCGCTTCTGCCCCACGGAGGTTATGTCTAACTCTTTTCTGCGACAAAGACCATGGTGGTCTTGCTCGGCAGAACAATCCGTTGACGTTTGCTAAGGATGGGGCCGTTCAGTTCCGGAAAGATGTCCTTCGGCGAATCTTCTGCGGTGTCCAAGAACAATCGCCACTTGTGATCTTTCGCCACCACGGGCATATGGAACTCGCTGGCGACTTCACCCGTGTTGAACATGATCATGATGTCTCGTCCCACGCCCTGAGGGTCGATTTTCTTGGGCGGCTTTGTCAGTAGACAGGTCATCTGTTGCGATTGATGCCAGTCCATGGCCGTGCCGACCGGACCGTACCAACTGACATCCGGCAATTGGTCCGCCGCTGGACTTTTTCCAGTCAAGTAGGACTCGCGGCGCAATGTCGGTTGGGACTTGCGGAATTGGATCAACGCTTGCGTAAATCGCAACAGTTCGGTGTTCGTCTCCGCGAGCTTCCAGTCGATCCAGCTGATATCGTTGTCTTGGCAATACGCGTTGTTATTACCGCGTTGTGTGCGGCGGAATTCGTCACCCGCCAACAACATCGGCACACCTTGGCTCAACAGCAACGTCGTCAACATGTTCTTGATCTGCCGCAATCGCAGGCCATCGATGGGCTTGCGATCGGTCGGTCCTTCAATTCCGTAGTTGAAACTATGATTGTTGTTGTCGCCATCGCGGTTGTCTTCGCCGTTGGCCTGATTGTGCTT
>JAEUIP010000107.1:15422-15760 GCA_016795075.1 Planctomycetaceae bacterium | reverse complement strand
AGCAGGCTGCTGCCGTTCTACGTTTCCTTCAGCGGAACCAACACCAAGATTCGGGTTTGCATCCTGAGCCAACAGGACCTCTTCCGGGACAATCGTGTTGCTCGGATCCTGCGCAGAGGCAGCCGATTGCACCATACGTTGCGTGTCTGGCCGTTGCGTGTCTGGAACGGGTTGATCAACACCGTTGACCATCACATCCATCGCCTGCTCGGTGCCAGCGGCAACTTCGAAGCCTTGTGCACCAAACAGAGTTGCGTTTGAATCCATCTCCGGAGCCACTTTGGCCAATAATGCAGGCGAGTTATCGCCGGCGGCCTGAAACGCCTCCAGAACTTCCG
>JAEUIP010000107.1:0-15412 GCA_016795075.1 Planctomycetaceae bacterium | reverse complement strand
TCCGCCAATTTCTTCGCGTCTCCCGACAGCACGACTACCGGTGAATCGTCTTGCTCAAAAATCTCCACAGGTGTCATCTTGTTGCTAGCCAGAACCGTCTGCATCTGTTGCAACCCCAATTCTGGATCTGCCACATCATAACTAATGAACGTGGTGTAATCGGAATTGGCCATCGGATTGTCGTTTGTTGACGTGGTCGAGGACGCAACATTCAAGTCGCTCAACATAGGATTGTTGGCCCCGCCATCGGAACCACCACCAGCCGGACTTGGTGCCGCAGGCGAAGCCATCGCCATTTCACTCGGTCGCCCATCTAATTCGGGCTCGATTCCTAACGCGGCGCGTTCCGACTTGGGTTGAGTTGGCGAGCCATCCGTCCCTACCATCCGCGGATCATTACCAAATTGATTCATGAAAACCACAAGCGCCATGCCTGCCGCGGCGGTGGAAATCGCCACCAACTGCCAACGCCAACGTCGCAACCGTTGATTTGGGTTCAAACGACGATAATCCGATGGCCTTTGATTAACTCCCGCTGGTTCCGAAATCGGCGTCACCAATCCATCCGCGACTTTGGAGTTATTCTGTTGGACTGCGGACAGTTCGACGGCCACTGGAACTCGATTCGTCCAGTCGGCCCCCACAGAAACGGAATCACTTTTCGCCCACTTCACTTCACCTGCGGCGACAGCCGCAGCGATGCGACTCATGACCGCCATTTCCGAGGCATTCGGAGCGTTGTTGACTTGTTGCTCCCCAGCAATACCGACCTGAGCTTGGATCATCTCCGATGTGTTCTGTAGCCCCTCACGCAAAATCGCCCAATCGCGGAGCAGCCGCAAACATTCAGGGCGGTCGAACAATGCTTGCTCCACCTGCAATTGCTCCGTCTGGCTCAGTTCGCCATCGAAGTAAGCAGACAGTATTTCATTGTTCAATTTGTCGTTTGAATTCATTGGTTTATCTCAGTTCGATTTGCCACAACGAGGCCCCACCAAAATCGGTGGGGTCTTAATCGGCAAACCAAGTTTGCAATTCGTCCTTCAATTGTTGCCGGGCCCGATGGAGCCGGCTGCGAACCGTTCCAATCGGCAATGCCAAGACCTCGGCAATCGTCTCGTAACAAAACCCTTCTAATTCTCGGAGGACCAGAACTTGCCGAAATTCTTCCGGCAATCGCTGGATGGCGTTCAGGACCATTTCCGAACGTTCGGCCTGATTCAGCGGTTCCTCGGGACCGGGCGTTTGGTCCTGGACGTCGACCTGATTGGGGCCATCGCGATGGTCCGCGGACAGTGCCGGACGTTTCCGGCGTCGCATGTTCACGGATAGGTTGAACGCGATTCGATACAACCAAGTATAGAATCGGCTCTCGCTGCGAAAGCCATCCAACTTGCAATAGGCCTGAAGAAAGGTCTCTTGGACCACGTCCTCAGCCTCTTGGACCGCTCCACAAACCGCGACCATCGCCGACAATAACCGCCCCTGGTATCGGCGCACCAGTCCCTCGAACGCTTCGGGTTGCCCCGCCAGCGTTTGCCGGATCAAGTCGTTATCAGTCGGGTTGATCAACGATTCCACCTTATTGGGACGTCGAAGACGCTCGGGAAGTTTCGCAAATTAGGCAAAAACCGAGACTTTGTGTAGTCGATCCCCAAAATTTGATTCCAGGTTCGGAGAGCACAGATTCCTTGTGACCCTCCCATCCGGCAGGCATAATACCCGAAGAGCCACACGTTTGGCGAGACGATTGTCCGGGTCGCAGGATTGATTTGGGAGAAGGAACGCATTGTTGTCTTCGTTGTTTGTGCTAAGAGGAAGAGACCAAGGCCAACGGTTCTACTTGAATCTACCACTGGTTCGAATCGGCCGGGACCGGGAAAACGATATTTGCATTCGGGATTCGGAAGTCTCGCGGCGACACGCCCAAATTCTCCTGCGGGGAGGCCAATTCGTCTTCCAAGACCTCGGCAGTGCCAACGGGTCGATCGTCAATCAGGAGCGAACCACCGAGCGAATCTTGTCGCATGGAGACCATTTGCAGTTGGGTCGTACGCTCCTGCTGTTCACCTCCAAAGCCTCACGCCCCACGTCGGGAGCCGTGCCCGAAGTGACCCTTACGAGTGCCAAGACGGGCAAATCGTCGCCGATCGATGATGCCGTTAGCCAAATCTGGCGATCGGCGTCCGCTCCAGCCTCCGCCCCTTTTGCCTCACAACTCGAATCCGGCCGCGATGGGCACTTGGACATCATGTACCAAACCGCCCTCGCCGTTAGCCACACCTTGGATATCGACCAGCTGCTGAACCGCATTATGGAATTGATTCTGCAATGGGTTCAGGCCGATCGTGGCTGCATCTTTTTGTTGGACCCCGATACCGACCAACCTTTGGCCAAAGTTGCGCGTTACCGCTTTCCGACCCTCGAAGACCGAGAAATCGTGATTTCGCGTACGATCTTGGAATATGTTCTCAGCACGGAAGAAGGTGTCTTGACCAGCAATGCGGCGGAAGACGAACGCTGGGACGATCCTGACAGCGTGATGCAGCTTGGAATCCGTGAAGCGATTTGTGTACCCATGCGAGGTCGATATGGCATCGTCGGGGCCATCTATGTCGACACAAGCACAAAACTGCCGGACGATCTGACGTCCATCAAATCACCAGACGATCTATTTGGACGTCGCTTCAAGCACGACCATTTGCAAATGATGATCGCCATTGGAAACCAATCTGGAATTGCGATCGAAGACACGTCTTTTTATTCCGGGTTGGTTCGCTCGGAACGTTTGGCTGCCATCGGCGAGACGATCGCGGTCATGTCGCATCACATCAAGAATATTCTGCAAGGTTTTCAAGGAGGCGGCTATTTGTTGGAACAGGGAATCAAAACTCAAGACTTCCCCACGATTCAAGATGGATGGGCGCTCCTGCAACGCAATCAGGACCGGATCTACAATCTTGTGATGGATATGCTTTCGTTCAGCAAAGAACGGGAACCTCGCCGAGAAACCGTCAATCTGAGTGACTTGCTGACCGATGTCGTGTCCGTGGTTATGGCCAAAGCCAAACAGTTCGATGTTGCCATTCACTGGACACCTCTTCCGGAACCGCTCACGATCTCTGCGGACTACGAATCGTTACATCGTGCCGCGTTGAATATCGTCTCCAATGCGATCGACGCGGCGCGGGATGCGGAACAACCCAATGTTCAGCTCACCATTCGGACGGTCTCGGAGCCGCAACCTCGGTTGGAAATCGTCGTTATTGATTCGGGGCCCGGCATCGAGCCGGACGATGTTGAAAAGATTTTTTCACTGTTTGAGAGCTCGAAAGGGGGACGCGGCACTGGGCTCGGTCTGCCCGTCAGTAAGAAAATCATGCAAGAACATGGCGGCGACATCGAAGTCAAATCCGTGGTCGGGAGCGGCGCCGAGTTTGTACTTTGGCTACCAATGTAACTGCCTGAGACGAAGACGAGATTGCCCGTCAAGTGACTTCAGCCCACAACAACTCGGGAAGTTCCGCCCGGGTTAGCAGAGAACCATTTGGTTGGGTCGCCAATCGCTGCTCCCACGTTGCTTGATCAGGTGCGCGGCCCTCCTGAGACAACAGGGCGCAGGCTTGATGCCAAGTTTCCAATAAGAATTCGGGGAAGCAAACGCGACGCTCGTTTGAGAAATAGGCCAATAGCTCCGGCAAATACCATTGAATGTTCGCAACCAACTCTGGACAACGCGACGCCACATCATTCTGTTCAAAACGATCATCCGGCCGGACAAACAAGTGCGGTGCTTGGCGAACTTTCCAGACAAAACTCCAAGTTTGGGTCCGAATCGCAATTTGATTGGGCGAGCGACTGATCACAGCGTACTTGGGAACAAGGTCGTGGATCTCTCCCCGATCGTTGGTTGGTTCGCGGAGCGCACCACAACCATCGAACCTTTCGCTTGTGAGCTTTGACCAATGGCTCAACGATTGCTCGACGATTCGATCGTAATCACTCGTCGCTTCAAGACGGTTCAACAGGGCAGGGCGTTGACTGGTTTCGGACACCCACAAATTCAAACACTGTTGTTGCGACATGATTGACGGGATTCGGGCCGGATACAATCCCGCCGCGCCCATAAACAATATCATCGGTACATGGGCCTCTTCCGCCCAAGTTCGATCAGGAAAACTACCGATCCCAAAGTGCTCGCCCAAACTATAACCCGACTCGGCTGTGAGCAATATCGAGGTCTCGCGACCTTGAGGCATCGCAGCGACACAGGCGTGCAACCACTCGCAAGCGTGATCCAAGAGCATGATCATTGCACCGGCCGCGTGTTCGTAACTTAATCGGAGATCAGGATCAACCGAGTCGTCGATAAACAGCCCGCCAAATCCGGCGCTTGGCAGCACGAGATAGGGTGGTTCTAGGTCGGTATAGACCTCTGGATCATCATCGCCCGCCAAATAGTGTCGCCACGCCAACGGTGCATCCCAAGGCCCAGAAAACAGCGGCAGATCCAACCAAACCATCGCGTCACTAGGTAAGATCGCCTCCGTCCACTTGCTCAGGGCTCGTTCCAGGTACTTGGCAACCGATGTGGCTTCCCAAGTCTTTGCCAAACGCGATGCCGAACAAGTCGGCACCAGACTTTCAATCGAATCATCATCAGGCTCCGTTGGGCACCAAGGCCAGACACTCCGACCTTCGTTTCCCGGGGACAAACACAAGTCCGCGCGACGCCGAAACGCTGCCAATGTACTCGTTGCGGGCGTTGAGTCGCCAATTCCATTCTGGAACACCGCATCCGCCGTCAAGCCACGTGCCGCCCACGAATTTAAAGTCGGTGTCGGCACCGACGTGTTCCCGTACGGCCCCAACAAATGAACCGGAAGATGATCGATGTTGAGGACAAGTAGACCCATTCGCAAATGCCAAGATTGAGCTAAATTGTGGTTGGTTCAGCAACTTACTGGACCGTCGTGCGACTTGCAGCAGCACAAACGAGTCAGCGTCTGTAGCAAGTCCTTCAATTTAGCGACAAAGGACATGTCATGGATAGTCTGCCCACCTACGATAGTGCAAATTTATTGAAATTGGTTCACGAGCACGCGTATCAACGTGGCGATTTTGTCTTGGCTTCCGGGGCTCGAGCAGACTTTTACCTGGACTGCCGCCGCCTCACGCTACACCCACAAGGTTTGATACAAGTCACCGCTGGCTTGTACGAACTGCTGCAACGTGATGGGCTGCCTGATGCCGTCGGTGGAATGGCCATCGGAGCGGACCCCATCACCGCGGGCCTGGTTTATCGCGCGGGTTTGGTCGGCGCGGATTTGCTCGGCTTTATGGTGCGCAAAGAAGCCAAGACTCATGGTACCGGAAAACAAGTGGAAGGCCCCGTTCTTCCCGGATACCGCGTTGTGATTGTCGAAGATGTCGTTACCAGCGGAGGCAGCAGTATGAAAGCCATTCATGCCGCGCAAGAATTCGGACTGGTCGTGGAAAAAGTGATCGCCATTATTGATCGGCAAGCAGGTGGTCGCGAGCAATTCGAGTCGATGGGAATCGCCTTCGAATGCCTGCTGACCTTGGACCAAATTCACAAGCTCTAACCCAACGCATCGCCGCCGCGAAATCTTTCAGGCTCTGGTAAAGGTGTCAGGACTCCATTGTGGGAAGCACTCAATGGGCCGTAGCGGCAATGGACTCCTGACACTTTTAGCCGACGCATCCAAACAACTGACTTTGACACAGCACTAGACCCTGCAAACTGAATTACAATTCCGCATCCGGTGCTACAGACATCGTTGGCTTCGCCGAAGATTTTGCGAATCGTCTCACGGCACTCACCAGTCGTTGACAAAGCGGCACATAAGTTCGAGCGGCCGCTGGGTCCGAAGCGACACCATAACTTTGCAGCTGCAATACTTCCAAGTACTCCTCCAACAACCCTCGTTCTGCAGCGGTCAACGGAAACGCCGAAGGCAACCAACTCCCTACCGGCTGATAGGCCAATCGGGGAACGCCGACTTTTTGCGCCTGCCGTTCCAACATCTTGAGCGTCACGGGGATCGCCGATTGGGGACGAAACCACAAACTCGTTTGCCATTTCCAAACCAAGTATTGCTCTCGGATCCAATGACGACAAACGATCAAGGCCACGCAAAAGCCCAACAGGGCCAAAGCGATTGGCCAATTCCCCACGCACCACCAAAAGACCGACATCACGGCTTCAACGACATGATCCACCACCGAGAGAGATTCCGGCGTCGGCGAGTATCCTGGCGTGGGCTCGATGGGAATCCAATTTCCATCTCCCACATGAACTTCGGCCCAAAAGTGCGCGTCGGAAGCCGCAACTGCGGTCTTGCCCGTTTTTCGATCGTAGTTCGTTGGGTCGACATAAAACCCAGACACCATCCGGGCCGGTATCCCTTGCGAGCGCAATGCCAAGACCGCTGCCGTAGCAAACAAATAGTCCGGCCCTCTTTTTTGGGTCAGGAAGTTTCCTAAAGAGGCGTCGGTTGTGGCGTCCCATTGGTATTCGCGACGGAGCGCCTCGACAATTTTGGTGACTCGGTCCCAACCCGGTTTCGCCTCTTTTGTCCAATCGTCCGCCAATCGCTTCAATTCCGCAACGGCTGCCTCGTCTCGCGGAAGTTCCAGTTCCGGCTCCATGGCCGGCAATGGTTGCCCCGCCTCGTCGTGCATGGGCGGTCTCGCAATGCGGATCTGTTGCCAAAAGTTGCTCTCCGGCAAGTGACGCCAGCGAAACCCGCGCGACACGACTCGCACGACGGTAAACTCTGGAATTGTGTTACCCAGCGTCATTTCCAGTCCGTCGTCTTTGGTCAATCGATAGAACCGCGATTGATTGACTTGGCCAATGGACCAAGCTTCCGTCAGGGGTGGGACGGGAATTCGCTCACTTTGCAGATGCAGGAATGCAACCTGAAACGATTTGAAGCCGTGCAGGACGCCCATTTTGTCCGTGCGTTTCAGACAGTACCACTCGTTGGTATCACCTGGCAATAATCCATACATCGTCCGCGATTCGTTGACATCCGACTTGAACCACGTCTCGCCGTCGAACAAATCAAAGGTCTCAATCGTCAAATGGGTTGGGGCGGGGCCAGTGACCAACAACAAGGCATCCGAAAGAACATCCTCAGGTGTGGGCCGCTCTTTCGCTTTCCCGTTTCTTGTCGTCTGGAAAGTGGAGGTGTTCTTTTCGACCTTGGCCAAACGCTGATGATTGTGTCGATAGTTTTCAGTAAAGACACCCACCGCTTGACTGTTCTCCGTGCGTGGCGTCGGCTTTTTGTCGCCATATTGTTCGGAGATCACATCGTAGAGCGAGCGTTTTTTCGATTCGATGAACATGTCGCTATCGACAGGTCCTTCGGATTGAGCTGATTTTGTCGCCGCCACGAGATTTTCCCCGTCGCCGACTCCCGAGGTGGCATAGGGATCACTCCATTGGTCACCGCCGGAGAACACACTCCATTTGGATGTCCATCCCAAAGCTTCGTTGCGAAATGCCGTAGCGACCACCGCCATCAGCAAGACGAGAATCGTCGTCATTCCTAAGATCGAAAAGCGAAACGGTAGTTGACGACTCGTCGAACCAATCGCTTTACTCGCGATGCCTTCCCAGTACGTCGTCATCATTCGCCATAATCCGACGATGCCAAACAAAATCGCCGACGCGTACACAGCAGGATCCGGTTTTGCAAAAGTCACCAACAAGGCGGCGAAAGCACTACCAACCAATGACCCTTGCCGCCAACGTCGAGAATGAGCGACCGTCAATAACATGGCCGACGCCAAGACCATGTCAAACGCCAAAAACTCCGGCGGATCTCCGACTTGAAAGCGTCGATTGATCGTTTCCGCCAATGGTCCCGCCGCCAGCAACAGCAAACCGCAGGCCACGACCGCTACGTTCGGCCAAGCAAACCGACCCGCAGGTCCATCTGCCAGCTTACCGTTCCGTTTTTGTTGTTGTCGCCATCGATAGATCACGACGAACAATCCCCAGCACAGCAACAGCAGAACTGGTTTTGTGAAATAATACAGCGGTTGGAGATAGATCGACCAACGAGCCGCTTGCAATACCAACATGCTTAGGCCGACCACGCCCGCCGTCGCCGCCCAGTTCTCCGGCAATAGCGATGATGTTGATCGTTGCGCGTTACCTGCACCGCTGCGACTGGAAGCCGTCGATGCTTCAACCGAGGGACGCTGGTCGGCGACCGGGCCTAAGGCTCGCAGAAAAAATCGTTCGCGACTCACACGCCCTCCTCAGTGGTCTGCCAACACAGAACCCCGATCTTCGGCGAACAACACTCGACCAATCGCAACGTCGCTTGACGATAATCGAATTGCGGATGCACAAGAATCATCCCATGAGATGGCTCCGTCAATCGTACGGTCTCGGCGTCTTGATGCCAAACATTCCAATCGCCGATCACGAAGTCAGGCCGAAAGTTGATGGTTCTTCTAGCGCCCCATCGTTCGAAGAACTGAGCCCACGACCATTCGGCCAATTGGTCCATGAGCGTCTGAATTCGACGTCGGTCACTCGATGTGTCCCACACTTGATAACCAACCTGCAAGCGAACGGAAAACCCACCGCCCCATAAAGTCTCGGTCACTGCCAACGCTACTCGAAGTCGTTTTTCGGCGGCTTCATATTGCACCGTTGCTGTACCTGCGACACTTCGAAGTTGGTGAAATAAATCCGAGACATCGACTAAAACCGTCAACTGCTGCCGCACCGCTTTTTCCGACTCACGAACGACCAAACTTCCGGATCGAGCACTTTGTGGCCAATGGATTTTCTTCAGCGAGTCGCCGTCGCGGTAAGATCGTAGTCCAAGAAAATCGCCCTCTTCACCAACGCGATTTTCGTACGCTTGTTCACCCACGGCTCTCAAGTGCTGGATTGCAAACGAATCGATCATTTGCGGGACGCTGGGCCAAATCACGCAAGTATCATCGACGTGTATCCAACGGCTCGACTGCCAGACGCCAAACGGAAAGCCAGTCGCCAGCAAGGCACCCGACTGCGGAAAACGACCGCGCTGTTGCGGACAATGCTCCCAATGAAACTCGGTGATCGACCACCCAGGGACTCGGGCCAAGGCCGCCATCGGTTCATCGTCCGATGGCAAAGTGCCGGGCTCGGACAGAAAACTCTGACTGATCATCAAACCCCACAAAGGAAAAGGCAGGCGATTGGTGATCTGCAAAGTGACACGTAGCGACTGGCCTTCCATCCCGCGCGGTTGTTCGACCAACAAGCGAGCGGCGCAGCCCCACATTTGAATCGCGGGCCAAGCGACTCCCAACAAAATGACCGCGCTAACGATGCTCAAAATGACCCATCCCTGCGGGCCAATTGAAATACCCACAAGCACCGATGCCAACGCAGCCGCCAACAACCATCCGATCGGACGCTTCAACCAATAGACATATTGGTTGACTCCAGGACAGAAATCGTGATTCCCAGCGTAGAGAAGACGTTTGACATTGATCCAAAATGCTTGTGCCAAACGCCAGAACTTCATCAATCGTTTCCTTGCCCATCCTGGGAAGCCAAGCTTTGGCGATACTCGAGTCAAACGTCAAGCGAACCTACCCGCGATCTGGGGAGTGCCAATCAGTGGTCCGACTTGCCAGGCTTAAAGTCATCGATAACAAAAGTCACCTCATTGACCTTGTCGGCTTCAACCGTGAACTTCAAACCGCTGGTATCGTAGGATCGATATTTGGAACCAATATCATGACCGTGTGTGTGTTGAATCGGTCCTAGTTTCGCATTGGCTGCCAACGGCGACCCGGACATTTGAATAATGACGGCTTTGTGTTCACCAGCCAACGCACCATCGCCGTCCTCATACGTGGTCAGGATGAAGGAACCGTCCTTTTCGATCTTGCCCCGCGCATTGACGCGTTGTTCCAATGCCAAAGTTTCGACATCGCCAAATTGGACTGGCGTCCCATCACTGAAGACGACCTTGCCCTTGACCACATGCGTCGGTTGCCCAGAACCGCAACCAACCAATCCGATGCCCAACCCAACCAGGGCCAGCAACGACCACGTTCGATATCTCTTCACAACGATCACGGCAATTGACTTTCTAGAGATTCGTATCGGCAATCACTTGGCCGTCCGCGCGGTTGCACAAATATCCTAACGTTTGCGTATCGATCAACGGATCAATACCGCGTACGGAACCATCGCCGAACGCAAAATTGCACGAGTTCGGATGCCAACTGCCGAACCCCAAAATGGGACCAGGAGCTTCATCCCGCGTCCGAGTCAATGGAACACCTGGCCCACCAACTCGAGCAAAGGCCGCCAAATCTTCGCCGTTGTACAATGGACCATTGTATGGCATGGTGTTCAAGTCAGCGGGTCGAACTTGAAGTTCGCCAACCAAAAACGTGTTGGATAAACCGTCGCGGACATCGCTAATCCGCACCCGATCCACCCATGGTCCGGGGACTCGTTGACCGTCGCGCATGATGCATCGGGCTTGCGACGAGATAATGATCCCGTTGCCATTGCCGCCATAGTAATAATCGTTTGGCCCACCTGTGGCTCCGGGAGTCGGATCACCATGATTGCCCGCGTAATCACCCGTTGCTCCCCCCACAACGGTAATTTGAATGCGGCCATGACAACCGCAAGGCAGTCGCACGATCACGCTCATGTCGACCGGCGGAGTGTTCGCGGAATCCACACTATGCCGCGATGGACAAATGTACACTGGCAACGGAACCGCAGTGATCGCCGGATCGTGATCGCGGTACCGCTTCGAAAGATCCCACTTTCCAAATAGGTTTTGTTGCTCCACGTACGGCATGATGCGGACCAACCACGAAGGTTCCTCACCACCGCAGTCCAAGCCCGGCGTGCCAACCTGTTTCTGGTAAATTCGAGCCGGTGGGAACGCCTGTTGCGCCGCCTCGAAATTGGACGTGGCCAAAGCGATTTGCCGAATATTATTGAGACACGAGGAATTCCGGGCCGCCTCGCGAGCGTATTGGACGGCCGGCAATAACAGACCCATCAATACGCCAATAATGGCGATCACCACCAATAGCTCTACCAGAGTAAAGCCAGCGCGAATTTGCCGCATCACTGAATAACTCCCAAAAAAGCATCTCCCACGTGCTGGAATCGTTAAAAACGCTCCAGCCTGTGTCGGTATTACCTTAGTATATCCTGCTCCGGATCAAAACCGCAACTTTGTGGTTCATTTCGCATAGAAAGCCGGTCACCTGCATCTTCAATGCCCGATTCCATGATTATCGCCGTAAAAACCGGGCATAATGTCGCACTCGATCGTTGGGGCTGGGCGATTTTTGCGGGAACCCTACAATCGGAATTAGTCGGGAGGCTCCGCCCGTAAAGGCGACAGGCTTCCCAACAATCCGCAACAATGAGTCCCTGCACGCCATTAATGCCTAATTGGAGTTCGCTTCGAACATGAACGCCAGTCCCCAATCCGAACCGTCCAATGATGTCGTGGCCCTGATTCTCAAACAGGCCGGTCGGTCAGCCGCCGAGGTCGCCTCCCTAGCAACCTTGGACGAGGCCGACCGCAGCGCCGAACGCCAGTTCTCCGGCGAAGCTCCGACTCTGGTCTCGCTTTTTGGCTCGGCGTCTGCTGCCGACTTTGACGCGGGCCGGTTCTCGCCCAGCCCCAAAGTTGCGGAGACGATGGCCAAATCCCTCGAGTTTTTGCTGAAACGCAAACGAGCGGGAACCCTCCTGGACCATCAGCGGATGTTATTCCACGACGATACGATTCGGGGTTTGGCGGAATTGGGCTTCTTCGGGTTGGCGATTCCCGAAACCTACGGCGGTAGTGGTGCCAAACTCGGGGATCTCGGACCACTTCTCCGGGCCCTCACGTTCATTCATCCAGACATCGCGGTGATGTTCGAGGTCCATAATTTCTTGGGCCCTGCCGTCCCGATTCTCGATTTTGGCTCCGAGGAACAAAAGCAAAACTACCTCCCCAAAATGGCCCGCGGAGAATTGCTGGGATCATTTGCCTTGACCGAACCCGGCGTGGGAGCCGACCCTTCGAAGTTGTCCCTGACAGCCAAACGCGTCGGCGATGACTATGTCATTTCCGGTGTAAAATGGCCCATCACCAACGTGATCTACGGCGGGGTTTGTATCTTGGTGTTGAAACTCGAGGGTGAGAATTTACCACCGGGCCGTGATTCCGGAATGTTGATTTTTGAAGTACCCAAAGCGGACTCGGCCACTTTCAAAATGGTTCGCAATCGTCTGACCGCGTTTGATTATTTGTGGAACGCTCGCTTTCGCTTGTCGGAACATCGGGTACAGGCCACTCAACTACTTGGTCCCAAAGGAAAAGGGTTGGCCCAAGCCTTTAGTTCTTTGGCCAAGGGTCGGGGCGGCATCTGCGTCAATAGCGCGGCGAAGATCTTCAAGTTGTTGGCGCAGTTGATTCTGGATCCCAACCAACCGATTTCGGACAATGGCTTGCAGAAACGCTTTGCTCCCGGTGGTTGGATCTCCTTTCGCAGTACCTTCGGCAAGCCGATTGGTGCCTCGCCCCGTATTCGTACTTGGATTGGTCGCGCAATTTGCCAAGCCTTGGCGGGACGCTCCTTGGGCGACTTGTGCTTTCGCTTAGGTGCCAACGGCGTCCGCGACGAAACGTTGGGTATGGTTGCCAAAGTCTATGCCACCAAAACCCTGCTTCAATCGGCGATTCACACCTATCAGATTCTCGGCGGGCGTTCCGTACATCTGGACGAACGCCGCGCCACGGTCCGCGAAGAACATCGCGAACTGAACAGCAACGAACAAGCGAACTTGATCGCAAACTTCGTCGGTGAAAACATGCACGAGTTCACGATCTGTACCGTGTACGAAGGCCCCAACCCAGTCTTAGCGGATGTGGGTGCTCCCAATGCCATGACGCGAATGATTCGGACACAGTACTTGGAACCGATTGGTTTGGCGGAAGTGCAAGGCAAGTCCGGTTTGCTGGCCAAGGCCAAGTTTGGCTGGTTCATTGCCACTCGAGTTCTAGGGTCGTTGTCGCCCTGGGTGGGTTCGGTCGCGAACGTTCGCAACCCGTTTCCAGAAAAAATCCAACTCGTCCGCCGCGCTTTGTCGCGGAACCGCGTCTTGGGTCGAGATATTTTATTGATCATTGCGCGTTATCAGAAGTCGTTCATGGACCAAAGTTATCTCTTGGGCGATGAAGGCGGCGTGTTCGACAAACTGTGTCATTCGTTGGCTTCGATGGTCTTTGTCTTGTCGCTGGACAAAGCCGAACCGGAATACTTGAAAGTGGCAACGGCCTTGGATCTGGAAGCCGATGCGATGATCAAAGGACGTCATCCGTCGCCCCAGCTTCAGCAGCTTTGGGCCGAGATCGGCGATTTGGCGATGAATCCCCAGAGTCGCCTGTTCCAAGACCTCATCGCCGACATCGAAGTCGACCCCATCCCCTTGGACCCGCGACTCATCGATCGCTACATCTAAGCCGTTCGGCACCAGACAATGTGGGCCGCCAGTCCACTGGCGGCCCGCGGGTGGACGGATCCATTGCGGCGTTGAGGCATCGTGAGGCGGTTTGCTCTCATCGTTGTCCCACTAGCAAGCAAGTCTTTAGGTCACAGCCGCCAGAAAGCTGGAGACACCCATTCCGGTTTAACTGGCCGCATCTCCATGCCTACTTATCCAAATCAGGTTTATTCATGGTTCCGTTTTGAACGGTAGACCAATACGGTTGTGTAGATTATCACAATCAACGGCGGTCCCCAGCATTGTGACGAGATAGCAATGTATGAAGCGTAAATCAGTGGCTTGTTTATTCCAAGTAGGATAAGGCTGAAAAGGCTGATGAGGAATACTCCCACATAGAAGCACGACATCATCGCACACAATAATAGTATTCGGCAAATTATCTTCGTAAAAGTCATTTTTCGAAACCAGCGATCACTGTCGCCAAATTGTCCGTCAGAGCACGCATTTATCTATGTTGCAATTTCGGCAGGAAGCGTCCCGAAAATTGTCAAAACTTGAAAAGTGTTCCCGCGCAATCCCTAATCGCACGGCCGAAAGCGACATGTTATTTAGACAACGGTTAACGCCGTTGGGGAGACCACGATAAAAGATTGTAATTTGTTTGGTTTCTTGGGAAAAGCTTCGAGTAGCGAAGCCATTGAAGCGTTTTGCAAATTCATCCGCAGCCATGTCCAATCGCTCCTGGTCTGCCGGCGGTTCAAGTCCAGCAACTCCAAATCAACAACGTCAGTCCACCAATCATCGATGTCGACTCCCAATCGCACCGCCATTTGAATTAATCATTGAAGAGAAGCTCAAGCATCGCCGCATCTTTCGGATAGCGAACCACATGCCAATCAAACCCAGCCTAGCGGCAGCTCCACGCCTATTCATCCAAATCCGGCTTACTCATGGTTCTTTCTTCAAGTGCCGTACATGAATACGCAATTCGGGAGAATTTTTTCGAGAGCTGGAACACCGCCGCCGCCACCGGGATATAACTGATACTCCGTTTCATCAATAACTGTTGCCCCAAGATTAACAAAGCGAAGCCGCTTCAGTCGGCCAAAACTTGAAATTGATGCCGACGTCATCTTCCTGTTCCGACAAAGCCATAGAAATTTCAAACCATCGGCCATTCGAGGAATTTCCGCGAATCCAATGTCGGTCAATTCGGCATTATACAATTCAAGCCTTTGTAAGTTCGGACATTCGGACATTAACTTCATGTGAGCATCCGAAAAAACAACGTCGCTTCCGTGTAAGTCACGTAATTTAGAACTTACAGGTAGCCAATTGTCGGTTGCCATTGGCAATTTGCACCTGCTGATCGACAAGCTTTCTAGGCTTTCTAGTTCCGCCAACAATGAAAATCCGGAAGCGCTAAAATCATTATTACCAAGGTCGAGTACTCTCAGGTTCGGCATCTCACCTATCCAATCCAAACTTTCTGTTGTGCGTTAGCCCAAGACTGGTGGACACCTGACGAGTATTTTACAATCCGTATGGGAGGACACCAATGCCAAAGATTGTCAAACGCGAGAAGCGAACATTCTCCGAACAGTTCAAAAGAGATGCCGTCAATCTGGTTGTGATAGAAGGCTACTCATTCGCGGCTGCCGCAAGAGCCGTCAACATATCCGCCAAGAGTCTTCGCGATTGGCATCAGAAGTACGCTCCAGTTCCTGAAGCGTGTGGCGATGACGCAACAGTTGCGGAGCTCCAAGCGGAACTTCGCCAGCTTAGAAAACAGCTTCGGCAAGCTGAACTGGAGATATAACCAAAAGTTGGGTTCTGTGAATTGAGAAAAAGGTGGCGTATCCTGCTGGTGGAAATGTGTTTTGTTTC
>JAEUIP010000106.1:4819-16041 GCA_016795075.1 Planctomycetaceae bacterium | reverse complement strand
CGTAATCGCCCGGACATGGCGAAAGTGCCGTCCTCTACGTTCACAGCTAGGGCTTCCATCAAGCCCTCGCCAAGTTGCTCGTCTTTTGACTGCCACTTCTGCTCCACCTGACCCGGTGCGAGTGAAAATCGTTGCCAACGCTGCTTGCCGTTGCCAGCCATCGGATCGGTCATCGGGCCCATGCCCGCGACAATCACTTGTTGACTATCCGGTGTAAACGTGATCGCAAAAATACCACCAACTTGACAATGGCTTTTAATTATCCCAAACGCGGTGAAATCCGGCGTGTGCCATTTCCAATCCGGAGGTCGATTCACCATCGCCGTCTCCTCCTGCTTGTCCAACGCCCAAACATGAATTTCCCCCATCAAGTTGGCAGCCGCCACTCGCGTGCCACACGGACTTAAAGCCACTGCTTGAACGGGTGGCAACATCGTAAATTGGTTCAGCAACACACCGGTGATCGCGTCCCATACTTGCACGTTAGTTTGGTCACTTGCTAACGGTCGATACTCGTAGTCACCCGCCAAGTATCGCCCACTGCCGGTTGCCAACCGAGTTGCTTGCTCGGCACGGCGACTGATCGCCAAGTCCCAAACCCACGAGTCGGCAACCTTGATCGTCTTGACAATTTCCCGTTTCTCCAAGTCGAACCAACGTAGCTGTCCGTCGTACCCTGCCGAGACGAGCATGTTGTTCTCCGGCAGATAATAAACGCCAGAGACATAACTATCATGAGCATAAAGTAGTTCGAACTCGCCAGTGTCTAACTTCAAGCGGCCGACACCATGGAATGTGCCCACATAGGCAAGTGATTCGTCCGGCGACACGTCCATTCCAAGAACTGCGGTTGGAACTTGCCACCGGTGGACACGTTCGCTTTGCCAATCTTTGATCTGTTTCATAGCAGAATCTCTCGAACGGGTTCCGACTGATTCTCGACTCGGTGAAATTCAGGAAAATCTTCCGGCAAGTCGTACGCCTGATGCGGATCGATTCCCAATGCAGAAAAGATCGTCGCGAACAGTCGCCCTTGATCGACCGGGTTTTCGCTCACTGAAAAACCTTCCGGGTCCGTCGCTCCATACACAACCCCAGGACGAATTCCACAACCAGCCAGGGCCAGCGACCACGCATTCGGGTAATGGTCGCGTCCACGAGCCTCATTCAGCCAAGGAGTCCGTCCGAACTCGCCCATCATGATGACCAAGGTACTGTCCAATAGGCCACGTTCTTCCAAGTCCGTCAGCAAGTGAAAGATCACCCGGTCCAACTCTGGGACCAGCATTTGGTACAGCTCGTGATTCAGCACGTGGCAGTCCCAAGGCATGCCATTAGCCACCATCACACTGGCGCAACCGTTTTCAATCAGGTGCCTGGCTTGCAACGCATGAAGTCCAAATGCCCCTGGGCCGTATTTTTGTCGATCTTGTTCGGGCAACGAATTCAGGTCAAACAACGGCGCGCAACTCATCAATCCGTTGACTCTTTCAAAGACTCCGTTGTACGACGCCGCAGCCGAGCTCTGCGTGTCGTTGGCAAACTTGCGACCGAGAAAGTTCCGCAGTGCCATTCGATCACTGTGATCCACTTCGTCCAATAGTTCCGGACGCTTGATATTCGGAATGCCAAACGTTCCACCGGCGCGTACGGGAGCGTATTCGGCGCCCAACCATCCCGCCCAATTTCCCGCCTTAAAACTCTTGAACTCGTTGCCTTCCGGGCAGGGATCCAGCAATACAAACTGAGGCACCGGCGAATCCAATTGGCCCAATTGCTGCGCCAACACAGAGCCCAATATGGGGCGTTGAAATGGGGGACGCGGAGCATGTCCACGCGTCAACATGTCGATCCCCTCGAAGTGCTCCGAAGGCTGCGTGCTCATCGATCGAATGATTGCCATCTTGTCCAAGATCGTGGCACACTTGGGCATCAGCTCACTGATGTGGATTCCGGGCAGACATGTCGGAATGCTGCGAAACGGACCAGAGGTTCGCGTCCCCGGTTTTGGATCCCAGGTCTCAAATTGACTGGGCGCCCCACACAGCCACAACATGATGCAGCGTTTTGCTTGACGCCGCATGGATTCGCCAAACGCCGGAATCGAAAACAGACCGCTAAAGCTCATCGCCGAGGCCATCAAGCCGCTGGCCGTTCCCTCCAAAAACATGCGACGATGCACGCGATGATCCGGGCCGCCGCAGTCGCCACGTCTTTTTGCACGATGTTTTCTATTCGACATTCCCAGTTCCTAATTGGAGTGAACTCGGTGGTGTCCAACTCGCGCGATGTTTTGTCTCAAAAGAGGTCTGCCCGTTGGGGGGCTGTGCCAGATCTTGGACAAAAAAGCGCGACCAGAGATGGGGTGACCCAAGCGAGGACGTGCTCAGTGGTTGTAACGAAACTCTGCGGATGTCACCAGTGTCCAGAAAACTTGTGCCCAGGCCGGCACCGGTCGATCGATTCTCCGCGCGAGATACGCTTGGATCATGCTCAACTCGTCGGTTTCTGGCAGTCGGCCATACACGCGGCGGTAGGCAAGCTGAATTCTCTGTTCCGTCTCCAGTGACTCCGTCTCGGCAACCCACTGCTCGGCCGCCGCTTGCAGTACCACATTGAACTCTGGGCTATTGGCTAATCCGAGTGCTTGATCGATGGTCGCTTGATCGGTTGTGGGCACGATTTCTGGAAAAAATCTTCGCCATTGAGCTGCCAAACGCTGCCAATTCTCGGAGTCGATGACTTCCTGTGGAAAGGGAAGTGCGACTTGAAGGGACTTCAGGTAGGCTTCCGCGGTCAAAGGTCTGGCAATGGCCGAACCGAACAAATGATCCGCGCCAGCAGAGCTCCCTTTGGAACTTGCCCGCTGATAAGTTTCAGACCTAACCACTTCGCGCACCATTCGCTGAATGTTGTAGCCGTTTCGTCGAAAATCATCCGATAGCCAATCCAACAATTCCGGGTGACTAGGGGCTTGCGTGGAGTCCATACGTTCGATGGGATGCACCAAGCCTCGTCCCAACAACAATCCCCAAATTCGGTTGACCATCGCGCGAGCAATTAGCGGATGATCCTTGACGATTTCTTCGACGAATCTTTCACGCCGCGAAAACACGGGAATCTTTGGTTCGCCGGCCACGGCAACATACAGACTCTCGTGATCCTCCTGTTTCGCAGGATCTTCCGGTCGAGGTTCTGGTACGTCTTCTCGTAGCAAAAAAGAAAGAGTCAATTTTTCAGTGGTTCCCAATAAGGGATTGGCATAGTCGTCGAAGCCACCAATCGCGGATTCGGCAATCGCGATTCCTTGATCTGTCTGGGCGTTGGTGCTCCGGCGAAAAAAACCAACCAAACCCCAATAATGGGCCTGTTTGATTTCCTCAGCAGCCAAATGATCGTGACATTGCGCGCATGCGATGTCGACGCCAAAAAACGATTTGGCAACTGCCTCGGCAATTTCTTGGTGATTGTTTTCTCGCTCGTAGAGGTACCATAGATGCCCGCGCTGTTCGCCTTCCGCTCGCGCCAATAAGACTTCCTGGACCACTTGGTCCCAGGGGCGATTTTCCGCAAAAACACGCCGCAGATACGCATGCCAGCCGTGCTTTTTTCGTTCGCCAAGTTTTCTCTCTTTGCGACCCATCAACATCGTGTCGAAGATCGTCGCAAAATACTCGAAGTGGGCGTCGGACGCCAACAGTTCCTCGATCAATCGCTCGCGTTTGTCGGGCGATGTGTCGGCCAAAAAGTGATCCAACTGCGCGACCGAGGGGATTTGTCCTGTCAAATCGAGGTAGAGACGTCGAATAAACTCGTGGTCTTCGCATGGTCCTGCCGGGATTGCCTGTTCGAGTTCCAGTCGTTGCCAGATTTGGCCGTCCAGATATTCCGCAACTTCCAATGTCGGTGGCGAAACGGAAGTGACTTGTTCGATCGCCTCCGTTTGCGCGAAACTGGTGCTGCCAAAAAATACCATCAGCGACAGGCCGAGCCACGAAAAACTGGATGACCAGCAATCATGCTTCGGAAGATGACTCATGTCCGGTGAGTCCTATTCAGGGCGGGAAGGTAGGGAGTTGTGAACGGTTGGGTTGCAGCAACCTGCGCGACTTGGGCTTTGTCCTAAAACGGGTGCGACTTTCTCCCGTCGTGCCGTTTCGTCCGCGATTGGTGTGCGCAATAGAGGGTCAGCTCTGTTTTAGGACAAACCCTAGTATACCAAGAATATCGGCTGGCGGGGAAGTTGCTTGCCGGACCACCAGGAAAGTTCCGCCGCGAACTCGTGTTTTGAGTTTTATTTTCGCATTTCCTTACGCCAGGGCGTTCCGGTGTTCGTTAATCAGTGCCGATACATAACATTAACCCAAATGGACTTCGACCCGATGTTCCTTACGATCATTGATGAGCACAATCGCAATTCCGGGCTGTAGGATGCCGTCGATCAGAATCTGCTTCACGATTCTGCTCGGCGTTGGTTGCAGGACCGTAATCTCGTAAATCGTTTCCCGATAGCGATAGTGCAACTTGTAGGACGTCCAATCGGGAGGCAGGCAGGGGGTGAAACGAAGCTGATTCGCTACCAAATTTAATCCCAATAGCGATTCGATGATCAATCGATACATCCAACTGGCCGAACCGGTATACCAAGTCCACCCTCCGCGTCCGGTGTGCGGCGCCACGGCGTACACATCCGCCGCGACGACGTATGGTTCGACTTTGTAAGTCTGTACCTGCGCCGGCGTGGCTCCGTGATGGACGGGATTGATCAGGGAAAACAGTTCCCAGGCACGCGGGGCATCGCCCAATTTGGCGAACGCCATGACCGTCCAGATCGCGGCATGAGTATATTGCCCGCCATTTTCCCGAACTCCGGGTACGTATCCTCGGATATAGCCAGGATCTTGCTCGGACTTGTCGAACGGTGGATCAAAGAGTTGGATGAGCGAACTATCCCGACGCACAAGGCGTTGGTCCACAGCTTCCATGGACTGACGAGCTCGCACGGGATCTGCAGCCTCGGACAAGACGGACCAACTCTGCGCGATCGAATCGATTTGGCATTCGGAGTTGCTGGCGGACCCCAACGGTTGGCCATTGTCGAAATACGCTCGTCGATACCAATGTCCGTCCCACGCGTGTTGCTCAATATTACTCTGGAGTTTGGCCGCTTCGTCGTCGCAGCGAGCGGCAAAACTTTCATCGCCCCGAGAACGAGCAATGGTCGCGAACGCCTGCAAGTTTTCGTACAAGAAGAAGGCCAACCAGACACTTTCTCCTTGGCCGTGTTGCCCGACATTATTCATGCCATCGTTCCAGTCGCCACAGCCAATCAGCGGCAGTCCGTGAGCCCCAAACGACAATCCATTGGTAATCGCACGGACACCATGTTCGTACATTGTTCCAGAATCCACCGATATTGTGGGAAGATCGTAGTACGCTTCCTCGCCGGCCTTGAGCGCTCGTCCTTCTAAAAAGGGGACCAGTTCATCAAGGATGCCGGTGTCACCTGTGGCTTGGATGTAGCGACAAAGAACCAACGGCAGCCACAGAAAGTCATCCGAAAAATTCGTACGCACGCCGCGGCCCTGTGGCGGATGCCACCAATGCTGCACATCGCCCTCCGCGAATTGGCGAGCCGCCGCTCGGAGCAAATGTTCTCGGATCCATTGTGGTCGGCAATGCACAAGAGCGGCTACATCTTGCAATTGGTCGCGAAAACCAAACGCGCCACCGGACTGGTAATAGCCACTGCGAGCCCAGTAACGGCAAGCGATGGTTTGATAGAGCAGCCAACCGTTGCCTAGGATGTTGACGGCCGGATCGGGAGTTTCAATCTGTACGGTTCCGAGAGTTTGATTCCAAGAAGTTCGAACCTCGTCCAAGGCTGTCTTCGCCGGCTCGACTCCGCGGTACCGCTCCACCAGGCGCCGGACCTCGTGGATGTCTTGGCCCGCGCCCAACATGAAAACGACCTCTCGATGCCGTCCATCTGCCAAGTCGAAAACGGTTTGGATGGCCCCGCAGGGATCTAGCCCAGCTCCGACCTTGCCCGATAATCGCTGACGGCCCAT
The DNA here is from genome assembly GCA_016795075.1 of Planctomycetaceae bacterium. Classification (GTDB taxonomy): domain Bacteria; phylum Planctomycetota; class Planctomycetia; order Pirellulales; family Pirellulaceae; genus M30B19. The sequence goes on along the minus strand of JAEUIP010000106.1, from coordinate 9,970 downwards.
CGCGGCTGGTTGGCCGAGGTCTCCATTGCGGCCCAGAAACTCGGTACGGTCGCTGGTGATGGTCCGAGCGGGATCGTGCAAGTCGAGAAAAGCGACACGTCCCGCGAACTCGATGCTGTAGGGGTTCTGGGCCAACAAAGCGCCACAATGCGGGTCAACACTGGTCACGACATGCAGCATCCCCTTGGATCGCATTTCTCCGAGGACCCACTCGCAGTAAGCTGTGGCCGAAAGTTTTCGTGGACGACCAGAGCGATTCCCAACTTTGAGCACAGCGAACTTGATTGGGGCATCGACGGCAACATAGACCCATAGCTCCGAGTAGATGCCGTTCTGAGTCGTTTCGAACACACTGTAACCAAAACCATGACGGCAATCGTAAGGCCTGTCTCCGCGCGCCGGCAAGGGTGTTGGTGACCAGAATTCACCGCTCTCTTCGTCTCGTAAGTAATACGCTTCTCCGCTTTGATCGCTCACCGGGTCGTTGTACCACGGGGTCAGTCGAAATTCGTGAGCGTTCTCGCTCCAACTGTACGAACTACCACTTTCCGAAATCACCGTTCCGAAACCCGAGTTCGCAATCACGTTGACCCACGGCGCCGGCGTTACTTGCCCTGCGTTCATGCGAATCACGTACTCTCGGCCATCGGCGCTGAAGCCCCCGATCCCATTGTCGTAGGTGAGGACGGGCCGCGACGACTGCGGACTTGCACTGGTATCGAGTGAACTGGGGCGCGGGACAAAATCAGAAACTCGAGAATCAAACGGAAAACGCCTTTGTAGCTGTTTCGCCAGACTGCCCGCGTTGTCGTCGATGATCGCGCGTGCGACCGTTTGCTGCAGAACCCGATCCTCTTCGGACATTTGTTCGACGCGCCGAACAAAGACACCGCCCGGATGGTCAACGATCCGCGCCTCGGTGCCAACGGAGACCAGGCCAACAATCAGATCTTGCAGGTCTTGCCGATAACCTTCCGCGCTTTCGTTCCAAATAACCAGATCAACCTCGAGCCCCTTGAGCCGCCACCATGCATGTGCTTGAACAAGTTGCCGGACCAAGTGGATGTTCTCGATGTTCGAGATGCGGAGAAGAACCATTGGTGAGTCGCCGGAAATGCCGTAACCCCAGAGGCCAGACTGCCCACGTCGGTTTCGCTTTAGAATGGCCGAATCGGCTCTTAAGGTGGGGTTGGCGTAAACAACGGAACTTGCCAGCCTGCCGAAGAGCTGCGCGTCCGCTTCGCTGGCATTCAACTGTCTCAGCACGACTTGGCCATGTGTCCACGCCATGTCGAAGACGCGATCGGCTAAAGGTCGGTCGCGGTACTTATCGATCAACTCCACGGCAGCATCTCGGGTGTTGGCCATCCCGGTTACAAAATCGACACTGACGGTTTCGTCGGGCAGCAGCGTTATCTCCAAGCGGATGGCCACAATCGGATCAAGAACCGAGCCCGATGTATTTGATAGTCTTCCAGTCCGATTTAAAACTTCCGGGGCCGCGACCGTACGGCAGCGACCAACAAATTTCGCGCGGTCGGTCTCGTATGACGTTACTCCGGTTTTGGCACCGACCACCGCGACCAAGTGCAGCAACCACGGCGGTTTTTCCTCGATCGACCGTGGCCGCCGCGTGCACAAGATGGCTTGCCGCGCATCGAGTATTTCGGTTTGTACGAAGAGATTGGAAAAGGCGGGATGCGCGGCATCCGTGGCCCGAGGCGTTAGAACCACTTCGCCATAGCTGGTTAACTCAATGGTCCGGACAACGTTCGAATGATTCGTGATCGCGCTTCGCCGGATCTCGATATCGTCCTCCGGCGAAACGGCAATTTCGGTATGAATGGCGATGTCTCGATCGCGTCTTCGGTACTCGGCGCGAGCCTGAGAGAAAACGGCCTCGTAAGCTTTTGTCGAACGCCGCGTTGGCTGATACGTCGTGGACCAGACTTCATTGCTCGATACATCGCGAACGTAGCAGAACATGCCCATGTTGTCGCGAGTCGTGTCTTCGCGCCAACGGGTGACGGACAGTCCTTGCCATGAACTGTAACCGCCTCCAGCATTGGTCACCATCACGTGGTAGCGGCCATTGGAGAGCAGATGTACTTCGGGGGTCGGTGTATGTGGTGTCTTGTAGACGCGCAACAATGCTTCGGGCTCATCCGCAGATTGGCCCGGTCCACTCACTTCCGCAGAATGAGGGTAAAATGGGGCGGCCTTGGGGATTCGCTCTTGCAGCAACAGTTGAGTGGCTTGAAATTGAGGGTCCGACTGGAATCGTCGTTGCATCGGTCGATCCAACAGCAAATGAGCGAACGACAGGAAACTCATTCCTTGATGGTGGGCCATATACGATCGAACGATCGCGTTGGTTTGGCCGCGTGGCACCCGCGATCGGGTGTAATCGATCGCTTCAAAGAAGCCGTACTGGCCGGAAAAACCCAGCCCAGCCATCAGCTGCAAATTCTCGCAGGCGTGTTGGGGAGCCACCATCAAAGCCATGGCGGTCGCGTAGGGAGCGACCACGACGTCGTCCACCAGTCCTCGTTTGAAGCCCAACCCTGGAACTCCAAAAGCCCGGTACTGATAAATCAACTTGGCATCGGTCATGTTGTAGCCCGATTCCGAAATCCCCCAAGGGACACCTCGCTGCCGACCGTACTCCCTTTGACGATCAATGACCGCCACGTAAGTTTGATCCAACAACGTGTGCTTGTAGGTGGGCATGACGAGCAGTGGCATCAAGTATTCGAACATGGAACCACTCCAGGACAGCAAGGCCGGTTGACCGTTGGCAGTCGTTAGGAGTCGTCCGAGGGCAAACCAGTGTTCTTGCTCCAATTGCCCCAATGAAATCGCCACGAAACTGCCCAACCGAGCTTCCGACGCCAACAGGTCATAAAAACTCGCGTCACGACGGCGCTCGCTAACGTTATATCCAATCGCCAAGAGACGTCGGGAACGGTCATAAAGGAAGTCATAGTCCTCTTCAGCCAGCTCGCCACATTGCAATGCAAGGTTCTCGATGTCGAGGATGCGCCGCCGCGCGAATTCACCAGCGGCACAGACCATCTCACGCAGAGCTTTGATCCAGGTATGCAACGAGGATTCGTTGTCCAATCCGTCACTACAATAGACGTCGTGCAAGGCATCCAACGTGGTCAAATACTGTTCGCTATTGGCCATCTCTTGAAGCGGGCGGGCGCGATCCAAATCAGCGAGCAACGATTGCAGATCCGTCCATTCTTGTTCGTCCAGCATCGATTTTACGAACGGCCAATCGACTGATGACGCAGACGCAAGCCACGGCGCGAGCGAAACCAATTCCGCAAGATGATCGGCGCATTGGTCTTCCAAATCCCGCAGCCACCCCGCAAATTCAGCTTCCTCGAGCTGGGGTGAGCGAACCCGGAACTCGGTAATCCCCAACGCGATGTTTTGCAGCAAATGATGTGTTGACGAAAGCGAAATAGGATCGTGCGGTGGACCAACGTCAAGTGGCATTTGTTCCCGCAAGTTTTGCCATGCGAAGGAGATCTCTGTACTCCAAGGCCTTTTCAGTTCGGCTCGCAGGACGGCATCTTCCAAAGTTCGTCGCAGGAAACTCAACGACGTCCATAACTGTGGCGAAACAGTTGCTTGCAAGGGTAGTTCACGCAGCCCGGCCCGTAGTGTAAGCAAATAAGCCGATAGGTTCCCACTGTCTACCGATGAGACATAGCGGGGCAATAGAGGTTGCAATGTCAGGGTATCGTACCAATTCAGAAAGTGGCCGTGAAATCTTTCCAATTGACTCAGTGTTGAAAACGTATCCCGTGTACGTTGTAGAAGTCGGCCCACCGAAATGTATCCAAAATCCATGGCGGCCAAATTGGCAAGCAAGGAAACTCCAATATTCGTCGGCGAAGTGCGATGCGCCAACGCAGCAACGGGCGCTTCTTGATAATTGTCGGGCGGCAGCCAATGATCATCGGGTCCGACAAACCTGACAAAGAATCGCCAAGTCTTCCGAGTCAATTGATGCAGAAATTGCTGTTGTGGCAGCGACAAATTGGCTTCCGAATTAGACGGCGGCCAACTGATTCTCCATGCTATCAATGGCGCCATCAGCCAAGGCACTAGCAGCCAAATCGCAGACAGAAGGGAGTCCGGTTGAACGAACCACAGGATTATTGTCGCGCCAATGGCAAACACCGGTGCGGCCCACATGGCGCGATAAGTTGCGATGAGTCCACCACAGCCTTCAAGGTCCGAATCACTAGCCGTTTTCCACTCAAGCATACGAGCTCGTGTCCAACGCATTCGCACCGTCGTTCGCACGATGGCATCCAAGCTAACCCAGGCCTCAAACGGGAGGAATGCCAAAGACATGCTCCCTTGCTGCAAGCTTTGGCCTAGCGTCTTCGCAACGTCGCGGTAGTGCGGCAGCGTCGGTACATCGACCGCTTTTCTGTAGGCGGAAATGAGTGACACCAACAATGCTGGGATCAAGACAATGGCGGATACAAAGACCGTCCAGACCCACGCGGGCGATGATGTTAGCCAGCCCACAAGAAGCAGCAATAGCAATCCTACCGGGACCAGACTTCGCCGCAAGTTGTCGAAAATTTTCCACCGCGAAAGCATCCGCAATGGATTGGATTCGCAGCGATTGCGGGGCCCCAACACAAACGGCAGCACCCAGCCGGAAATCTGCCAGTCCCCACGCATCCATCGGTGCCGACGGCGGACATCACTAAGATAGCGAGCCGGGTAACTTTCGTAGACTTGAATGTCACTGACAAGACCGCACCGAGCATAACAACCTTCTAATAAGTCGTGGCTGAGAATCTGATTGTCGAGAAAGCGATTTTCCGTTGTCGCAGAAAAAGCATCCACATCGTAAATGCCTTTGCCAATAAATGAGCCCTCCGAAAACAGATCCTGATACACGTCAGAGATTGTCCGCGTGTACGGATCCAATCCTGGTTCTCCGCCATTTAGGCGAGCAAACCACGAGAGACCTTCTCGCTCCATCGTTGTCGCCACGCCCGGTTGCAAAATCCCATACCCTAATGTCACGACGTTTCGCAGCCGATCAATCACCGCGTGATTCAGAGGGTGAGCTAGGGTTCCAACAAGTTGTCGAGCCACACCACGCGGCAGTAG
>JAEUIP010000106.1:2896-4809 GCA_016795075.1 Planctomycetaceae bacterium | reverse complement strand
TAGCGTATCGGTGTCCAGCGTGATGACATATTTTGCGCCTAACAGCACCGAAGTGTCGCCAACAATCAACGAGAACGCGTCCTGCGATCCACCTCGAAGCAACCGATTGAGGTCACTGAGCTTGCCACGTTTGCGTTCGTAACCCATCCACGTTTTTTCCTGTGCGTTCCACTGACGCGGACGATGAAACAGGAAAAAAACATGACCATTGTTGTGAGGGTATTTCGCGTTTAATAACTCAATCCCTGCTTGTGCTTGCTGCAATAGAGATTCGTCCTCCAATTGATACTTTTGCGGCGCATCACGAAAATCCGTCAGCAAACAAAACCGCAGGTTGTCATCGCGGTTTGCTAGAAAGCGAACTTCTAGTCCTTCCAGCAAATGTGCGACACCTTTTTCACTGGCCAACATGGTGGGGACTACGACCAAGGAATGCAATTTTGGCGGGATCCCGCTCGAAAAATCGAGACGCGGCAATCGCTGCGGTGTAATACCTAACGTCACTAGCCAGTTCATCAAGCCCACGCCAAGTTGAGTAGCAGCGAGAAACACGAGTCCACCCAACAGCCACATCGTCCAACCCGTAGTGGTTGCCAAACCGAGGGTGCCGACAACCGCTCCCAACGCGATCAAAATCAAGCTGCTGAGATACCACGTCAGAGGGTAGCCGCGAGCGAGGCCGGCGATGCGGTGCAGCACCGACCGGTGTGCTCGAGTGGCTTCTTCCAAAGCCGACAAGCCGTTATCGATCAAGTAGTAACCGACGTGGATTGTTCGTTCGTCTGCCGTTGGTATTACGGCCGACTGCATCGCCAACTGAATCGCCTGGTGAGCTACAGCCTGTTCCGTCAGTGGGCTCCGTTTGGCAATGCGTTCAATCACGTGCCGGTATTGGTCGCGCGTTCCAAAATCCATTGAGCCGTAAATCTGGGCGGGATCATCGAGCAACGTTTGCTCCACAATGCTCAACGATTCGACGAACGCCCGCCAGTCGATCGACTCCAGGTCTCGCAGGCTGATGATACTGTTTCCAATGGAGACCTGGTCCACGGCCTGCTGTTGGCCCTCGGATTGAACCCGTTGTTCAATCGTTTGACAACTCTCGCCAAGTCGTTGTTCGATCCAGCTTAGAGGAACTGCCAAGGCAGGGCTTTGGCCGCTCAACCGGCGTGTCATTTCCGCCACGAACGCGCTGGATAGAGGCGGATCCTGTTTGACCATCTCGGCCACGACAAGAATTTGTTTGGCGGGAGTTTGTTCGGCGCAGGCAATCAGCCGATCTGCCCATTGACTTGCGTTATTGCGCTCCTGAGTTCCGACGACAATACGGACCGCGACCCGTCGGAGGTTCTCGATCAGTGCTTGTCGAATCATGATCGGAATCGCCCACAACTCCCCCAGATTCAAGGGTGAACGTTGTTGATACGAGGCGATAAAGCCCCGTAACGAATCACTATCGACTCGACCGTCGACATGCGAAATCAACTCCAAGGCAAGATCGTAAACTCGTGGGTAATGCGCGGATGGACCATTTGTAAGTCTCGGCAGTCCGCGGCTGTACTGTTTGGGCAAGTGTCTGCGCGTGGTGCGGATTTGTTCTTCGATTACATGGAAGTTGTCAAGAAGCCATTGCCCGGCCGGCGAAATCGGGCGTTTCTTGGCCACGACTTCCGTTACCACTCGGTAGGCATCCAAGAGTATTCGTTCGTTGTCGACCAATCGGGCCAATAGTCGATCCGGACCGGGACGATGATCGATTTCATGCCAATCCGCCAGAGCTTCACCGTGCCGTTCCAACTGGGTCAAGCTGAACAGCTCCGAACGCAATGGCAGGTCATCGCCAAGCTCGCGAAACAGTCCATCTACTCCAATGCGCGAAACGAGAGATTGTTGGCTTGTGCGGCGATTCCAAA
>JAEUIP010000106.1:0-2886 GCA_016795075.1 Planctomycetaceae bacterium | reverse complement strand
GACTGCAACAGAGTAGACTCCCGTTTTTTAGCGATCGTAGTTCCAAACAAAAACTTCAAACCTCATTTGCTTTTCTGGGGGTGGGCAGTTGCTTCACGTTCGGTTCCGACCGACTGTCCATTCCAATCCTCGGATGACAAGTGGCCTGCGAGTTGAAAGACCTGCACCATTGTTCCCGTTGTAAAGACTTGGACAATCGCGCCGGAGGAGGCGTCGATGTCGGCAACCGCTTCGCCCACGGCCACTCCCGTAATCCGTTCGATTTCCTCGCGCACGGAGTCGAGAGAGTTCAGAAATAACTCGCGGTGATACTCACGAACCTGCGAGGCGCCGCCAGAGGTCCGAGACAACGCCTGCTCTGCGGGCGTTAGGGCCCCATGCATGGTCACGACCAAAGTTCCCTCACTTAGGACAACGGTCACAGCTCGGGGGGCATGCCCCGTCCGTTGTTCTTGTAGATCACTCACGGCTCGAGCCACTTGTTCCGCCATGGTCAATTGAAAACCAAACATCAGCATCATCTCCGTAATTTGGATCGCAGTCGTTGAATACCGGGGCATCGGGACAAAAAAAAACCGACGAAGCGGATTCCCAGAGGATTCCGCTTCGTCGGCTTACTATACAACTCGCCTCCCGAATAGGATCGGGCTGCAATTCATCAAGTCATCCGAACGAGTGTGATCTACCCGATTTGCTCAGGCATCTCGCATCGCGTCTAAAACTAGTATTCCCTCGTGGTTCGAGGAAGTCAACGGCTGAACTCGAAGTCGATCAAGAAGCGGTTTGCACCAAGGGGCCGTTCGCGGGCAAACACGTCGATATAGCCAAACAGGTCGTCAACCATCGCGGAATCCGCCATAGTTGAAATGGCTTCGTTCCCGATTGGAACCGATAGGAAAATGGCGAACATGGTTCTCACGACGCCATGAAGACCGTTCGCCGATTGCCGTCGCATCGAGTTTCTGGTGTCGGCGATCACCGGCATCTTGGCCATGCACCAACAGAACGAACCATGACCCAGCTAATGATCCCGGATTCACGAGAACGATGTGTGACCGAAGTTGAGCCTCACGAAACTGGACGGCTTTCGCGAGCTCCTCGTATCGAGATGTCCGCTTGGCAGCACTTTCAGACTAGCCAACATCATGAACTCCGGCAGCTACGCTGTGAATTCCGCGACGGTACCCTGAGCATCCATGGGCACGTAAGCTCCTACTATTTGAAACAGTTGGCACAAGAATTGGTTCGTCAAATCGCAGGTGTCGACCGAATTCACAATCAATTGGAAGTCGACTACCACTCCGTCAACCAACGATGAAAGTCCCCGAAATGCCAACAAAAACAACCCATCGGTCGCCACTTCAGCAGCGACTTGATTCCAACCGTCGCGATAGCATTCCAATGGCTCGTGCGGACTACCCAATGGAAACCAAAACGCAGGGGGAAGTCGAAGCTCAAGTCAGCGACGCGATCCGACGTTACTCGCTGGAGTACATTGGGCGTGGTCCTCACGACGTCCATGCTCATTTGATTGGCGATTTACTGGTCGTACGGATGTCTGGGGTTCTAACGGTTGCGGAACAGCATTTGGCCACACGAAGCGGAGACAAAGGCCGCGTGCTCGTCAAGCAAATCCGAGGTCGGTTGATCGAGCTTGCTCGACCGGACCTGGTGGCTGCGATTCGAATCTGTACTCTCTGCGACGTCATTAGCATGCATCACGATATCAGCACGATTACCGGAGAGGAAATCATTGTGTTCACGCTTGACGGGTCTCCCACGACTCGCCCATGCAAACGCAAGTAAATCGCTGGCCACTCGTGGTCGTTGATCTCTCGACCAACGACCTCGTCGTGCGGAATGGGACCGGATGTTGGTCCCAGCGTCTTTGTTCGATTGGAAGTCTGCGAGTGGGGCGAATGAAGGTTGGCCAAACGGCCGTTGTCCGACCGTTCAAATCCAGTGGTGAGGTTTATCGCAAGCACAACATTCGTCCAGTCGTTTACGGGTTCCAACTTCGCGTCATGCTCGCAATACTCCTCCGCGTTTCCCAAAGATAAAGGCCACGACGGCCAAGACCAAGAACACAAAGAACAGGATTTTGGCGATCCCAACGAAGGATCCAGCGATTCCACCAAATCCCAAGAGAGCTGCGATCAAAGCGATCACGAGGCAAGTAATGGCTAAATTTAACATGGTCATTTTCCTTCTTTTGCGATAATGTTTGGCCGACAAGTGCGAGGTACGCTAGTCGACCATCAAAGATGTCTACTTGGCGCCTAAAACTTCAAGTTCCAATACGTCGTTTACATCGATTCCGTCCTTCGAGCTACCGGTGATCGTGATGTTGAATCGACCCAAGGCCGCGTCTGGAGTCGCCATCAGTTGAAAACGCGTCGCAGCGTCCGCTGCTTTGATGACGGCTGTACTAGGCTCCATCGTTACCCCCGATGGAAGCTCTGAAAATTTCAGCGTCACATCGGCATTGGACTTGGGCTCACGCTGAATTTCTACCGAGACTGTCGCCTCTGCACCTTGATTCAATTGGACGCGACCGGGCAATTTGAAGGTAAAACTGTCTTTAATCGAGACACTCAGACTAAAGTCTACCTCAGCATCGCCCCCCACCGGAGGGTGCCCGGTCAATTTGAGCTGGAAGCTTCCTGTACTGGCCGCTTCCGTCGCAACAAATTTCACCTTCGTCTCACTTTTACCCTTCAAGATTTTCGGTTCGGCTGGTTCAATCGATATACCCTCGGGAAGGTTGCTAAACGAAAAGGCGACGTCTTGATCGAGCATCATGAAGGTGAGCCGGCGATAGCCTTCGAGTGGATTTTGGCGGGCGAAGACGCGGATCTTTTCCTGTTCGTCGTCGGTGAGCCAGTG
>JAEUIP010000105.1:9369-16048 GCA_016795075.1 Planctomycetaceae bacterium | reverse complement strand
CTCCACCACAAAGGACACGCGATTTAACCGCAAGTTCATACAAACGGTCAACAAAGTGACTCCGCTTGAAATCGCCGCACTGCCCTGCGGGCAGTTCAAAAAGCGACGGTCCGCCGTCCCCGGGCGACTCAAGCACGATTGCAATTTGGGACATTGCCCAGTCACCTGGCGACTCGCCTTGTCGGTTGCCATTCGCTCAAGAATCCTGCGACATCCGCCTGGCTCGTCCGTGTTTTACCTAGTGTCCCATTAATGGACGGAGGGCCCGGAAGTCGTATAATTACCGCTCGCGCCTGGTTTGGATGCCCCGGGTTCGCGATGGTCCACGGAACATTGTAGGAAAATGGAATGTCGAATCGGCCTTTTGTTCATTTACATTGCCACAGCCACTACAGCCTTTTGGACGGGGCCGGCTCCATCAAGAAACTGGTCGCCCGAGCCAAACAGCATGGCATGAATGCCCTGGCACTTACCGACCACGGAAATCTACACGGAGCCTTGGAGTTTTACCGAGCTTGCCGCGACGAGGGACTCAACCCGATTATTGGCTATGAAGCCTACATTGCTCCCGGCAGTCGCTTCGAACGGGGTGGTGGGACATCCAAAGACAACAGCTATCATCTGACACTACTTTGTCAAAATCAAACCGGCTTCAAAAACCTTGTGAAAATGGCCTCCGCCGCTAGCCTTGAAGGATTTTATTTCAAACCTCGAATCGACAAAGAACTGCTCGAGGCCCACCACGAGGGCATCATTTGCCTTAGTGGCTGTGTCTCGAGCGAATTCAATCGAGCCATTCTCAAAGGACAGCCAAACGAAAAGAAGCACTTGACGGAGGCGGCCGAAGTCGCCGCTTGGTTCCATAAATTGTTCGGTGATCGGTACTTCATCGAGATCATGAACAATGGCGTGGAAATTCAAAAACTGGCTCTTCAAGGCTCCGTGGAACTGGCGAATTCCATGGGCCTCCCCTTGGTGGCCACGAGCGATTGCCACTATGTCGATCAAAGTGATTGGGCGGCCCAAGACGTGATGCTTTGCATCAACACGGGCAAGTTTCGCTCCGATTCCCAGCGCATGCAGATGGATGGCCACGAATACCACCTGCGAAGTCCGGAAGAGATGTACTCCAAGTTCACGGGCTTGGAAGATGCCGTCGCCCGCAGTCAAGAAATTGCCGATCGTGTCGATATCGACCTCGAGCTAGGCAAGCGTCACTTCCCGGTCTACTACCCACCTGACAATAAAACCCCGGACGACTACCTTCGCGAACTCTGCTTGAAGGGACTCCGCGAACGGTACGACGGCAACGAAGAAATGATGCCGGGCGGTGAACTCAGTACGGTCGTGACCGAACGCCTGGATCGAGAGCTGCGGGTCATCAGCAAACTCGGCTTTCCCAACTACTTTCTGATCGTTTGGGACTTCGTGCAACATGGACGCGAACGTGGTATCCCGGCGACGGCTCGTGGCAGCGGTGTCGGCGCACTGGTTTGTTATGCTCTGTACATGAGCCACGTCTGCCCAATCAAGTACGGCTTGCTGTTCGAACGGTTCTTGGATGAAAGCCGCGTCGAAGCCCCTGATATCGATATCGACTTCTGCAAAGATCGCCGCGGCGAAGTGATCCGCTACGTCAAAGAAAAGTATGGCGAAGCCAATGTCGCGCAAATTGGGACCTTTGGTACCATGGCTGCGCGTGCGGCAATCAAAGACGTCGGCCGAGCCCTGGGCATGCCTTTGCCCGAAGTCAATCGCATTACGGGCATGATCCCCGAGGAACTGGGCATCACCTTAGAAAAGGCCTTGGCACAAAGCGAAGAACTCAAAACGGCTTACAACCAAGATTCGGATGTGCGCGAATTGGTCGACTTCGCGATGAAGCTCGAAGGGCTGGCTCGGAATGTTGGCACCCACGCCGCGGCAGTCGTGATCAGCGACAAACCACTGACAGAATACGTTCCATTAACGAAGGTTTCTGGCAAGGATGATGTGATTACCCAATGGTCGATGGGGGATGTCGAAGCGGCCGGTCTGCTGAAGATGGACTTCTTGGGCCTCCGCAACTTGACCATCCTGCGAATCGCGATCGACATGATCGAACAAAGCACTGGCAAACGCATCGACCCGCTCAAGTTTCCGCTGGACGACCCGGACACGTATGCCCTATTGCAACGCGGGGAAACCAAAGGCGTGTTCCAGTTGGAAAGCGGTGGCATTCGCGATCTGCTCACCAAAATGAAACCCGACGGTTTCCACGACATCATCGCCACCAACGCCCTGTACCGACCCGGTCCCTTGGAAGGCGGGATGGTGCAGCAATACATTGAAGTCAAACATGGTCGAAAAGCCGTCCACTACTTGCACCCGATCTTGAAAGACATCTTGGAAGAAACCCATGGAGTCATGGTCTACCAAGAGCAAGTCATGCAAATCCTCAATCGGTTGGGCGAAATCGAATTGCCCGATGCGTACAAGTGCATCAAAGCGATCAGCAAGAAAAAAGAAAAAATCATTGCCGCCAATCACGATCAGTTCATCAGCGGAGCGGTCGCGAAAGGATTAAAGAAATCGGAAGTCGAAGAGTTTTGGCAAATGATTCTGAAGTTTGCCGGCTATGGGTTTAATAAGTCGCACTCCACGGCCTATGCCCTGATTGCGTATCAAACGGCCTATCTCAAGGCTCATTACCCGGTCGAGTTCATGGCAGCGTTGTTGACCGGCGATATTCCGGGACGCAACTTTACCAAGAAAGACTCGTTGGTTGAACACTTGGAAGACTGCCAACGGATGAACGTGAAGGTGGTCGCTCCCAGCGTCAACTCACCGGCCGTCGAGTTTGTCGTCCACGAAGGCACGATTCTGTTTGCCTTGTCGGCGGTTAAAGGCTGTGGCGGCACGGCCGCCGAAGCCATCGTCCGTGAATTCCGCAACGGAGGACCTTTTAAGGACATCTTCAATTTTTGCGAACGCGTTTCCTTGAGCGAGTGCCCGCGATCGTCGCTCGAAAGTTTGCTCAAGTCTGGATCGTTTGATTGCTTTGGTGCGCGGCGGAGTCAAATCGAGGCCGTTCTGGAACGTGCCATTCAAGCGGGTCAATCCGCAGCCGCCGATCGCCGCAGTGGCCAATTGAGCTTGTTTGGCGACATGGACGAACCCGAAGCGGAAGTCGCCAGCGTGGTGCTGCCCGACCTTCCGGAATGGGACGAACGGGTCCGTCTCAATCACGAGAAAGAAGTGTTGGGTTATTACCTATCGAGCCATCCCTTGGCCCAATTCCAAGACAAACTTCGGAAGTTTTGCTCGCACACCACCACGAATTTGGACGGCGTCAAAGATCGAGAAGAAGTCTTTATGGGAGGCATGGTCGCCTCCATCAAGATGGCCCATGTCAAAAAGGTTCGCGAGCCAGGAGCACCTACCAAATACGCCATGTTCGACCTCGAGGATGTCGAAGGCTCGATCCGTTGCATTTGCTGGCCGACCGACTATGCCACGTGTGGACCACTGATTCAAGCCGATAGTGTCGTCATCATTCGCGGTGTTTTGGATCGACGCGGCGGCGATGAGGCTAACTTGGTCGTGAACCAATTGATCCCAATCGAAGGCCTGGACGAAAAATTCACGACCGGCGTTCGCCTGCATTTGGACGAAGAGAGTCATGGGCTAGACGGTGCGGAAAAAGCCTACCAGATTCTGCGCGGCTATCCGGGCGACCTGCCGTTGGAGTTGGTCATTCGCTTGCTGGATGGCCGCATTATTCGCGGCAAATCCCATCGCCTAAAGTTGCAACGTAACGAAGAAATGCAACAACGAATTGATTCACTCCTGGGCGTTGGATTTCTGCAATACAATTTGGATAAACCCAAACCGGCCAAGCCCGCTCCGAAGGGAAACCAGTATCGTCGCAACAGCGGCTCTTAAACAACGGCCCGACGAATGACCAGAATTCGCTCGGATCGCACCCCGCAACAACTCCGCTCAGATGCGTTGGCCATCTGGTCGGCCGGCGTGCGCGCCGTACAAGGATTTCGCTTGGTCACCGAACAATTGGTCATCGACGATCACTGGCTGGGACTGCCAGAACAAGATCTCTGGATTGACCTGCGGACGACTCGTAAGATCTTTGTGGCGGGTGCCGGCAAGGCCACAGCTTCGATGGCTCGTGGCGTCGCGCAAGTCTTGACTCCACAACCCGTCGAGCGCCTCAACGGACACGTGCAGATTCCGGAGGAGGCTGAATTTGCTCTCGATGCGACTTCCGTTTTCGGAGCGATTGATCTCCGATCGATCATGGAAAATGGCGAACCGTCCGAGCCCATTCCAGACTGGTTGAAACTTTATCACGTTCGTCCAGCGGGCAGCAACTTGGTGACCGATGCGGCCGTGGCCAAGACTCAAGAGCTATGCCAGAAGCTTCAAGGTCTTGGCCCCAATGATGTTTGTTTGTTTCTGCTTTCCGGGGGTGCTTCGGCCCTTTTGTCCGCACCAGTCGCGGGTCTCTCGTTTGCGGAAAAAAACCACGTCACGCGATTTCTCTCTTCGGTCGGCGCCCCGATCGAAGAACTCAACATCGTCCGATCCGCGCTCAGTGTCATCAAAGCCGGCGGATTGGCACGACACTGTCGAGCTGGTCTTCTGGTGACGTTGATCCTGTCGGACGTGTTGGGGGACCCCTTGCCCTACATTGGCTCCGGCCCAACTTTTACCGATGGACGATCGGCCGCCGAACGAGCCTCACGCGCGATGGATGTGTTGCGTGCCTACGACCCACAACGCAAAAACTTGCCACTGGCCGTGTATGGCGCCCTGGACCGACAAATGCAGCCTTCACAAGCCACCAACAAAGCTCCAACTGGCCACGCCAACTGCGAGTTCGTCGTACTGGGCAATACAGCGACCGCCGTCGATGCGGCCGGCATTGAAGCGGAGCGACGCGGGTACTCGCACGCCATGCACGTCCAACCGCCACAGATGCCAGAACGAGGATCGACTGCGCCGTCCGCCGAGTCAAACGGCCTCCAATGGGCGGACTGGTTATCCGACATGAACCAACAAGCCGGCCCCGATTGTTTGATCGTGGGCGGCGAATCGGTCGTCGATTTATCCGGCGCCATTCCCGAATCGCGCGGTGGCCGAAATCAACACCTCGGGTTAGCCGCACTCGAACATTGGGAACGCACCCAAAACAGGAATTGGCAGCGCGGCGAAATCTGCTTTGTCAGTGGCGGGACCGACGGCGAGGACGGCAATACCACGGTCGCCGGCGTTTGTCTGTCACCGGAACTTCGCGAACGATGCTCGCATGAGGAGTTGGATATTCGCGCGTACTTGGACACCAAAAATAGCTACAACTACTTCCGCCAAACCGGCGGGCTCCTCATCACCGGCAACACACAAACCAACGTCTGCGACCTACAAGTCGGCGTTGTCCGGCAACGTCTGGCCAGTTCTTAAACGACAGGAACGTTCTGTTGTTGAACCCAGGATCACGTGGTCGGCAAACAATTTCGCACCAATAGGCCAATGAAAATCATTACGCCGCGCGCCGTGTTTGCCGTTCGTCTCGGGCGACACTCATCACGGGCTTCTTTTCACGCAACTCCTGATCTTGTTCCGGAATTGGTTGTTGGAGACCGTGGTTGAGTTCCCATAACCGAGCCTGCTTCGTAAACGAATAAAATGCGGCCAACATGGCTAGTTGGACGCCGGCTTTCCCGTTCAAAAATCCCAACTGCAAAAAATACTCCCGCACGAAACGAAAGATCGGGTTCAAAAACAAACGCAGATACGACGTGTCCCGTCCTGCCTCGTGCCATTGCTCGGCCTGCAGCTTGGTATAACGATGAAACTTCTGGAACACTTGATCGTAGTCCCAGCACGTGTAATGCAGCATCTTTTCGTTCAACACGCCCACCCGACCAGTCGAAAGCTGCACTTCACCATGATCGCTCGGGCCAACATAACGCCCCAAGTCGCGGCGAAACAAGCGAACCACTTTGTCGGTACCCGAATCTCCATACGGAACCGGATGCCCCATGAAATGATTCGCTCGGTAGATCCAGTACCCATCGCATGTCGGCGCTGCCACCGTGTTCAAGATCTCCGTTCGCAACGGCTCCGTCAGCCGTTCGTCGGCATCCAGCAAAATGATCCATTCGTGCTGGGCTTGAGGAATCGCCCAATTCTTGAAGTCACCGCTGGTGCGATACTCGCGTTCGATCACGCGCACGTTGTCGAACTCGCGGGCAATGTCCATGGTGCGATCGGTCGAACCGGAATCGGCAACCAAGATTTCGTCGCAGATGGGAGCCAAGCTCTCCAAACACTCCCGAATGTTTCGCTGTTCGTTCTTGCAGGGGATCAGCCCCGTAATTTTTGGTCGCATCGTCCACTCCTCCGTCGCCGCTTCTCAGTGGCCAAAGAGTACCGGACAACGTCGAATTCGGTCAACAGCAAGCTGGACTACCGATCATGGGATGCCGACCATGCTGCTAGCAGATTGCGGCTTGCAAGTCGAACAAGTTCAGGACTCACTTAGGACGCGGCATACTGCTCGGCGTACTGGACCGCCCACAAATCGATCTGTTCGCGCAAGGTGTCCAAGTTCGCATCGACAATTGGATGATAGACGTTGCGGTTCCAAGTCTCGCGATTGCGTATGGTCGCTTTCGACGCC
>JAEUIP010000105.1:0-9359 GCA_016795075.1 Planctomycetaceae bacterium | reverse complement strand
TCTCTAACCGACTGTAGTGGTTCTCGCGCTGTTTTCGGGTCAACAACAAATCATCACGAAAAATAGCGGCCCCCCAGCCCTTCTCACCGAACAAGGACTCGATGTTGAACCCTGGCAACTGATCCACCACTTGCTTCAAGACGACTTCAATATAGTTCGACAATTCCAAGCGGTACTTGTTGTGGAGGTTCTTGAGCTTCTCGGGGGTCAATTCATCAGCCCCGTCCGATTTCTTGTCCGAACCACGCTGAGTACCGCGATGAATGGCGTCTTGCAGCCGTTTCTGAAAGTCCATCGCGTTATTGATCCTGTTCGGTTTTGGGGGCTAACTTCGCGAATTGAAACAAGTCCGAAAACGAGCGCAGCGGCTCCGTTCCTTGGACCATGCCTTCTGTGAGTGGCGTCGCCGGATGGCTCGGTTTGCGACCAAAATGCCCCGTCGGCCGCTGTCGTCCCTTCGGGCGATCGCTGCGACGGGATGACGATTCACGCCCCGTACCTGATTTCCCCGACGAACCGTGCGACGAGGCTCGTTGCCCAGATGATCCTTGCCCAGATGATCCTTGCCCCGAAGGTCGTTGTCCCGCAGGTCTTTGTCCAGAAAAACGTTGGTGCGGCGTTTTTTGTCCTGGCGGTTGTGGAGAGGTTGTTCTCGGACCCACTGTCTTTGGCCGAGGGGCCGCTGGAGGATGCCCCGCCTCAACACGCGCGTCCCGGTTGGCTGCTTCTTGCCTGCCAACTTTGTTCGGCCGCGAATGATTGTGAGACTCCGGCTCGGGGTGCGCAGGCGATTGCGGATCGATCGCCGTCAACGAAACTCTACCCCGCTTGCGGTCGATGGATTGAACCCAGACATCAATGATATCGCCCACCCCATAATACTGGTGCGGATCGCGCACGTATTCACGTGCCAAATTGCTGATGTGGACCAACCCGCTCTCGCCAATTCCGATGTCAACAAACACACCGAAATCAACCACGTTCAAGACTTGCCCCTTCAATCCCATTCCGACCGACAAGTCCTGAACCTGCAAAATACCTTTGCGGAAGATTGGCGTGGGCATCTGTTCGCGAGGATCACGGCCCGGGCGGCGCAACGCTTCCAAAAGATCTCGCATCAAGTGTTCGCCGATCGGTGGATCGGCAACCGGTGGTTGCGCCAGCAACGCATGGGTGTCGATGCGGTCCAGTTTCTTGGCCCAATCATCCAACGTTATTTCACGCGCGACTACAGCGGCAACATCCGCAACTTGGGCACCCGAACTTTCCAGCAAGGCCTGGGCGATTGGATAACTCTCCGGGTGAACCGCAGTGGCGTCCAAGGGCTGGTCGCCGCCGACGATCCGCAAAAAACCAGCACACTGGACATAGGTCGCAGGGCCAATGCCCGCAACCGACAGGAGCTGCTGTCGATTGGCAAACGGTCCGTGGCTGTGGCGATATTCGATAATTCTCCGAGCCGTGCCTTGGTTGAGTCCCGCAACGTACTGCAGTAAATCGACACTGGCCGTATTCAGATCGACGCCTACATAATTGACACACGATTCGACCACTTCCGCCAAAGTCGATTCCAAGTGCTTCGACTTGACGTCGTGTTGATACAGCCCAACGCCAATGTTCGCCGGGTTGATTTTGACCAATTCACTCAAAGGGTCCAACAAGCGCCGACCGATCGAAATAGCGCTGCGGACGGTCGGCTCCGCATCCGGAAACTCACTTTGGCCCGTCTCGCTTGTCGAATAAATACTGGCACCGGCTTCGTTGACGATCACATAACACACTTCGCGACCTGTGTCATTGGATGCCAAAAACTGAGAGACCAATTCTTCACTTTCCCGACATCCCGTCCCGTTGCCGATCACGATGACACCGATCTGATGTTCAACAATCAGCGATTGAATCTTCTGGCGTGCCAATTGTTTTTTCTCGTCGCGACCAACGATCGAAATTTTGTCCGACGTAATGAAATTGCCCCGTTCGTCAATCACCGCCAAGGTGCAGCCGCTCTTCAGGCCCGGATCAATCGCTAACAAACGCTGTCCGGTGGTCGGCGGTTGTAGCAATAAACTTCGCAGGTTCGTCGAGAACACTTGGACGGCATGGCCTTCCGCTTTTTCAGTCAGTTCGCGGCGGACCTCCCGCTCAAACGAAGGAATCAAGGATCGAGTCAGCAACTCTTTGGCCGCCTCTTCCATCAACGGTTTGAGCGGGTGAGCATCGGGCACCACTTCGCGGCACATCTGCTCCAACAACAGTGGCTCGCTGAATTCCACGCGAACCCGCAATTGTTTGCTACGTTCGCCGCGATTGATCGCCAAAATTCGATGCGGCAACAAACGACGCAAGGGCTCTGAGAAGTTGAAATAGGCCCGGAACAAAACATCTTGGCGACGCTTCTTCTTCCGTTTACGCCGGCGACCTAATGGCCGATCTTCGGCCTTCGATTCCGTCGTCACGTCGCCGACCGAGGTTGCGTCCACCGTTGTTGGTACTTCGCCAGCGACAACACCTACCGACTCCGACAGTTCAGTATTTGTGTCGGTCGCGATCTGTTGGCACCGCAAAACACCAGTCTTCCATGCCGTTCGACGCAAGTGTTGCTTGAGTTTCAAGTGATTCGAAAAATACTCGCCCAGCAACGACTTCACCCCGCGCACGACGACTTCACGGTCCAAGGGCTTGCCCGAAGCATCGACCGATTGAGCAACTTCGTGTTCAAAATCGGCTTCCGTCAATCCCTGCAAGTAAACGGCTTCCGCCAAAGGATCCAGACCCAACTCGCGGGCCTGTTGAACCTGACTGGTTCGCTTGTAGCGAAAAGGCTGGTACAGATCTTCAAGATACTTGAGCGAAGAGGCGGCATCCACTTGCATTCGCAATTGGTCCGTCAAATGCCCCCGTTTCTCCAAGGCACGTAGGATGGTTTGTCGCTTTTCATTCAGGCCACGATAATGGGCCACACGATGCTGAATTGAACGCAACTGAACTTCATTCAGACCACCCGTCGCGTCTTTGCGAAAACGAGTGATAAACGGGACCGTGTTGCCGGAGTCCAACAATTCCACGGCGACAGAAACGAGCCCCGGAGGCAACATCACATCGGTAGCAATCCGGGAAATATCTAACGATTCGTTAAGCATGCAGGGACAAGACTCACGGTGATGTTCAGGGCAGAAAACCGAAACAACTCTTCGATTCTCACCCGCCAAGATACTTGATCATAACAACTTGAATCAAGGAATCCAGCACATGAGCGTGAAGTTACCTCACTATTTCGCAGAAAAAACAAGTCGTCTCACCGATCATGATCCATCAATGGTTGCGAAGCTCAAAACCCCGCAGACGTGGGCGGGCGTTCGAACGGTTGGTTTTGTCAACATTCCAAACTAACCAAAAGCCGTGTGCGAGTTGCACGAGTCACCGCCAACCACATGGAATGGGACGGTTACCGAATCTCACCGCCGTTCGCTTCGCGAGCTTGTCGCAATTGATCCGAACCCAACTCACCCTGTTGATCATACATTTGATTGATCGCTTGGGCATGTTGTGTGTTTTCAAAACTGACCATTTGAGGTTGCCCGGTCTCTTCACTGATCATGCCAAAAACCCGCCACCCGTACTGCGACTCGGGCCGCAACGCCCACGTGACCTTGTACTTGCCACTTTCGATGTCGCCAGATGTCACCAACTCTGGATCAAAGACAAAACAATCGACAAATGCGCGGTCCCGATTGTTGGTGGTATATTGCGCCTCGCCGATGACATATTCGGCTCGAGAACCTGCGATTTGACTCAACTCCAAACCGCTTTCATGGATCACCGCTCTGGACTTTAGCGTCAATAATCGCTCGGCCGCTTGTAAATCGCTGACGTGCAGCAAATGCACGAACGCACGAGTCACGTCGGAAGGCGAGCTTTGATGGGTAATCCCTGCCACGTCCGTTTGATACTGAACGTTCAATTGAGCTAATTTGGACTCGTCTAAATCCGACTGGAAATGGTTGGCCTGGAACTCCGACCGGTTGATCGTCGAAGGTGCCGGTACGGTACCCTGTTGCTCGGAACCCTGGCCCTGGGAACCCTCGCCATCGGCCGCTTCTTGAATCCACTCCGTCGATTTGGCGCCGTCATCTTGCCCCCCACACCCGCAAACTAGCGGAACCCAGGAAAACACAACAACGGCCAATCGAATTCGCATCTTGTTTGCAGCCACGGAATCCACTCCCTCGGATACCGACCATCATCATTCGCGTCCCCGACGGATGATGGTCTAACGAAAACGCCGACCAAGTCAAATCTATAACCAAAATCGACTTGGCGGCGTGTGACGGTAGCGTCGCAATTTTACCAGAAACCGTCAATACGAATCGTTGACTCCTGCCAAGTCACACCAACCGCGCACGAATTCATCGAATTGCGGTTTTCGATTCCAAAACTCGGGTGCTTTTTCCAATTACTTGGCCGGTAGCCAACGACCAAGTGCCGCTTTTTGCTTCTCAAAATCTCCCGACAACAGTTCAAGTGCCGCCGGTTCTCCCAAGACGTTAATGACAAATTTCTGAGCATCGTCTTCGTTCAACCAACCCTTTTGCAAGTAATAGTTGACTTCGTTGACGAACCGTAGCGGCTCACTTTTGCTATCTCCCAAGATCGATTCAAGCCGGGACTTTGCCAACTCTTCCGTCAGTGCTGGCATTTCGGCCACAGCCACCAAACGATCGATCTTCGTGAACAGGCTTTTGAGTTCCTTGCCAATGGGATCTTTCCCTTCCTTGACTTGATTAGCAACCGCGGCATAACCCAATTGGGCTGTCGCTGCTTTTTCTTTCCCGTCAGCCGGAGTATAGAACTTCACAGTGGTTTGACTGGTCGTCGCCCCAGTCGACCGCACCACACTTGCGCGATGTTCGATCAGGATCAAACCATCCAGGCCTTCGTTTTTTGCCTTCCTGGCAAGATCGGCCGGGTTGCCTTCACCCAAAAACGTCAAACCTGGAAACAAACCTTCTGGCGGACCACTGGCTTGCGCGCCAAAACCAGAGACTGGCGGTCCGCCGTCCCCACCGGAACCACTCATCATAGGACCGCGTCGACGACTCGATCCACCACCCCCAGTGCTCACTTGACTTTGTCCGCTGTTGGCAACATCGGAAGGCAACATAACCTTGGCAGGCATACGTGGCCACAGCATCCCGTAAGCCGGCTCTCGTTTGAATTTTTGTTCCAATTCTTCCAATAAAGCGCTGGCCAGATCACCACCGTAATACGTCAACATCCCACGAGCGTCCCTGGGAACGCTATTTCCCATTCCAGGCATTCCACCAGCCGGCGGCCCAGATGTCGGCGGAGAACTTCCGCCAAACGAACTTGGACCACGTCCACCACGCTGATTCCCACGTTGCACAACCGGAGCCGGATCGCCGATAACCGGCGGCTTGCCCGAAACTCCTTCTTGAGCAGAGTAAAACACACCAATTCCCAAACGCACGCCAATGGTCGTACTCTTATCTTGTGCCGAGAAACTCAGCGGCATTTCATCAAAACGAGCTCGATTGGCTGCAAATTCTGCCAGCAAGTATTGATACGCATCGGCATCACGACCCGCCGCGTACGCGTTGGTAGCCATATCCCAAAATGATTTCTCGGCTAATTGGGCCGGAGGCGGAGTATTCTGCGGTTGACCAAAGTTTCCAGCATTTTGCGGCGGAGCAGCGGGTCCGCCACCTTCATCCAACGTCATCGCAGCCGAACCACTGCCACCACCTTGCTGCTGACCCGATCCATAACCAGGAGGCGGACTGTTGAAACCAGCGGGAGGGCCACTTTGTTGCGGCGGGCCACCCTGTCCATCACCATAACCGGGAGGACGATTGTTGTATCCCGGTGGCGGACCGCTCTGTTGCGGCGGCCCACCTTGTCCACCGTAGCCCGGAGGCAAATTGTTGTATCCCGGCGGTGGTCCACTCTGTTGTGGAGGGCCACCCTGTCCACCACCATAGCCGGGCGGAAGATTATTGTAACCCGACGGTGGTCCACTCTGTCCGCTGCCACCTTGCTGCGCGAGTGTCCGCAGATCAAATTCCGTCTGACCGGGGTCCAATTGAGCCCCCTCGTCAATCCATTTTTTCAATGTGCCTTTGTCTTCATCCGACAAAGGATTCTTCGGCGGCATCGAGTTGTCATTAACCACCGTGAACAACTGACTGTTGCTGCTGTCTCCGGCCGTAACCAGCTTGATGATTTCCGTTGCTGTCGCCAAGCTCGTATCGCCCTTCGCTTCGCGAACGTGGCAATTACCACACTTTTGCGAGATCATCGGGGCGATGGTCTTTTCAAATGAAATCCGGGTGTCTGAAGAACTGCTGGGCGGACTACTACTTGTGTTATGAGCTGAACCACCACTTCCGCTCGAACCTTCGTCAATCGTCATGCTTTGACTGGTGCCGCCACCACCGGCAGCCGGTTCGGCTGCACCGCCATTGTTCGTTGCTGGTTCGCTACTGGCAGCAGCCGCAGCCGCTGCTCCGCCATCCCCACCGGAACCAGCCACCGCAGGGGCACGTCGTCGCCCACTCGCGGGAGCATCGGATTTGGCGGCAGGCTGGCCGCCACCAGAACCCGCAACCGCGGGCATCCGGGTTCGAGTTGTCGGAGCCGGTGCGGGAGCCTCGTCCGACTTGGTTTCCTGGGTCGGAGCCTCCGACGATGGAGCGGGACTCGACGAACTGGTTGGAGTCGCTTTGGGCTCACTGGCTTTGGGAGCATCGCCCCCGCAACCGATCAAAGAAAAAAGACAAAGCCCGAGAACGTTCACACCTAATATACGATGCCACATCGACTCATCTCCAATTCGTTCGATCACGACCCTAATCACCTGCGCCCTGGTTCACTAAAAAACGTCTACATCGCTTACAAAGTCACCCCGACGGACGCAAAGTTCCGATCCTGCACCATTTCTTGATTCTAACGGGTTCCAACCCGCTGTAAAGCGAATTCTAGTTGATTGTCCCAACTTTCCGCTATCATACTTCAAAAATCGACCACCACTAGACATTGTTCAAAAACGGGTCGAACCGTCTCGAGTCCTGTCTTTTTGTCCGAGACTTTCCCTGTCCAGTGAAAGGGGCTGCCGCTTTTCTGGAATGACGTCTAGCGTTCCAAACCGACTAACTCCGTCGATTGCCCTTCCCGACCACGCATCCACCTTCGATGGGCCTCGACAGCCGCAAGTTCCCGCTGTTTGTCCACTAACCGATAATGCACGTTTCGTTGGCGTGGCTCAAACCCCAATTCACTGATCGAATCACGGATCTGGTCCAAGCTCAAGAAATGAACCGTTCCCGCCTCGGCAACGACATTTTCCTCGATCATCAGACTCCCCATGTCGTTCGCCCCAAACACCAACGACAACTGGCCCATCTTCAACCCCTGAGTCACCCAACTCGACTGCAAATTGTCAAAATTGTCCAAGAAGATCCGCGAGATTGCCAACGTCTTCAAGTACTGAAAGGCACTGGCTTTGGGCAGATGAGCCAATTGCGTGTGCTCCGGTTGAAACGTCCAACAAATAAACGCCGTAAACCCACCCGTCTCGTCTTGCAATTCCCGCAACCGATGCAAGTGCTCGACTCGTTCATCCAGAGTCTCAACATGGCCAAACATCATGGTCGCCGAACCTCGTCCACCCAGCTCATGCCACACTCGCATCACATTCAACCAGTCATCCGACAGCACCTTCCCGCGAGTAATCTCTTGCCGCACGCGATCGACCAAAATCTCCGCGCCACCGCCCGGCAAACTCCCCAGTCCCGCTTGCTGCAGTCGTGCCAACACGTCTCGCAACGAAAGCTTGTTGACCTTTGTGAAGTGATGAATTTCTGGCGGACTAAAGGCGTGCAAGTTCACTGTCGGAAACTTCGCACGCAAATCGCTCAACATCTCCTCATACCATTCGAGCTTGAAATGTGGGTGCAAACCGCCTTGCAACAAGATCTGCTCGCCTCCCAACTGAATCGTCTCTTCAATTTTCGCATACATTTCTTCGCGAGATAAAACGTACCCTTCCGGATCTTTGGGGCCGCGATAAAACGCACAAAAATCGCACACCGCCGTGCAGACGTTGGTGTAATTGATGTTCCGATCGATGTTGTACGTGCGATACGACTCCGGATGTTTTCGCAACGAAATCCGATTGGCAACCGTACCCAACAACGCCAAGTCGTCACAATCAAACAGGGAGCGACAATCCGCGATCGTAATCCGCTGCCCATCGAGCGCTCGCTCTAGAGCATCACGAATCGCCGTCGGAGTTTGCTTCAAGTTAGGTGCATTCATGGTAAACCAATTCTCTTTGAGCCGGAACAAATCGCATTCTCTGTGCCAGTTCGTGAAAGCGATCCAGCGCCTCGCGCTCGCGCGTTCCGAACCGAAAATGCAAATAATGCCCCAAGTATTTATGACACTCGTCAACTCCCAAACCGTAGGCGTCGGCATATTGCCGCGCCAACGCGCCGACATTCGCTAGTCCCATGTCCCGCGCCTGATTCAGCGAACGTTGAACGTCCTCGACCGCCGTCGGATTCGCCTGCAACAAATGTTTGTGAGTCGCCCAAACGGCGAACACAAACGGCAATCCAGTCGCTTGTTTCCAAACTTCGCCCAAATCCCAGGTGTAGGGAAAACCTGCGGCCTCGGCCCGCATCGCTCGGTCGCCAATCACCAAGACCGCATCCGAGTCAACGTTCTGCCAAACCATGTCGATCGGCAATTTGGACGTCATCGGGCTCACACCCAACAGATCATACAACAGGCCTCGGCACAACACGACGCTGGTCCGCGACCCCTCGTCTAGACTCAAGGTCTTGATTTTAGAAAAAGGGACCCGGCTTAGTAACTTGACACTCCAAACGGGTCCAAAACATGCGATGCACGCATCCGGCACAATCACCAATTCGGGCTGCTGGAAGACCTCGACCGCCGGAATCAGGGCCACGTCCAACTCACGCTCCCGCAACCTATCCGCCAGCCGACTGGGAAGATCCAGCTCCAGACGATCGTCCGGGCGCCCACGCCAGTACTCGATCAGCGGCTTTGTGTTCAGGTACGAGACCGCACCGATTCTCATAAATCATTTCCAGAAACGCCCGCCCAACCGACCCCGCTCTCATTCAACCGAATCTACCAGGAACCGACAACCCGCCAAGGAAGGTCCTTCATGTCGCACGTCGTGCCAACTTCTAGTCGAACTCCGCGAACGGCCGCCAGAGGACTGGCGACCACTGTGGGCTGCCAGCCCCCGGGCAGCCTGCCGGTAAACCAACTCTTTACCAAGTTGTGGCAACGTGGGGAAATGTCTCCTG
>JAEUIP010000104.1 GCA_016795075.1 Planctomycetaceae bacterium | reverse complement strand
AAATTGGCAAGGTCACGCCAACCGGACAAGTCTCCGCGTTGCGACGTGGTGAAACGCCCGTTATGGCTCGTTACGACGGATGTTACGTCGCTACCACGCTGACTGTGATGGGTGACCGAACCGGATTCGTGTGGCAAGATCCGCCGCAATTCAATGAGATCGATCGGTTGGTTGCTGAAAAGTGGAAACGGATGAAGATCCAGCCGGCCGAACTTTGCTCGGACCACGAGTTCATTCGTCGCGTCTACTTCGACCTGACGGGACTGCCACCTTCCCCACAACAAGTTATTGAATTTGTCAACGACGCACGCGCCACGACCGAAAAACGCAACGAGTTGGTCGATCGCCTGTTGGTCGATCCGGCCTATGTCGATTATTGGACGAACAAATGGGCGGATTTGTTGCAAGTCAACAGCAAGTTCTTGGGTACCGAAGGTGCTCAGGGCTTTCACACCTGGATTCGCGAGCAAATCGCGGCAAATGTTCCCTATGATCAATTTGTACGCAGCATCCTGACGGCCGCCGGCTCGAATCGCGAGAATCCGCCTGCCGCGTATTTCAAGATTCTGCGTGATCCCGAGTTAATGATGGAAAACACGACACATTTGTTCTTGGCGACACGATTCAACTGCAACAAATGTCACGATCATCCATTCGAGCGTTGGACTCAAGACCAGTACTATCAAATTGCGGCCTACTTTGCGCAGACGGGCCTCAGTGAAGATCCCGCCAGCGAAGGGAAACGAATTGGTGGCAGCGCCGTAGAAGGGTCTCAATCGTTGTACGAGGTCGTGTCCGATCGCGACAATGGAGAGATCACGCACGTTCGGACGCGAAATATTACTCCGCCGAAATTCCCGTATGAATTGCAGGCGAGCACCCGTGGGGCAGGGGATCTCGCGAATTCAGCCGCCGCTGCGACGAGTGATCCAAACGCGCCTCGTCGCACGCAATTGGCCGATTGGGTGGCTTCACCCGCCAATCCGTATTTTGCATCCAGTTATGTGAACCGAGTGTGGGGGTATCTTTTGGGCCGCGGCCTGATCGAACCATTGGACGATATCCGCGCCAGCAACCCACCTTCCAACCCCGAATTGCTCGCGTACTTGGAGCGTTCGTTTATTGAATCCGGATTCGATACTCGTCAATTGATGGCTCTGATTTGCAAGTCGCGAACGTATCAACTGTCGATCGAGTCCAATGAATTCAACCGCGACGACACCGTGAACTATTCCAAAGCCAAAGCCAAACGCTTGCCGGCCGAAGTCTTGTTTGATGCGATGCACGTTTCCGTCGGTGCCAAGCTAAACATTCCCGGAGTACCGGAAGGAACTCGTGCGGCCCAGTTGGCGGATGTGGCCACGACCGTTCCGAGTGGATTCTTGGCGACTTTGGGCCGTCCCGTTCGAGAAAGTGCCTGCGAATGCGAACGCTCTGATGAGCTGCAATTGGGTGCGGTATTGGCCATGGTCAACGGCCCTGATGTCGCGCGGCTGGTGGCCGATCCACAAAATAAAATTTCGCAACTGGCGGCCAACAAAGAACTAGGTGATCGCGAATTGATCGATGCGATTTACATGCACATCCTGAATCGCCCCGCCCGAGCCATCGAGATCGATGGCGTGTTGGCCCATGCCGAGGATGTGGCCAATGCGCATCGGGAATTGGAACGGGCCGTGTCGCAACGAACCGCGTGGTGGTCCGAGGAACGCCCGCGATTGGAAGCCGAACGCATGGCCGCGATCGCTCGCGCGAAAGAGGAGTTGGAATCTTATGTCGCTCAACACGATCCGCAACTTGCGGATCGAGAACAGCAACGTCTAGAGCGAATTGCCTCGTTGCAATCGCAGTTAACGACCTACGAAGCCAACGAAGCGGTCGAGTTCGAGCGGTGGCGCGAGGAACAATTGACTTCCAAGCTTTGGCAAGTGCCGTTACCGATCGAGATGAAGCAATCCAACGATAGCCAATTGTCGGTACTGCCCGATCGAAGTCTCCGCGCCACGTTGGGCAGCGGAGTTGTCGAAACGACCTTGATATTCGAGTCTCATATGCCGCCCATTACCGGGATTCGGTTGGAGGCGCTCGCTGATTCGGAACTTCCGGGCGGTGGACCGGGATTGGCAGCCAATGGCAATCTGGTGGTTTCCGAATGGATCATCGAAGTGGCTTCCCGTGATCAGCCGGAACAATGGCAGGCCGTGGCCGTCAGTGAAAGTATGGCTGATTTTCAACAAGAGAGTTTTTCTTCGGCGGAACTTTTCAACGGCGTCACGAACGACAACGGGGATGGATGGGCGCTCCATCCGGACACGAAGAAAACGCACTGGGTCGTCGCCAAGTTGGCTCAGGCGGTTCACCATCCGAGTGGAACGCGTTGGCGGATGCGTTTTGTTCAGAATTATGCCGATGGATTGCATGCGTTGGGTCGGTTTCGCGTTTCGTTTTCAACTGCCACGGCGGGCTTGGACCTGGGCTTGGCCGAACCCTATCTGGCGGAACTAGTTTCGCTGCGCGCAGCGGAGGGGCAGTCGCTCCGTGACGCGGCGCCAGCCCCGATTTTGGCCGCCTTTCGCGCCGGGGATCAACATCGCCGCAGTTTGACGCAACAACTGGCGGAGGCATCCAAGCCAGTCGAAATTTTGCCAGGCATTGTCGAGCGACGCGCGGCGTTGGCGATCGCCGAACAACCCGTCCTCGAAGATCGAACATTGTTGCAGTTGCAGGCCGATTTTGCGCGAAGTCAGGCTCAGCTCGATCAGTTGCGCGTGACGTTGGCTCAAGACTTGACTTGGGCCTTGATCAATAGTCCCGCGTTTATGTTCAATCACTAAGTTCCATTAAGGGAGTGAAGTCATGTTGCGAATTGTAGGCGCCCCAGGGCGAGACACGTGCGATCAGAATCGAATGACTCGGCGCGATGTGGTGCGTGTCGGCATGTCCGGCATGTTGGGATTATCCCTGCCGATGTTGTTGTCCCGACCGGCTGCGGCCTCGGTGCCGCGGTTAGAAAGTCCGGGATGGGGCCGAGCCAAGAGTATCATCATGGTGTACTTGCAAGGTGGACCCAGTCATCTGGATTTGTGGGATCCCAAAGAAAATGTTCCCGACAATGTGAAAAGTGTCTTTGCCCCAATCTCGACCAAGATTCCGGGCATCAAATTTACGGAGAACCTGCCGCGATTGGCACAACTCAACGACCGTTTCACGATGATCCGCTCGCTGAGTTACACACCGAATGGCTTGTTCAATCACACCGCCGCTATTTACCAAATGATGACGGGCTACACCACGGACAAGGTAAGTCCTTCTGGGCAATTGGAACCACCCTCACCCAAAGACTTTCCGAATTTTGGGTCGAACATTATCAAACTGAAACCGGTGGATACTCCGATGTTGCCCTTTGTCATGTTGCCGCGACCTTTGCAGGAGAGCAATGTTGTTGGCAAAGGCGGAACGGCTGGCTTTTTAGGTAAGGCGTTTGATCCTTACACGTTGTATCCCGATGGGGACGACATGGACATGTCCAAGATGGCGCGGATCAAAATCGATGATTTGCAGCTACCCCAAGATGTGTTTTCAGTGCGTTTGGAACGCCGAGCTCGCTTGTTGGATTTGGTCAATTCACAAATGCCGGCCATTGATCAGGCTGTGGAGTCGTACAAGTTGGATGACCAATACAAACAAGCCATCAGCTTGGTCACATCGGGGCGGGCTCGGCAGGCCTTTGACCTTTCTGTTGAGACGGACGAAGTCAAACAACTCTATGGCAAGAATACGTTTGGACAGAGCCTGTTGTTGGCCCGACGAATGATCGAAGCGGGGACCCGAGTCGTCGAAGTGATTTGGCCCAAGGTTGCCAACTCGGATAACCACAGCTGGGACCAACACTCCGACCTTGAGAAGCGAATGAAGAACCAATCGGGTCCGATGTTCGACTCGGGATTGGCCGGTCTGTTGGAAGACATGGACCGACGCGGTTTGTTGGAAGATACTCTGGTGGTGGCGGTTGGTGAGTTTGGTCGGGCTCCGCAACGCGGCGTCAGTACATCCGGGAATAGCAACGATGCGGGTGGCCGCGACCATTGGCCGTATTGTTATACGGGCCTCGTCGCCGGTGCGGGAACGAAGCGCGGCTTGGTTTATGGCAAATCGGACAAGACGGCCTCGGCCCCGGCCGAGGATCCGGTCCATCCGGGTGATCTCTTGGCCACCATTTATCATGCGTTCGGGATCGATCCGGAAATGATGGTGATGAACCACCTGAATCAACCGCGCGAGTTGGTCAAGGGGCGAACCCATACTCAGTGGTTTGAATGAGCCACGTGGATTTTCTGAAGTAGGCCGGAGCTGATGGATCTTTCCGCATCCCGACGAAACGTGTGGCAAGTGGCCACCACGCATGCCTTGAGTTTATGGCTCGCGTGGCTCGGCTGTGTCCACTTCCCTACGTTTGTCGTTGCCCAAGAAGCCGGGACAATTTCGGCCGAGCACCTGGAGTTTTTCGAACGAGACGTTCGGCCACTTCTTATCAAACGTTGCTCCGAGTGCCACGGAGGTACCAAGGCGGACGGAGGCCTGTCCTTGGCTTCGGCCGACGGTTGGCGACGCGGCGGTGATAATGGCCCGGCCATTGTTCCAGGTCAGCCCGATGAGAGCCTATTGATCAAGGCGATCAACTATCGTTCGCTGGAGATGCCGCCGGCCGAACGCGGACCATTGCCCGCCGAAGAAATCGCGATTCTAACGAAGTGGGTCGCCATCGGGGCGCCGGACCCCCGCGATGGCACCGAAGTCCTCGGTGGGATGACGCGGGAGGAAGCGCGAGACTGGTGGGCGTTTCAACCTCTGCCCGAACTTTCCGAGGCGGATTTTTTCGCCGACGTTCGGCACATCGATCAGTTGATCCAAGCCGAAGTGGATCGCCAAGGATTAACGGTTGCGCCATTCGCTGACCCTCGTACCTTGTTCCGTCGGTTGAGTTACGATCTCACGGGCTTGCCGCCGACAGCAACCGAAGTGGAGCGTTTTATCGCCGACAAAGCGCCTGACGCTTGGACTCGAGCAATCGATCGTTTCTTGGCAATGCCGCAATACGGTGAACATTGGGGACGGCACTGGTTGGACGTGGTTCGCTATGCGGACACGGCCGGCGAAAACACCGATCGGCCACTACCGCACGCATGGCGGTATCGCAATTGGGTCATCGAATCATTTCAAAACGACTTGGCTTTTGATCAGTTTGTCCGCGAGCAACTTGCCGGTGATTTACTGACGGAGCACTCACAAGGCAAAAAGCGCGCGGATGGGATCGTTGCCACCGGTTATTTGGCGATCGCGCGCCGCTTTGGGCACGATATCGATAAAGACATGTTCTTGACGTACGAAGACGTTATCGACAATGTGGGAAAAAACTTCTTGGGACTCACCATCGGTTGTGCCCGTTGTCACGATCACAAATACGATCCGATCAGTGCCGAAGACTATTACGCGTTGTACGGCATCTTCGAAAGCACCAAGTTTTCGTTCCCGGGTTGCGAACCGAAGGGGCAACCACGCGATCTCGTGCCGATCCTTTCTTCGGCGGAAATCGACGCCTTGATGAAACCGTGGAACGATAAAGTCGCGCTGCTCGCGGCAGAGAAAGAACGACTGGATGCGGAGACTCGTTCACTATCACAATCGATCGAAGGTTTGTGGAATTCCTCGAAGAAGGTGCTTTCCGAAGTCGCCATTGAAGAAGGTAGTTCGTCGGCGTTTGAACAGAAAGTCGTCGTGCGACGTGGCGAGGTTCTGTTGCTAAGCGTGTTCCCGAACGACAACTATGGAGCGGATAGCACGCTCGTCAACTGGACGATTCATGAAGCCGGCGGTGAGCAAAGAACCTGGGACCTAGCCGAGGTTGTCCCGAACTTGTTGCAAGGAAATCCGCAGTCGGGAAAGAACGGAGCGATCTGGAGTTTTCTTGAAGTTACGAACGGTCCCCAATTTCTCACCGACCGGCGCGATCTTATCGCGGGCCGAACCGAATTGAAATCTTGGAGTCTCGGATCGGAACCTTCCGTTTTTGTTAACGCGGCACATGAACATGTCAGCGTGTGGACGTCGCTACCACCCCATTCCTTCTTTGTGCATCCCGGTGATCGACGTCCCGTGGGAGTGGCCTGGACCAGTCCCGTGGACGGCGAGGTCGTGCTGAAGTGTCAAGTTTCCGACGCCCATCCCGCGGGAGGATTGGATGGAGTTTCCTGCGAACTTACTCACTTTGTGGCTCCTGATTTAGGCGCGGCATTGTTGGCCCTTGGCAACGTGAATTCGGTTTTGCCAGATCCGGGACCGGCTCCCACCATTCCTGTCGCCTATGCGGTCGTTGATCAGGCGGTGAAGAACGCGCGAGTTCATGTACGCGGCGATCCAGAGCAACTTGGCTCGGAAGTCCCGCGACGTTGGTTGACGGTCTTTGGCGGTTCGGATGTGCCGATGGATTCGGGCAGCGGTCGCCGCGAATTGAGCCAATGGGTATCACGACATCCGTTGGCCGCTCGCGTCATGGTCAATCGAGTTTGGGAATGGCACTTTGGTCGCGGTCTCGTTCGTTCGTCCAATGATTTTGGATCACGGGGAGATCGACCAACCCACCCGGAATTGCTTGACTTTCTGGCGGCTCGTTTTGTGCAGAGCGGTTACAGCGTCAAGTCGCTGCATCGTCTCTTATTACATACCGAAGCTTATCGACGTGCCAGTCAAACGTCCGCGCCGACCGATCCCGATAATCGCTGGCTGAGTCATTTTAGTCGCCGACGACTCACCGCCGAAGAATTGCGGGACAGTCTATTGAAGGTCTCTGGTCGGCTTGATTCAACGTCGGCGGAAGGACACCCATTTCCTGCAGAAGCCAGTTGGTCGTTTTCCCAACACGCTCCATTTAATGCCGTCTACGAGACCGATCGGCGAAGTGTTTACCTGATGGTCCAACGCCAACGCCGTCATCCATTCCTGGCATTGTTCGATGGAGCGGATCCGAACGCCTCGACGCCAACACGGCAAACGACGATCGTCCCCACGCAGGCCCTGTATTTTATCAATGACGCTTTCTTTCACGACCAAGCCACAGCGCTCGCCGAGCGAGTTGTGGAATTACCGAATGATGAAGATCGCTTTCGGGAAGTCATGCAAACGCTTTTTCAAAGGGCACCAACCGAATCGGAAACTCGACGGTTCCACAACTTCATGACGACGTACCCCGCAGACGTGAGCGAAAAATGGGCCGCACAAATCCGAGTGTTACTGGCCAGTAACGAGTTTTTATTCGTGGACTAGAGCCATACAAAGCCGACGTGAAAACATGCCGCAAAAATCCTTGCCCCGCCGTTCATTCTTGCAATCTGCCGCTGCCGGATCGCTCCTGTTTTCCGGGATCGTCGATCAATTGTTGGCTGATGCGGGTGACCCGTTGGCTCCGCGTCAGCCCCATTTTCCGGCCAAAGCCAAGAACGTCATTTTTCTCTTCATGACGGGTGGTGTTTCCCATGTCGACACGTTTGATCCCAAGCCGGAGCTGGTGAAGCAGCATGGCAAGGAAATCAAAGCCAACCATCCAGAGATCAAAGACCGGCCAGGTTACGAGCGGATTTTCTTGAAGCGTCCACAATGGGAGTTCCAACCACATGGCCAATGTGGTACGGAAGTAAGTGCGTTGTTTCCGCATGTGGCGACCTGCGTCGACGACATCGCACTGATCCGTTCAATGCACACGTCCCACTCGAATCATTACAACGCGACGTTGGGGATGCATACGGGGTCGTTTACTTTCTCACGCCCCAGCATCGGCTCATGGTTGACGTACGGTTTAGGAACAATCAACCAGAACTTGCCTGGTTTTGTGGTGATCGCACCGGCGCAGACCTACGCGGGGACGCAGGTCTACGCCAACGATTTTCTGCCGGGTGCTTTTCAAGGAACCTTGGTAGTTCCAGGCGCAGAGCCCATCGCGAATGTGCAACCCCGGGTTTCCAGCGATCGACAACAGCTTGAATTGGCGGCTTTGCGAGAGGTGAACGCCGAACATTTGGCCAGTCGGCAAGAGGACGCTCAACTGCTGGCTCGCCTGCAGACGTTTGAGACTGCGTTTGGGATGCAAATGGCCGTCCCAGAGGCGTTTGATTTTTCCGAGGAGTCGTCCACCACACTGGAAAGTTACGGGTTGGCTCCCGACCAGAAGTCCGGTTTCGGCTGGCAATGCCTCGCTGCACGACGTTTGATCGAACGGGGTGTTCGCTTCGTGGAGTTGATCGATGTGGGGTCGGCGAACAACTGGGATGCGCATGGCGACATGATGACTCACGTTCCGTTGGCGAAAAATGTTGACCAACCGATTGCGGCTCTTATTAAAGATCTAAAAGCTCGCGGCATGTTTGACGAAACCTTGATCGTCTGGACCACCGAGTTTGGCCGCACGCCGTTTAATAACACCGCCGACGCGCCCGGTCGTGAGCATCATCCTTGGGCCTTCAGTTCGTGGCTGGCAGGAGCCGGAGTGAAACGCGGCATTGTTCACGGAACAACAGACGAGATTGGCTTATGGACGGCGGAAAAGCCCGTCCATGTGCGTGATTTTCACGCAACCATTTTGCATTTGATGGGCTTTGATCATGAACGACTCACCTATCGTCACGCGGGGCTGGACTATCGGTTGACCGGTGTCGAACATGCCAGTGTCGTGCACGAAATTCTAACCTGAGCCCAAACAAACATCGACCAACCAAAATCGCTCCCGCCGAAAAGAGAATCCCACGATTTATGTACCGCAACTTTTTCCTCGCGACCTATTCGCGCCGTTTCCCAACCCGGTTGGTCTTTAGATTCGTGCCTGCCCTGTTGTGCGTGTTGTGCCTGTCGGCGACCCAGGTTGGAATTGCTCAAGAAGCGTTTGAGAAAACGATCCGACCGTTGCTGCGCGACTATTGTCTTTCCTGTCACTCGACGGAGAAACAAGAAGGCGAACTGGATTTAGAGAGATTTGCGACTTTGTCGCTAGTTCAACAAGACGCGCAAGTTTGGGAACATGTCCGAGAACAACTCGAATTGGGAACCATGCCGCCCGCGGAGGCTCCGCAGCTAACCGCGTCGCAGAAGCAGCAATTGACCACGTGGGTGCAATCGACGTTGGACTCCGTCGCATTGGCCAATGCCGGTGATCCCGGTCCGGTCGTGCTGCGTCGTTTGTCGAACCATGAGTATACCTACAGTTTGCGAGATCTAACGGGCATCGAGTCGCTTGATCCGGCCCGGGAGTTTCCCGTTGATGGTGCGGCCGGCGAAGGCTTTACGAACGTCGGGGCCGCATTGGTGATGTCCCCGGCCTTACTGACAAAGTATCTGGATGCGGCAAAAGAAGTTGCCCAACATGCCGTGTTGTTGCCCAACGGAATTCGTTTTTCACCGAGTACCTCGCCACAAGATTGGACTGCCGAATCATTGGCCGAGATCCGCCAGTTTTATGCCCGACACACAAGTCAAGCTCAAGGCAATACGGTCCAATTGCAGGGCGTTGATCTGGATACGGGCACGAACGAAGGGCGGTTGCCGTTGCCCCAGTACCTCGCGGCGTTACAATCCGAGTCCGCGAGCACCGGACTTAGCCCGAAGTACTTGTCTTTATTGCGTGAAGCGCTGGAGTCGAACGAACCCTCGCTCTTGCTGGATCCACTTCGCAAAAAGTACCAAGCCAAACAATTGACGACGGCCGATATCGAGGCCTGGCAAAATGTTTTGTGGAAGTTCTCTTTGGTCGGTCATGTGGGACGACCGAACGGTCCCCAAGCTTGGCAAGAAGCGGTGGATCCGTTTGTGACGCGGCAAGAATTTCGCGTCGCATTGGATGGCGCTCAGGATCAGCGTTTGTTTTTGGTATCCCATGCCGCGGGCGATGGCTCGACCGGCGACAACGTGTTGTGGGAGAACCCCCGGTTGGTGGCCAAAGATCGACCCGATATTCCGGTTGCCACCTTGCCACAGCTGACGAATCATCTGCAAGCGGAGCGGACCGCTATTCTCGATTCGATCCTCCCCTGTTTGGCCGCATTGGCAGATGATCAGCAACAAGCAAAACGCGATGCAACGCCCGCGACGATTGGGTCCATCGCAGGGGCGAACGATTCATTAAAGTATATGGACTTGTGGCGGGATTATCTTGGGCTCGGTTCGTCTCCCCTCGTCGAACTTGAACCATTGCTGCCAAACAAGATCGAACGAGTTCCGGACTATGGATTTATTCAAGGTTGGACCGCGGGAGACGATCTCAGTATTCTGGCGAACTCCTCGGAAAACACGGTCCGCATTCCAGGCACGATGCATGGACGCGGCATCGCAGTGCACCCCGCTCCAACTCGGGCCGTGGTCGTCGCGTGGCGTTGTCCAACGAACGGCACGTTTCGTGTCTCCGGTCGAGTCCTCGATGCGCATTTGGATTGCGGCGATGGCGTCGCGTGGTCGCTGGAAATTCGTCGCGGCCATCGGACGGAAGTCTTGGCGTCTGGAGTCACGGAAGGAGGCAACAATCATGCGCTCGGCCCTTTCGAGAACATCAATGTGTCCGCTGGCCAAGTGATCGCGTTGGGCATTAGTCCGCGCGACACGCATTACTGCGATATGACCGCCATTGACTTGAACGTGTCGGATGCAACAACAACTTGGGATCTCGCGAGCGACGTAGCGCCAAACATTCTGCAAAGTAACCCGATTGGTCCGTGGCATTTCCTGAGCCAAGCAGTTTCAACTCAGGCGACTGCCACCCTGCCCGAACCCATGGCTCGTTGGTGCGCGACGCCGAGTCCTGAAGCGGCAGCAGAGGTTCAACAACACTTGCGCGCACATTTTCCACTGACTCATCCCTTGCTAGCTCCCGCACTGCGCGACTTCCAAACGACAACGCCATCGGCCCCCGTGACCTCGCAGTCGCCGAACGTTTTGGAATTCCAAGTTCCGGCGGAGTTTGCAGCAGGAGCCGAATTTGTCGTCACGGGCAAATTGGCTTCGATGACGGAAGGCAGTGTGCAACTGCAAGTGACGACCAACGAGCCCTCGACGCTGGATGACGCTCGGAACAACCTGCGGCCAGATCTGCCCGTGATGGTCGGTGACACAAATCCGGCGCGGATTGATTTTCAAAGGAGTTTTGCCCAGTTTCGCGACTTGTTTCCGCTGGCTCTCTGTTATTCAAGAATCGTGCCGGTCGACGAAGTCGTGACGCTGCGATTGTTCTATCGGGAGGACGAACATCTCCAACGGTTGATCTTGGACGATGCTCAAATTGCCGAATTGGATCGTCTGTGGCAGGAGTTGTTGTTTGTCAGCGAAGCGCCATTGAAGCAAGTCGATGCCTTCGAACAGATCTACGAGTTTGCCACCCAAGATCGGTCCGACTTGGTCGTGGAATTCGAGAAGATGCGCGAACCAATTCATCACGCCGCGGCGACCTTTCGCACGGAGCAAATCGCGGCGGAAGCGGCTCAGCGACAAGCGGTGATCGAGTTGGCCGAACGAGCCTGGCGCCGACCGCTCACTTCGGCTGAAGTCGCACAATTGCGAGGCATGCCGCCCCGATTGATGTTGACGCGAATTCTTGCTTCGCCCGCGTTCCTCTATCGAACGGAGACCCCAGGGTCGGAAACCGGCCCAGTGAATGACTGGGAACTGGCCACTCGTTTGAGTTACTTTCTTTGGTCGTCGCTGCCCGATTCGGAGCTGTCAGAATTAGCCGCAAATGGTCGGTTGCACGAGCCCGAGGTTCTTCGAGCCCAAGTCCGGCGAATGTTGCAGGACGAGAAGAAGATTCGGCGACTGGCGACTGAGTTTGGGTGCCAATATTTGCATGTTCGTGACGTCGCCACCCTGGATGAAAAAAGCGAGCGGCACTTTCCAACCTTCAACGCACTTCGCAGCGACATGCAAGAAGAGGTGACTCGATTCTTCATGGACATGTTTCAGAACAATCGCCCGGTTGTCTCGTTGCTGGATGCGGACCATAGTTTTCTGAATGCTGCGTTGGCCGAACACTACGCGGTGCCTTTTTCCGGTGAAGGTTGGCAGCGAGTCGATGGGCTCAA
This sequence comes from Planctomycetaceae bacterium, assembly GCA_016795075.1. Lineage (GTDB taxonomy): Bacteria > Planctomycetota > Planctomycetia > Pirellulales > Pirellulaceae > M30B19. The sequence goes on along the minus strand of JAEUIP010000104.1, from coordinate 4,090 downwards.
GCAACATGGTCGCGGAGGAATGCTGGGCTTTGCCGCTACGCTGGCCAAGCACTCAGGAGCATCACGCACGAGTGCCATTTTGCGCGGCATGTGGCTGAGTGAAGTGGTGCTGGGCGAAAAGACTCCAAACCCGCCCAAAGGGGTTCCCACACTGCCCGAAGAACCGCCGACGGGGCTAACGGAACGACAACTCATTGAACGACACAGCAGTGACCCGGCTTGTGCCGGTTGCCATTCGCGCATCGATCCCTATGGCTTTGCGTTGGAAGGCTTCGATGCCATCGGGCGTTGGCGATCGGCGGACACGCAAACAGTGTTGTATGATGGAACCCAGGTCGGCGGAATGGCGGATCTGCGCGATTACCTGGTGCGCCAACGGAGCCACGTATTTGTCAAACAGTTTGGTCGAAAGTTGTTAGGTTACGCCCTTGGACGTAGCGTTCAACTTTCGGACCAACCGCTCATCGAGCAAATGGTTGCGACGGAGCAAACGCGGGTCGGCGACTTGATCGAGCAAATCGTCCTCAGCCCCCAGTTTCGTCAGATCCGCGGCAAACATTGATCGTCGGTGGTTACCCGTGGTACTCGTGGGGTGTGTGGCGCAAGTCGATCCACGATGACGACTCTTAGGAGTTGCACCACGTCGCGGGTTGGAAAAACCATGGAACCATAACCAATCAAATTGCGGAACAAACCAACGACTTGAACTTAGCCCGCAACTAGAAACCAAAAACCAAAAAACGAACCAACCTCAAAACACAAAGGCTCGCACCATGCAAACTCACCATTTTTCTCGGCGTCGATTTTTGAACGGTGTCGGTGTGACCATGGCTTTGCCCTGGTTGGAATCGCTTCGCGTTTGGGGTGATGAAGCGTCCGTGGGTTCGGCGTCCAGCGAAGCGCCGGTTCGCGTTTGCGTAACTTTCTCGGGCAATGGGTTTCATTCGCGTGAGTGGTGGGCCAAGGGAGAAGGTCGCGACATGGAACTGGGGCAGGTCCTGACTCCGTTGGCGGACTTCCGCGAGAAGTTGGTTTTTGTTCGTGGTCTGTATCACGAAGAAGCTTGCAAGGGGAATATCCACAGTTCGCAGACGGGGAATATTCTGTCGGGAGCTCCGATCGCCAGCGGCGGGCAGATTCGCTCGGGCACTAGTTTCGATCAAGTGATCGCGCAAACGTACGGGCGCAGCACCAAAGTTCCTAGTTTGGTCCTGGCCTGCGAGACATCGAATCCATCGGTGCACAAGAACTATAGTATGTTGTACAGTTCGCATATTTCGTGGAGTTCGCCGACCACCCCGACACCGCTGGAGCTTTATCCTGCTTTGGCGTTTGATCGCTTGTTCAAAGATTCGTCGTCTCCTGAGGACAAGAGCGTTTTGGATGCGGTCTTGGCGGATGCTCAAGACTTGAGACGCGACATCAGTTCCGGGGACAAACAGAAGTTGGACGAGTACTTGGACAGTGTCCGCGAGATCGAACTAAGAATTGCTAACGCGGGCCAACGTGGTGAGTTACAAGGCTGGCGTCCCACCTTGGAGCAACCCAATATCGCGCGTCCAGCCGATGGCATTCCGCAAGACATTTCCGAACACATGCGATTGATGATCGACATTATGGTGCTGGGCTTTCAAACCGACACCACTCGGGTCGCAACACTCAAGTTGAACAACGACCATAGCGCGCTGCGTTTTCCAAATCTCGCTAGTGTCGAGCAAGCCGGTCATGGGATCGACTACATGATCCATCATTTGCTGTCGCACAGCGATGGTTCGGATTGGTTGAAGGTCAATCAGTTTTTCATGGAGCAGTTGGCCTATTTGGCGAAGAAGCTTGATTCGATCCAAGAAGGCGACCGCACTTTGTTGGACAACACGATGCTGATGCACTGTTCCAGCATGATGGCAGGTGCGATGCATAACAATGATCAGCTGCCCGTGATCTTGTTAGGTCGAGCGGGTGGTCGCTTGCGCACGGGCCAAGTTTTGGATTATTCCGGCAAACCCGACCGTCAACTCTGCCGCTTGTTCCTGTCCCTCATGGACAAAGTCGACATCAACTTAAAAACCTTCGGCGACGCGACGTCGCGGATCGAAGAGGTTTAAGCCGTTTAGCGATTTACTCCGGCAAAGTGGCAACCAAGATGCGAAGCCCTCCATCGCTCACAAGTTCCATGGGCGCGGCTCCGTAAGGGACCAACACGCTACTACCCAACTGCAACGGGCGATCCGCAATTTCACGCAGAGTGTCTGCCAAGTTGCCGGCGGCTACCTGGGAGCCCCCACCCGTGATCGGCACCAAACGTCCACTGCCGTGCAAGCCAATCAAGATCTGGCATTGGTTTTCGGATAGCCGCAGCCGACCGTTGAGCGTCAGTCGTTGGAGCGTGAAGTACGGGCATTGAACCAAAGTTTCGCAAGTGGCGGTCGAACCTGGGCTTAGTCGATGCTCGACGGAAACGGTACTTGCCGAGACAGGTGGGACGGGGCCACGCTGCCAGTCCGCGACGGAAAGAGCTTGGGCGACCTGCAACGGACGAGGCAGACCATTGTCGCCGATTCGGTCCCAATCGTACAACCGATATGTGGTATCACTGGCTTGTTGCACTTCCGCTACCAACAATCCCGCGCCGATCGCGTGAATCGTACCAGCGGGAATGTAGATGCAATCCCCGACTTCTGGGCAATAGCTATACAGGACTTCTTTGAGACGTCCGTCCCGGATTGCGGCTTCGCATTCTGCTTGGCCAACGCCTGGCAATAGACCCGCATAAACCCGTGCCCCAGGTGCCGCATCGGCCACATACCACGCTTCCGACTTGCCTAGATCCGGGGGTGTTTGTTGGGCGGCCTGATCGTTGTTGGGGTGAACTTGTAACGAGAGGTTCTGTTGGGCGTCCAGCCATTTGACCAACAGCGGAAAACGGCCTTGCAAATTGGCAGGGTACCGGTCGGAGTGAATCTCCGCGAACCATTTGGGACCAATGAGACTTGAACCGTGGTGCTGCATGAGCGCCCCGAGGGTAACACCTGCCAAGGATTCGGACCCCAACCAGCCCCATTCGACCGTGCTTTGGTCCGCTCCATGATCCACCACTTCCCAGCTTTCGGCGAATCGCCCGTCGGGACCAATCGGTTTCCCTAACACGTCTCCCAAACGACGTCCGCCCCACAAATATTGGCGAAAGACGGGGCGAAACCACAAAGGCGATACGAATTGTTGAAGTGTGTGGGACAAAAGTGGACTTTCATTATTATCGAGCCAGAATCGCAGGCAATGCCGATTGTTTGTTCAACGGGTTCGGCTTGGGAGGGACCGATTATGGCCCATGAACCAATATTCGTGCAATCGGATTTGTTAGGCTTTGGTGCAAAAGCAGTTTGACCGGGAAACGGCCAGGTTCCTTTTGAGACAACGCCTAGATCGCCCAATTTCTCGAACGGAGGGGGGCCTGATTGAAATCTGGATCCGTAGTTAGAATAAAGAGGTGTCGTCACGGGCCCAGGGGCCAGCGGCGCCCCATGTGTGTCCGGAACCCGAGCATTTCTCGATTGATTTAGCTATCCATGCCTCAAACCAACGACGACCTGTTTCAAGACTCGCGCATGACGTTTGGCGAGCATTTGGAAGAGCTACGGGCCACCTTAGTCAAGGCCATGATCAGTTTGGTGATCGGAATCTTGGCCAGCCTGTATTTCACGCCGTCTGTCGTGCAGTTCTTGCAGACGCCGGTCGAACGTGCGATTCGCGATTATCGGGTCCTGAAAGCCCGCAAAGAATTGGAAAAGCAATATGGATTCGTACCGGACGAAATGGCGTTCCTGCTGAGTGAATATAGCTTGGTCCCGAACGATGTTCGTGTGAATCCCGCCGACCTGCTAAAGTTACTGCAAGCCTATCGTCCCGAGGAATTTAGTCGTCCAATCGACGACTTGGAGTTTTCCGGCCTGAATTTGCCGTTGAACCAAGTTCAACCCGTTGCGAATCGGTTGATGGCGACGGACGTCAACGGCGCGACCGAGGAAGCGGTTCTAGCGATCAAGGCGGTCTCTTCCGAACTTACCGACTCGGAACGACAAAGTCTCAGCGA
>JAEUIP010000103.1:15962-16201 GCA_016795075.1 Planctomycetaceae bacterium | reverse complement strand
GGAGCCGTCGGTGCGCTGGGCATTATTTTGGCCCTGAAGTTTGGCGGAGACCCTATCTACGTCATGCCTTTGGTGTTTGGCTGTGCTCCCGTGGTGAATACCTTTGTCACGATGATGATGTCGGGCAACTTGAAACAAGCAACTTGGCCCTTTTATCTGGGGATTATCATCGTTGCGATTGGTGCAGCGGGCGTGTTGGTCCACAAACCAACCAAACCAAAGACCGAAACGAAAGCGGT
>JAEUIP010000103.1:0-15926 GCA_016795075.1 Planctomycetaceae bacterium | reverse complement strand
CCTGCCGTCAATGTTCCCAGCGAAGAATCTTCGCCGGAAGCCGTGCCGGCCACTCCGGTTGTTTTCGAAGACGAGCCCACCAGGTTCAAAGACGAAGATCGCGGGGCGTTTGCGTCGTTGATTCTGCAGGGGTCGTTTATTCTGTTGACCGCATTAAGTTGGGGGGCGTACGGGCCGGTGTTGCATAAAGGCCAAGCGGTCATGGGCGGTAGTCGCATGCGCCCGTTCTTATGCGTTGGTTTGGCGTATTTTGTCGTTGCCGTGGTGTTTCCACTATTGATTCAACCAGGATTTCGACCGGAACCTGGATCTTGGTTCCGCATGGACGGCTGGTTTTGGAGTATTTTAGGCGGATCGTTGGGCGCGGTCGGCGCGCTGGGGATCATTTACGCTTTCAACTTTGGTGGACGACCCATTTTTGTGATGCCCTTGGTCTTTGGCATTGCCCCCGTCGTCAACACGTTTTCGGAGATCATATCCAAAGGACTGTGGGGCCAAGTTGGCACGTTCTTTTACCTGAGCCTTTTCCTAGTAATCGCCGGTGCTGTCACCGTGCTAATCACCGCCCCGAAACCCAAGCCGCATAAACCAGAATCCACCAAGACCGAAGCGGCCAAATCCTAAAAAAACGTACGTCAGCCAAATTTGCCTGACGTACGTTTTGCGTTTAATCGACGACAACCCCAGGTTGCGTGGGACTCGACAAAAGGGTCCCAATACTCGAACGGCCAGTTATGCCGTTGGATCGATCGCTTCTTTGATCTTGGCGACGAAGTGCGGAGACTTGCCGTCGCTCATGTCCTTGGCCTTCTTTTCCGCCAACTTCTTTTCGTGGTAGTGGAATACGGCCACGCGTTTCATGGTCGGAGAAAACACGCCCCAAAACAACTTCACGCGAGCATCTGCTTCCGCCGCTTTTTTGGACTTGGACTTGGATGGCTTCTTGGCGGCGGCTTTCTTGACTTTCTTGACGCCCTCTTCGCCCTCGGCTTTCGGAGCCTTCTTTACCGCAGCTTTCTTGACCGTCTTCTTCGGGGCTTCGCCGTCTTCGGTAGCTGCTTTCTTCTTCGTCATGCTCAAATCCCTCAGTCCAATTCCCGATCCGAATTTCGAAATGTCATCGCGCCCGGCTTCCCACCCAGCCCCAACCGAAGCGGCCGCATTTTATAGTTTTTTCAGCACTTCCGCTATGGACCTACCATCAAGTTTATCCGCTCACTCCAGAATCACTTTCGAACATCGATTACAATGCCAACCGGGGTACGGCAACCATGGACCGATCAAACAACCATGCCCAAACAACCAAACGCCCTTCCTCGCCGAATCGACCGGTCATGGTCGTGGATCCCTCCGCGATCCATTGTTGGTTCGCAGAGCGAACCACGACAGATTGCGACTCCCCACCAACGGTCGCGTGCCGTGGGCTCAAGGCGACTCGGTCCCTACTTGCTGGCGACGGCGATTGCTTGGGCCGCGGTCTGGTTCTTGGTCCCATCACAAGGCCGCTCGGACGAAATTGACTTCGATCGACAAATTCGCCCGATCTTGGCAAATCACTGCTACGCCTGTCACGGTTTTGACGCTCACTCGCGACAAGCCGACCTGCGATTGGACACCCGTGACGGAGCTTTGACGTCCGGTAGCGGCGATGCCATCGTTCCCGGCGATCCAAACGCCAGCCAATTGGTGCAGCGCATCCTGCACGACGACCCCGGAGCAATCATGCCGCCGCCGGAATTCGGCAAGCCATTGACCCCGGAACAAAAGCAACTGCTGCAACGTTGGATCGAGACCGGAGCGGTCTACGCCGAACATTGGGCTTTCCAGCCACTGAATACCAAGACCACCGGGCGCTCGGAACCGGCACCAGCAGCCACTCCCAGCGAAATCATCGATCACTGGATCGCGGTTGGCCATGGTAGTGGATCGCTACGCGAGGGTAGTGGATCGCTACGCGATCCAACGTTGGTTCGCGGAGCGAACCACGACTCTACCAACGTTCGCGGAGCGAACCACGACACTGCTTTGGATTCTGGAGCGAACCACGACCTGACGTTTTCGCCGCCGGCACCCCCGGAAATGTTGCTCCGTCGCTTGAGCCTGGATTTGATTGGCTTGCCGCCAACACTGGCGGAACAAGACGCTTTTTTGCTTCAATATAAGGTCGATCCACAAGCAACCTACGCGGCGACCGTCGAGCGGTTGTTGGCCAGTCCCCATTACGGGGAACGTTGGGGCCGATGGTGGTTGGATCAAGCGCGCTACGCCGATAGCAACGGCTATTCGGTCGATTCCCCTCGTCAGATCTGGCCCTATCGCGATTGGGTGGTCGCCGCCCTGAACAACGATCAACCTTTCACGGAGTTCACGATCGAACAAATCGCTGGCGACCTACTACCCAACGCCACCGAGTCCCAAAAGATTGCCACGGGCTTCCACCGCAACACGCCCCATAACGAAGAGGGTGGTATCGACGTCGAACAATTTCGCATCGAAAATGTAGTCGACCGAGTCGCCACGACCAGCACCGTCTGGTTAGGCCTAACCATCAGCTGCGCCCAATGTCACGACCACAAATTCGATCCTATCTCGCAGACCGAGTTTTATCAGCTGTTCGCATTTTTTAATCAACAAGACGAACCGAAACTCAAAGTCAATTATTCAAATCCCAACACCGCCGCAACGACCGAAACACCAACGGAAACGACCACGCTTGTCTTGCAAGAACGAACCCAACGGCGTCCCACCCATGTGCTGATCAAAGGCGACTTTACGCGAAAAGACGCGGAGGTGTCGCCCGGGACTCCTGCGGTGCTGCCACCATTGACTGCACGCGGCGTCATTCCCGACCGTTTGGACCTGGCTCGGTGGTTGGTCTCGCACGACAATCCACTGACGGCCCGCGTGATGGTCAACCGAGTCTGGCAAGTCTACTTCGGACGGGGATTGGTCGAGTCCGACAACGACTTTGGATTACAAGGAACGTCGCCTTCACATCCAGAACTGTTGGATGCATTGGCAGCGCAGTGGATCGAACAGGGCTGGAGTCTCAAGCAACTGCATCGCTGGATTGTCATGTCCCGAACCTATCAACAATCGTCCAACGTCAGCGAACAACTCCGCGAAATCGATCCCGACAATCGTTGGCTCGCGCGACAACAACGCGTGCGATTGGAGGCTGAACTGGTGCGTGATGCGGCGCTCGTGGCCAGCGGCAGTCTCACCGCGACCTTAGGCGGGCCACCGGTCTATCCACCTCTACCGGACGGCGCCATGAGTCTGGGGCAAGTCAATCGACCGTGGAAACCCAGTACCGGGCCGGATCGATTCCGCCGCAGTTTGTACACGTTCACGTATCGAGCCGTTCCCCCGCCCTTCCTCAACGTCTTCGACGCGCCGGATGGCGTGCAAACCTGCACGCGGCGACTGCGCAGCAATACGCCCCTCCAAGCATTGACGCTGATGAACGACGCAGGCTTCTTTGAGTTGGCTCAAAACTTAGCGACCCAGATTGAAGCCGAAGGAATGGTCGCCGCATTTCGACGTTGCACGTCGCGACACCCCAGCGACGAAGAGCTTGCGGTCTTGGCGGGACTAACGTCGTTGGACGCGGCGCGAGTGCTGTTGAACTTGGACGAAACGATTTCTCGCGAATAGAATTACCAACAGCTCAGGGATAACCCATGGATTCACAACCAACCAAACTCGCGACGTCGATCGTTCATCAAGCCACGCGGCGACACTTCTTCAGTCAATGCGGAGTGGGGCTGGGAGCGATCAGCTTGGCGAACTTGTTGTCAGATGGCAGTTCCCTTGCGGCTGCCCCCGACGGAACGACCGACCCCTTGCAACCAAAGCCGCCGCATTTTGCCCCGCGAGCCAAACGGGTGATCTTCTTGTTCATGGCGGGTGGGCCGTCGCAATTGGAGATGTTCGACTACAAACCCAAACTTCAAGAGTACAACGGCCAACCGATCCCAGCGAGTATGATCGAAGGCAAACGCTTTGCGTTTATGGACAGCAGTCACCGCATCGACTTGTTGGGCGGACGCCAAGCATTTGCCCAGCATGGTCAGTGCGGAGCGTGGGTCAGTGATCTCTTGCCGTACACGGCCAAAGTCGTCGACCAACTGACGATCCTAAAGACCTGTCAGACCGATCTGTTCAATCATGCTCCTGCCAAGTTATTCATGAACACGGGAACTGGCCAATTCGGCCGACCATGTTTGGGATCCTGGGTGACTTACGGATTGGGCAGCGAGTCGAACGACTTGCCCGGCTTTGTAGTGCTGCAAAGTGGCCCGCGTGGTCCGCGTGGCGGAGCTGTGAATTGGTCCAGCGGTGCGCTGCCGACCACGTATCAAGGCGTGCCATTGCGGAATCAAGGTGATCCCATCTTGAATCTCTCGAATCCGTCAGGCATCACCGCCCAACAGCAACGCGACTTGGTCGATCGTGTTTCGCAATTGAATCTCAAGCGGTTGGTGGAAACAGGAGATCAAGAGATCGCCACGCGGATCAACGCCTACGAGATGGCGTATCGCATGCAAACCAGCGCCCCGGAACTGATGGACACGACGGCGGAATCCGCCGAGACCTTGGCGATGTACGGCATCCAAGATCCGAAAGAGACCACCTACGCCAGGAACTGTCTGCTGGCTCGGCGATTGGTCGAACGAGGCGTTCGCTTCATTCAGCTGTACCATACCAATTGGGATCATCACGGCGGCCCCACCGAGAATTTGGAGAAACACTTGCCGGAGATTTGTCGCGATATCGATCAAGCCTCCGCCGCGTTGGTTTTGGATCTACAACAGCGTGGGTTGCTGGACGATACACTCGTGATTTGGGGTGGGGAATTTGGACGCACCCCCATGGGTGAAGTTCGCGAGTCAACTGGCCGAAACCATCATATTGAAGCGTTTACCATGTGGATGGCCGGGGCTGGCCTGAAACCAGGGCTGACTTTTGGTGAAACCGACGAACTTGGCTTCGGGCCCGTCGGGGAAAAGGCTCATGTCCGCGACATTCACGCTACGATTCTGCATCTGTTGGGGTTGGATCATCAAAAATTGTCGATCCGATTCCAAGGGTTGGATTTACGCCTGACCGGCGTGGAACCCGCGCGCGTGTTGCAAGAGTTATTGGTCTAGAAGAGTAACCGTAGCCTCGGTCGCCAGACAGTGGCCGAACGTGCAATTTTTGAATATGGATCAAGGAGCTGCTGTGAACGCGACTGGCGGAAAAACCGAGAGAGCAACAAGAATTCCTCCCGGTCCTCGTGGTACGTGGGGGACATCGATGAAACTCATTCGCAATCCGCGTGCGGCACTCGAAGGTTGGGCTCGGCAGTACGGCGACCCGTTTTTCTTTTGTCCGCTCAATGGCCCCGTCGTGGTGACAGGCCGCGAGGATTTGCTTCGCATCATTCACGGCCAAGACCCGAGTATCTATGAACCCTTTGCGACACAGACGACGATCCCATTGTTAGGGTCCGGTTCGATGTTGGTGTTGGAAGGCGAGCGACACAAGCGCGAACGCCGCATGATGTCGCCCATGTTTCAAGGGGAACGCATGAAGCATTATGGAGGGCTGATGCAGACCATTGCCCTTCAATCCATCGAGGAACACCTCAAAAAATCTTCCGAGAAAGTTCTGACCGCGGACTTGATGCAAGATATCTCGCTGCGTGTCATTATCCAAGCCATCTTTGGCGGTGACGATCCGAAGTTGGCCGAAAGAATGTTCACAGCCAGCAAGTCGCTGGCCAACCGCGCAAATCCACTGCTGTTCTTTACGTCGCGCTCGCACGTGAGGTTTCTGGGACTGACTCCGTGGGACCGTTGGTTGGACGCGCGGCGACAAATGTGCGCGCTCCTGGATATCGCCATCGACGCTCGGCTAAAGGATTCTGAACCCCGCGCCGATATTCTGGCTCTGTTGTGTCAGGCGAAGTACGAAGACGGCCAGCCCATGACACGAGACGACATCTATGCAGAACTGTTGACGTTTTTGTTCGCCGGCCATGAAACCACCGCGTTGTCGTTGACCTGGGCCATCTATCACATTTTTCGCGATCCGAAGATCAAAGCAAAACTTCGCGAAGAATTGGATGCCTTGCCCAATGAAACGCCGGCCGAAGTGGCCGAAGCCAGTTACTTGAAAGCAACGATTCAAGAAACGTTGCGAGTCAACCCAATCGTGACCGAGACGTTGCGAAAACTGAAGGAACCTTTGGAATTGGGCGAGTACCAATTGCCCGCCGGCATGGGCTTGGCATTGGCCACCGTCTTGGCACATTACAACGCACAGACGTTTCCTGAACCGGATTTGTTCCGCCCCGAACGATTCATCGAGCAATCGTTTTCACCGTTCCAGTACATGCCGTTTGGCGGTGGGCATCGTCGCTGCATTGGTGCGGCGTTTGCTTCGTATGAGATGGCCATGGTCTTGGGTGTGTTCGTACGACGTTTCGACTTTCAATTGCTGGATCCACGCCCCGTCGTCCCCAAACGCCGCAGCGTCACCATGGGCCCGTCCAGTCCAGTGCCAGTGAAGATTGTCCGACGGTAGAAGGATTTTCAGATTCCAGATTTCAGATTTGAAATTTCAGATTTGAAATTTGAAAATCTGAGACCTCATTGAAATTCCAAATATTTCTCAGTAGTTATTACACCCAAAATTGGATTCCAATTTCAACGTGAGGCGATCGCGTTTGCCATTCTCGTTTGGGTCGCCCGTTAGTTTGGGCGCCAGGGGGTTAATTGGGGAGCAAGTGATTCCGCAGGGTCCCACGAATAGATTGGCCGTCCGTCACGCGATTTATTGGGATGACGTTTGAGGTACTCTTGTCCCATCGCCACGGTTCGTTGCCATTCGCTTTCGGAAATTTGCTGTTTGCGATGCTGCAATCGTTGTTGATCCAATGTCAAAAAATCAGCAATCAATGGTCCGAAATTGGTCCAACGTTTGGTGTTCTTGGGGCCCGGAAACAAGTCTCGCGCCAAGGCACAGTCGTCGTCATAAAAATTTACAGTTAGTAGGCGACTGCCGATCTTCAAACCGCCCTGCCCCACCAATTGATTTGGGAACTGCAACATGGCAATGCAGTCGAGTTCGTCTGTATACGCGGCCACCAAGAGAGGAGCCACGGAAATTACAACTGCGGCTCGACTGTCTCCCGTTAACAATTGTCGAGCCACTTGTTTTTTCTGATCCCAGGCTTGCCCAAGTTTTACCTTGATCGAATGCCACATGCCGGCCAAGCCGTACAAATCTGGTCGGAGCAACTGCAATTTCTCGTGAGACAATTCCAACTGCCCTGGATCGGACGCAGTAGAAATTCGGCGTACTTCCAATTCCATCATGCCACCTTTGATTCAACTATCCCTATCGAATGATGACCAGCCGACGTAACCTTTACGGAATTGGCGTTGGGTGGGTTTCGCCACGTACCGAATAGTGAATCGTGAGCCAAAAGGTCATCTTACGGACGTTGCAAATCCGGCTCGCGAATCATGCGACTTGCTCCCACACCTTGTTCCCGTGAATGGTTACGAACAGATTAGCTTGGAATCTGCTAATTGTAAACAATTCTTGTCCCGGTTGCTCTTCTATGAATCGATGCCCAGCACTCGTTTCACCAACCCCCACACGACCAGATAGGCATTGCCCCAGGCTTCATCACGAAAGAACTGGGTTGGACTATTGGGCGAGCCAACAAAGGGGCGCAGAACCCAGCCCATTTGAATCCCCACAAACGCGTAAATGACGATCCACACACGCATGGTCCAACGATGCCAGGGGTTCCTTTCGATCAAGCTTCGATATTGACGGCGTAGTAATGGCTGTACCCCGAGACTGGAGATACCAAACATCAGCGAATTGACCATCAAGGCTTGTTCGTATGTCGCACCACTAATGTAAAACAGGGTCGTAATCGGTGCCAAAGAAAACAACGTGATGGTCAAGGCGGCTTGGGTTGCCAACACCGCACGGAAGGCGATACCAAAATCATTGCCCAATCCAAGCAATAGGTTGGCTACATAAAAACTCGGGACACTCAAGGCAAAACTCAGGACCAGCAACAATGGCACTTTTAGCCCAGAATACAACATTTGCAGTGGCCGAGTCTCTTCCCATGTGAATGGATAGGCCCCCATCAGGGCTCCGTAGCAGCTACCACAACCCAACAACAACCCCAGCGTCAACATCATCGACCGGGGTTGTGGCGCGACGGAAACCCATTGCTCACCACGAAGAATGTTGTCGGCGACACGGCAAACGAAATCCCCGCAATGTCGCCAGGCGATCCTCTGCCGAGCCGGCAACATACCTCAACCTCCTGTCAGCAGATCAGAAGCCACTTGTGCAACGGCTTGGAAAAAATTGCCCGATCGCTCGCGAAACCACGAGAATTCACGGTCTGGTGAACCAATGAACGGCCTCAGCACCCAACTCATTTGAGCTCCCACAATAGCAAACACCACCACCCAAACACGGAAGATGACAGTCGCCGGCGACCAATTTGACCGTGTGGATTGCCAGGAATCTCGCGGGGTAGTCGGCATTGCCGTTCCGCCAACTGCTTCAGCGAGAACCACGCTGGAACTCGTTTCGTGCAGATCCGCCTGGCTTACAGACGCGACACCAACTGGACGTGCGTCGGCATGCCGATGCAACATGCGCATCAAATAATGCAAACCTAATAGACCAGACATGGTGGCCGTCAAGACGATTAAAATAAGAATGAATCGATAACCATCCGTGCCACTAGGGGTACTAAATGCAAAGAAAACAATAATGGGCCCCAACGAGGCAAGGATCGCGACGATCACCGCAATCGAAGCAACCAATAGGCGAAACGCTGAGGCGATGTTTAGCTGGGAGCCAATCAATGCGTTGAAGACGTATAGTGATGGAAAGGTTACGCACAGCGTAAGATAAAACAACAGCGGTGCTTTGACGGTCGACGCCAAGAGCTGTTGTCCTCCTTGGCTGGGGTCTTTCGCGGACACCGCAGTAAACGAACCAATCGAAGCTCCAAAGATAGCAGCCAGTAAAATCGTTAGCGCGATGACATGCCCGATCGGGAAGGTAATTTCCTGTTCGGAAGTCTTGCTCGCGGAGCCTAATTCACCTCGCAACAACCTATCGATCGGTTTCCACCAACTCAGCATGGGGCTCACTCCTGGGTAACGTAATTTCTTGAACTCTCTCCGGCGTAAACGAGATCCCTCCGACCAACCAACCGCAGAACCCTATTCCGGCAATCATCGCGAACGCACTCCAACGTCCAACCGCCATCGTTCGTAGTTGTCCCGGATCCAAGATGGATCGAATCCGCCAACGCAGATCCGACCAACCCGATAACATGGCGAGAACTCGACGACTCAGGGAGCTCCCCAGCGACAACTCCGCGACTCGCAATAACGTCTCTCCGTAAGCAGTTGCGGGGCGTTGCACCAAGACCGTGTTGTCACACATTTGCTCGCGGCTTCGTGCCAGTTCATTGCATAACCACCGCAACAACGGATTGCACCAATGGCAAGCCCGGGCCACTTGTTCTAGAAACATGACCAAACAATCGCGGCGCACCACATGAGCCATTTCGTGATCCAGCACGTCACACAACTGCTTGCTGGACAATTCGTGGACCAAACGCCGCTGCACAATGATCTGCGGCCGGAATATCCCAACCGCCACGGCATTCTGAATACTTCCGCAGAGAATCACTTCGGGGAGGCGGCGGACTTGATACTTCTTCTTTAGAAACGCTGAAGTTCGCTTTGGTAGCCGGTACAACGTTCCATTCAAACGAACTCGCTTCAATTTCGCCCAGCCCCACATGACTCTAGCGAGACTGGGAATTACACCAATCAGCCAACCCAGACAGACGAGCAACAACCCCAGCCAAAACAACGGAGAGAATTGAACGGGATTGTCTTCATCCGTCGTCTGAGCATAGGCTGCGCCTGCCGCTTCGATCCAGGACCAATTCGGCGAATCTGTTAGGACAGGCAAACAAAAGTTGGGATAGAACCAGCGTGGCAACAGAGCGATCGCGAGCGGCAACCACAAAATAGTCACAAGCGTCGTTAGCAACCAAAAGTGTCGATGAGCAATACTGCGAAACGAATATGCACCGCCAATTCCCACAAGCGACAGACAATTAGTGAGAACCGCAATACACAAGACCAGATTGAATCCTTCGCGCACACTCCAATCCGCGACCGTTGTCGACATTGTCTCAACCTCGCCGTTTACGTGGACGACGAGATCCTTCACCGGGACCCGATAGCAAATTCGATTTGCCGTTACCTGTAGCCTTGGCTTCGTCCAACAACAACCGAATCCGTTGGAGCTCCTGCGAATCCAATCCACGATAATTCAGCAAGGCAGCCACTAACGACTCTGGGGACCCGCCGCAAAGTTTATCCACAACCTCGGCGATCTTCTGGCCAACCGACTCGGTTTTAGGAATGGCGGCCGAATAGAGAAACGTTCGGCCCACCTCGCGATGAACCAACCAACCCTTCTCTTCCATCCGCTCCGCTAAAGTCCGAACCGTATTGCGAGCCACGTCGCGGCGTTTGGCCAATATCTGTTGTAGCTCCAACGCCGACAACTCGCCTTCCTCCCAGATAATCTCCATGATTTCCTGCTGGGCTTCCGACAACTCCGCAAGTACCAACTTCTGTTTGCTCATCATATTTCCAAACTAAAACGGGTGGGGCTCCGCCACAAAGGCTACACGACGTAGCCATTATGGCTACACAAAGTAGCCATGTCAAGCATGAGGGAGAAGATTTTGTTCCGTGTCTTACCCCACACGAACCACTGGCAAAATCGCTACTTTCGGCATGTGGCGAGGCTTTCATTCGTTGCAATCGTGCCCGTCGACCGCAAAATGGTGCGGTAAGTAAGAGTTGCCGATGAGACCAGGAGAGACCGCCCAGCGCGTGAGTTTGAGGGAGGTCCAACGCGGTTTCCGACTGGAATGTTCCATGAACAAAGCGATCTTAACGTTGCGATTGGGTCGGCGTTTGGCCGTCTGCTTGTTTGGAAACCTGTTGCCTATCTTGGTCGCCTCGGTGGCCATGGCTCAAGTTCCGGACCCGTACCGGGCCGAGTTGCGTCCGATTCAGTCGGCAGCGTCCAAGAACCAAGATGCGTTTCCATCGTTCCGTCCGTCTGAAGCCACGCCTCCCAGTCGCTTGACCATCCCGACGATTTCCGTTTCCAGTCAAGGAGCTTCGATTCGCCAGGACACCGCCGGGGAAGACCTCCCCAAGCCCAAGCCCGACGCGGGATCCACCACAAGCCAGGAGCGCACCGAGAACGAAGGCATCGTCCGACTGCTCAAACCCTTGGTGATCGAACCGCAGAATCGTGAATTGCTCACACAGCGATATCCCAACGGGCAAGTCATGATCGAGCGCGAAGTCGCCATGGACCAACATGGCAACTACATGAACGATGGCAGTTGGAAAATGTACGACATGGACCAACAACTCATGGGTAGCGGTCGCTTCGAAAATGGACTGATGGTCGGCTTATGGCGTCGCACCCATTTGGAGCAAGACCACCCTTGGCTCAGTTCGGCCGAATTCCAAGGATTTCGCGGACCGTTCCACTCCAGTGCCGAATTTGTCGAAGGAAAACTAAACGGCTCCTGGTTGATCAAAGACGATCAAGAACGGAAAGTCGTCGAGCTAAATTATCGAGCAGGACGTCGGCAAGGAACGGGCACTTGGTGGCACCCCAATGGCGAACGACGCCGTCAACTGACGTTCCAGGACGATCTATTGCATGGCGCGTGGCAAGAGTGGAACGCGGAGCGACGATTGCTCACAGAAAACTGGTTCGTGGAGGGACAACGGATCGACAGACAGATCAACAACTTCGCCGCGGAGCGACCAGAGAGTGAAGTCTCATTTCTCGAGCCAAAGCTAACGTTAGCCGGGGAAGACGACTGGTGGAACGCTCGTTTGGCCGCCTACCAACCCACCGGTGAACGTATTCAAACGGGTCCCGTCAAGGCTTGGTACGACAATGGCCAACGACACATGGCGGGCTATTACAAAGACGGCCAACGACATGGTGAGTTTGCTTGGTGGCATGCCAACGGACATCGCAAGTTGGTGGCCAAATTCGAAAATGGAGATCGGGTTGGCAAATGGATATGGTGGCACGAAAACGGGATCAAGGCGGCGGAAGGCACCTACGCAGCGGACCTCCCGATCGGACAGTGGACGGCTTGGAACGATATTGGTGAAATCACCAGCCAACGTGAGTTAGGCACCGAACGCGAAACACTAGCCCGCCCTGACTACGATCAAGCCGAAGGGGACGCAATCGAGGAATTACCGCCTCAATTGGAACAAGGCAACCTGAACGCCCCCATAGCACCCAGCTTCGAAGAATTAGAATTATTGCCACCTACAGGTGGCAGTGATGGAAGTAAACCCGAATCGCCACCCGTGACAAACGGCAACAACTCGACCGAACCCACCAATCCGCCAGTCAACGGTGAATCTGGTGGAACAAGTGAGGCCAATCCAAATGGCGAGAATCATTCGATACCGGCGGCCAATACTCCCAATTCTCCCGGTACGGATTCCGGAAACCCAACGGGAATGCCACCGACAACCAATCCGCCCGCGGAGAATTCGCCAACTACAGAGAACGCACCACCTGCCGAACAGGCTCCGCCGACCACGGGGACGCAAGACAACCCCGAGTCAACACCAACGGAAGACAATGGTCCACCTCCACGACCAGCAGCGGATGAAGGCAATGCTGGCGGAACCCCAACTCCAACTCTCAAGACTGGCGAAGTCGAAGAACTGGAATTGGGAGGTTCTTAAAATCGGATCTCGTTTCCAACATTCGGAAACGGTCCGAAACTCACCCACTTGTTCGAGCGTTATTGCCGGTCAACGCTGGGGACCAGAGTATTGGTGGGATTGATGCTGATTCGAGAATTGGCAGAATCCGCCAGCCATTGTTTCCAACTGGCAATTGCCGTTCGGTTTAAATCCGCGCTGACGGTTGGATCATAGCCGAATGTCTCGTTGGTCAACAATTTGAGCGAGTGGAGCGCCAACACTCGGCGAGCCACTTGAGCGTGCTCGAGATCCCCAATCAACTCGCTGACTTGACTCAACTTGATGGTTTGTGGATCGATGCCGACAAATCGTGTATCGATCGGCGAAGTAAAGCCGAATCGTTGTGCGGCAGTTGCTAATTGTCCGCTGGCCGATGGGTCACTTTGCAAACAAGAGGCAATCGCTTGAATATGAATATCCCAATAGTTCGCGAGGCTTGGATCGTTTAACACCGTAAACGCCGGCTCGAGTTGCCCGAGTCCATAGCCCCACAAGGCCGCCAAAGAACGCTGGTCGGGGGTGATCTGAGGGGCATGAATATGATTGCCGTTGGCGATGCTGAAGAGTTCGTCCATACCCTCGGAGCTTTGGACCAATCCGCTCAACGCATTCACATCGGGATTGACCTGGGCGGCCTTCAATTCTTGGATCGTCGCGGCAATCCCTGCTGGGAACTCTTTTTCGAAGATCTCTTGTTGCCCGTCAGGTTTCACGACCAACCATTTGTTGGCGAATAAAACAACCTCCCGATCTTGATGTTCCACCATGACTCGACCACTGAGGCCAAGGCAGCCCAAATAGTAACGGGGTGCCGTGTTTGCAGCGCTGTATCCCTGAGGAAGAAATGGTCGTATTTCGAAAATAAGCTCGGCATCGGGTGTCAAAGCTGTGACAAACATCTTGCCCTTCGGCGTTTGAATCTCCAATGTTTCGTCCTGACTCGTACATTGTACTAATAGAAAACAACGTTGAACCGACAATTGCGGCAGGTCGGGCTTTTCTTGCAACTGATATCGGGAGACGCCTGAAAATGTAAAGTTCCACGCCTTCCCTCGAGGGCTGCGAACCTTTAATTGACTACGTCCACCGGGGAGCACCAAAATCCAATCATCTTGCGGTTCGCCCACGGGCCCTTCCATCACCACCGTTCCTACTTGCAGTCCCCATTCGAGCGGTGACAGGTTCGATGCACCCGACGGATCCGCCGTGGGAGCGGCTACCATGGGCGTTGTTGTTGCCGGCAAAAGCGGCGAGGTCGTGGACGCAGATGTTGTCGGCGAAGCCAATGTTGGATCGATCGGCGTTGAGTTAACTCCAGGCAGGGTACTCGTTGGAGACGGACCTCCAAGTGGAGCGGGCACCAACGGATTGCTAACCGTTGAGGAAGCCGCATCGGGCGAGATTGCCGCGGCATCCAACGCCTGTATAGCTGCATCATCTTCCTCATCGATGGGTGGCAACGCAGAGATGACCGGCGTTGAAGGCGAGCCTGCACCAGTCGTCGACGACGCAGATGGGCTTGCCGGCAACGCGGCAGTATTCGTTGGCAATGCAGCCGTATTTGTTGGCAGCGCAGCGGTGTCACTCGGCAATGCGGGAGTGTTCGGCAGTGTCGAAGTCGATTTTGGTAAAGACGGGGCGTTCGGTTTTATTTCGGCCAACGGGAACGCGTCGACATTTCCAACGTGGGGCGGAACCGTCGGTGCTGAAGTGACTTCGAGGTTGGAAGTTGTGGGTGCCGATAAATCCGACGCCATAGCTTCCGGTTCCGCGAAGCCTGGAATCAAATTCGGTTCAACGGGCGAGGACGACTGTGGCCGTTCCAAGACGGGCGCTGGCAATGTGGGAATTTCATGTGCCCCCATGGTCAACGTGTCGCTGGTGGAATCTTCCTTTGACGGCGATGTGTGTTCCGGACTTCCCAACGAGATCGGAGGCAGTGTCGGACCAGCAGAGAACTGGATAGGCGGCAGCGTCGTGGAAGATGGGGACGGTAACAAGATGGGCTCGTCCGACGAAGTCCGTGATGGCAATTCCGGGAGCTGCAGTTGCGCCGAGGCACTCGGAGGCGCCGGGTCGGTCCCCTTGAGAACATCAACTTGCTCAACCGTCGATTGATTGAGAGCTAGGCCCGCCATAGGTGTTGGATTTTGTTGACTCCAATACAGGAACCCAACTCCGACCAATACCAATAACGCTAGAATCCAACTGCCCTGCCCTGACTCCTCCGCTGTTGCGTTCGAATCAATCGCGCTGGTCGACACTTTCGACGTTTGAACCACCGATTTGACGGGCGTTGCTTGATTGGTCGCGTTCGCGGAACTGACGGCTTGTCGGATCGTGGTCGGCAACGTGTCTGTGGTCGCAACATTCGTCGATTTAGTCGAATTGCTCGGGGATGCAGCAATTGGATCAACGGGCCGGTCAAGTTCGCGAACTTGTAGTAAATTGGCTGCGGCTTGAATTGCCTCGCGTCCCACGGACCGAGGCGTATCCGAATCGATATCCGGAGTTTCGGCCCACGATCCTGTAAACTGATAGATTCGCTGCCGGAGTTCATCACTAATGTAGGTCGGTTGATCAATCCAATCGGTCAGAATCTGATGCAGGGCAGCGATTTCGCTCAAGGCCGCATCGTTTTTCAAACAAGTCTGCTCGAACTTTTTGGTCACGTCAAACTCGGAAGTGCCATCCAGATACTCTGCCACTTGATTGGCCTGGAGGACTCCCGCCGTTTCCACCGCGGGACTAGCCATCCGCGGTTGGGCCATTAAGGTTCGAATACGATGAACCAATTCTTGCGCGGCTGGGTTTTGGTCCAGGGCACGCTGAATTGGTTCGCGCTCCTCAGTTGGCAGCGGCGCGTTATCCAAAAAAGCCAGCAATGTTCGCAGTGTAAAACTCATGAGACCAAACTCCCAAACCTGACTTCGTAGCCATCCGACCTGACCCAGCAAAGCCGCACGTACATTCACCTAGTGCTTTGTCACAGCTAAAGATGGGGGTCTGGTAAAGGTGTCAGGAGTCAATTGTGCG
>JAEUIP010000102.1 GCA_016795075.1 Planctomycetaceae bacterium | reverse complement strand
CCGTAAACATGTTAAAAGCAGTGGTTGCCAGTCCGCTGGCAGCCAGCGGTTGAACCGACTCATTGTGGGTAGTGGTCACCTTGGGGTGCGTTGTTGTTGTCGGTAACAGTTGTCGTTGTTTTTTTTGCTTTGTCGTTAGTTTGCTAAAGCTAATTGAACTTTGTTAGGGACGGGCCGCCAGTGGACTGGCGACCCACATTGACCAGGCTATTGGTGAACCGGCTCGTTATTGGTCATGTTGCAGTGTCGGTGCAATTGGGGCGCTCGTTCTACGATTTTAGAATCCGCCGGCAAATTGGGCCAACAACATGCCGACAACCAACAGGACAATCAGGATCGTGCCCCAGACGGTGGCCGCGACATTGCGAGGGCGACCTTGGCGATGACCAAATTCGCGCCGTACAAAGTCGTCGTAATCAAAATCATCTTCGCCATCTTCCGACCAATCGGGCGCGGCCCAGCCCGACTCTTCACTGGCACCACATGCGCGGCAAAAATGCGGGCTCGTCAACCGCTCGCCACAGTTCTCGCATTTCAAATTCAACGGGCGCGAGGCGGTCGTCCAACCGAGTCGTTTCTTCAGCAACCACCACCACTTATCTAACAACGCTATTTACCTTGCAGTCGAGGTCGGAATCGGATGGACCCATTGGGCCGCACCCGAGGTATAAATTTCTTGCTTCCACACCGGCACTCGTTGCTTGACTTCCTCGATCAAGTACTCGTTGGCAGCGTAAGCCGCCCCCCGGTGCGAACTACTAACGCCAATCAGAATGGCGATCTCACCCGCTGCCAATCGTCCAACACGATGCTGCAGAATCAGACGCTGTAACGGCCACCGCGACCGCGCGGCTGCCAATAGTTCTGTCATCGCCCGTGTTGCCATTTCCGGATAACATTCGTAGATCAGCTCTGGCGTATGCACGACCCATTGGCCATCTCGTTGAACCAACGGTGATTGTTTCGAGTATCCCGTGTTGTGCGGATAAGTAAACTCGCGGACGCGCCCCAAAAACACCACAGTGGCGCCGGTGTGCGCGGAATCTCTGGCCAAGTAGTCATGGGCCAGCGTCACATCAATGGACGCCGACACAACCTCCACCCAATCATCCTTATCCGGCACCATCGTCGAGCGTCCTTCGTCTTCTAGTCCTAGTGACGTTCACGTCGCAACTCGTCCAACTCGCGTCGCAATTGTTGCAACTCACCACGTAATTCTTGCACCATCATGCGCATTTCATGCGCGAGATCCGGGCCCGGACCCTCATGTTGTGGTCCGTGCTGCTGCGGCCCCTCATGCGGTGGTCTGTTGTATTGTGGGCCGTTGTACTGTGGACCGTTGTGTTGTGGCCCTTCATGCTGTGGGCCGTTGTGTTGTGGGCCGTCGTTCCGTGGGCGATCCTCGCGACGTTGATCGTTGCGAGGTTGGTTTGGACTTTCCGGACCGGGATTTCCTTGTGGCGATCGCTCGCGTCGGGGAGGTTGGTCGTTCTGTGGTTCGCGCAAGTGGTGGGCGATTTGGTGGCTAAGTTCGATGACTCGTTCCGGCTGGCGTTGCTTGATGGCTTGTGTCAATTGTTCATACAGTTCACGAACCACTCGTTCGGCTTCAGGGGCTGGTTCATTGTCGCGACGGTACGAATCACGATTGTTGGCTTCACGTGGACGTTCGCTTGCCTCACGCTTTTCTTGTTGTTCGACACGACGTTTGGGAGTTCCGTCGCTTCGCTTTCGTGGGGGCTGGTCTTGTTTTTGCGAGGGCTGTTTGTTTTCGCTTGGTCGATCGCCGCGCAGTTCGCGAATTTGCATTTCGATATTTCGTTGAAACTCGACGAGTTGTCTTTCTGTTGCTTCGGCTTCCTCTTTTCGATCGGACTCAATCAGTTCGGCGAGATGTCGCTTCATTTCTTGTGTTTCGCGGACCAAGTTTTCTTTCAGCGCAGCGATTCGTTCTTCGACGGGTTCTTGACCTGAGGTAGAGTTCGTCATGCCAACCCCACCACTCAGCAAGACGCTATAGCTCAGGGCGACAAAAAAGTTTCGAAACATCGGCGGGCGAACTCGACCGTTTTGGAGGGCGAATCGTGTCATGGGAGGGTCCTTTCGAAATGGGAGGCTCGTGTTTGAGCCAGGGCCATCGCAATTTTGGGCGATGCGAATCAACGACAGCATGAAGCAGCCTGCCCCGTCCGCTTTCGTTCAGCAACAAGCTCTAACGCTGTGTCACAACCAAAATCGGGGGTCTGGTAAAGGGGGGCCGGAGTCAATTGTGCGAAGCACCCGCAGGGCCTTTCCGGCAATGGACTCCTGACCCCTTTATCAGACCAACCCCAAAACCAAATGGTGACAAAGCTCTAGTGTACACCAATTCGCCAATCAACGCGATTGATCGGTGGAGCGTTTCACCGTATGGACTTGGTATTCCAGCGTCCACGTTTTAGGGTGTCCAGCCAAACGGCGATCAACAAGACAGCACCCAAGACGATTTTTTGATTGAACGGATCGATGTTTGTCAGATTCATGCCGTTTTTTATCACCGCGATGATAAAAGCGCCGATCAATGTTCCCAAAACTTTTCCGCGTCCACCGGCCAGCGAAGTGCCGCCAACGACTACCGAAGCGATCACCTCCAGTTCGTACATCAGACCAAACTTGGGGTCTCCGGCTTGCAACATGGACGATAAAACGATTCCACCCAATCCAGCCAGGCAACCGGAAATCATGTAGACACCAATTAGGCACGGCGTGATGGGAACCCCGGACAACCTTGCGGCTTCGGGATTGCTGCCGATGGCGTAAACGTAACGACCGAAGACCGTTCGCGACATGAGTACGTAGGCGACCGCATAGAGCAGGACCATCATGAGAATGGGGTTGGGAATGCCGGAAACTGTCCCGCCACCCAGCCAAAAGTAGGCTCGCGGCAGTTCAGGGATTGAGGCTCCGGCGGCCAAGCGAAAAGCCAATCCACTGGCCATGAGCATCACACCCAAGGTCACAATAAATGGCGGCAAGCGAAACATCGTGATCATCACGCCGTTGAATCCTCCCACGACCATGCAAGTGACGATGCCCAACAACGTAGCGCCGATGACGCTGCTCACACCGGCCGCCGCACCTCCTTGGTAGTCGCGCAAGAACAACGCGCTGACCACTGAAGCGAGCGCGACCAACGATCCGACCGACAAATCGATTCCGCCCGTCAATATGACCAGCGTCATTCCAATGGCAATGATCGCGTACACGGCCGTCTGATTGGCGACGCCCATTAGATTGGAGCGTTTGAGGAAGTTGGGCCAGTAGTAAGACTGAGGTTTGAACGATGGCAGCTCGCGCGTCGTCGGGAATTGAGCGAAAACCGACCAGCGACTCGAGACGTCATTGACCGCCAGGGCCGTTGGCTGTTGGCCCGACTCCGACAGCTCCAAGATAGCACCTCGTGCAGCGGCTGGATCCCCGTTGATGACGCTCAAGACGGTTGCGCCCAGTTGGCGAAGTTCGTCCGCCAGCGCGGTGGTGAAGGCAACATCTTCCTCCGTTGGTCGTCCTACGATCAAGACACGAGCCGCCGCGCCCTGTTGTTGAAATATTTGTCGGGCCACTTGTTGCCCAGCGTCGGACCCTGTTGGATGCTGCTCGGTGTAGGTCAGGATGCTGAACAACCCAATCAACCCCAACAACACAAACAACATGCCATAATCGCGAACGAATGGTTGTAACCAACGTGAATACCGAAGAGCTGCGGCTCGTTTTTCCGTTTCGCCAGAGATTCGGCTGTCTTGTTGCGATGCCATGCTGATGTTTTTCCTTAGCCGATGGCGTATTGCATGATCTGTGCTTGCGTTGCCCGACTAGGGTCGAGCACTTCTCCAGTAATCCGTCCTTCGTGCATGACGAGGATTCGATCGCTCATCCCCAGGACTTCTGGCAGTTCGGAACTGATCATGATGATGGCTTTTCCGGCATGAGCCAATTGATTGATGAGCAAGTAGATTTCGTATTTGGCCCCGACATCAATTCCCCGGGTCGGTTCGTCGAACATAATGACCTTCGCGTTGGCTTGCAACCATTTGGCCAATACGACCTTCTGCTGATTGCCACCGGATAAATGGGTCGCCAACGTTTCGGCGTGCGGAACTTTGATCTGTAGTTTCTCGCGGAACCCCGACCAAGCCAGATGTTCTTGCCGTTGGAGAACAAAGCCGCCGGTCGAAAACTCACGCAAGTTCGGCAAGCCAAAGTTCTCGCGAACACTTCGTTCCAGCAACAGACCTTGGTGTTTTCGATCTTCCGTCAAGAGGCAGATCCCTTCGCGAATGGCGTCACGCGGGCTGCGGATCGACAGGTTGCGACCATCCAACTGAACACTGCCGGAGTCGCGACGGTCGGCCCCAAATATCAAGCGAGCCACTTCCGTGCGCCCCGCGCCGACCAATCCCGTGATCCCCAATACTTCTCCGGCCCGAACCTGAAACGAAACGTCTCGGACCGCGGCGCCTCGGCGAAGATTTTTCACTTCCAGTCGCACCGCTCCGGCTGCAACGGCTTGTTTCGGAAACTCGTTTTCAATTTGCCGCCCGACCATCCATTCGATCATGGTTTGCCGTTCCAGTTCGGAGCGGGCGAGAGTACCAACGTATTGACCATCGCGAAGAATCGTCGCTTGGTCTGCGATTTGCTCGACTTCGTCCAGTCGATGACTGATGTAGATCACGCCTAGCCCCTGCGTGCGCAATTCACAGATGACAGCCAATAATCGATCCACTTCCGCCGGAGTCAATGCCGTTGTGGGTTCGTCCATGACCAACAGCCGCGCTTTTTTGGTCAGGGCTTTGGCGATTTCGACGATTTGCTGTTGGGCGATCGAGAGTTCATGGCACGGGACGTCCAAAGGGATCGCCACGCCTAATCGTGAGAACAAGTCTTGGGCTCGATCCTGTTCTTGCTGGCGTCGTAAAAATCCCCATGTTGACCGCTCCTGTCCGAGAAACAGATTTTCGGTAGCTGTCAGCGAAGGGGCCAGGTTGAATTCCTGATAGATGATCCCAATGCCGGCATCCAAAGCCGCTCGAGGTGACGTAAACGCAACGGCTTGGCCCGCGATTTCGATCGTTCCTTCGTCCGGTTGATGCACGCCGCCCAAGATCTTGATGAGTGTACTTTTTCCTGCGCCGTTTTCTCCCAAAAGCGCATGAATTTCGCCGCCTCGCACAGTTAACTCGACCTTGCGGAGCGCTTGAACCCCAGGGAACGACTTCGATACACACCGCATTCTTAGGAGCGGTACAGGTCCAGTCTGCGGAACGATCGAGTCCGACATGCAAGACCCTTCTGAAAGCAAGCGTCTATCCGCACCCAACTACCTAGGTCGTTATTTTAAACTGGGATCGGCGGCGGCATCTGTTTGGCGATAGAGTTTCGTCGGGATCAACACTTCTTTCGGGACCTCATCGCCGCGAAAATACTGCAACACGATTTCAATGGTACGCTTGCCAATTTGGTCGGGGAACTGAATCGGATCGCAGTAGATCTTGCCGTCTCGGATCGCTTGCTTCCCGATGGTTTGTCCGTCAAAACCAATCAACTTGATTTGGTCGTGTTTGCCAGCTGCTTCCAGGGCCGCGTAAGCCCCTAACGCAGACGGATCATTGATGGCAAAAATGGCGGCGAGGTCGGGGTTGGATTGTACGGCATCGCGCGCGGCGTCATGGCCTTTATCGCGGGCTCCGCCACCGTCGAGTGTCGCGACGATTTCGATCCGACCGCCGCGTCCGCTGGTGTTGTGTGCGTCGACGATCTCGAGAAAGCCTTTGACTCTTAGTTGGCAGGACTCCACTTGTGGAAAATTCAAAATTGCAATCTTGCCCCCGGTCTCGCCGACCAGTTCCAGCATTGCTTCGCCCGCCAATCGCCCGCCCTGCAAATTGTCGGTGGCAATGTGACTAATGACTTGCCCAGCATCCCCCGCGTAGGCAATGTCGTTGGTGAACACGGGAATACCCGCCGCGTTTGCTTTTTGAATCGCGGGCCCAATGGACTGGGAATCGGCCGGATTGAGAATGATGGCGCTCACGCCACGCACAATAAAATCGTCGATCTGATCGGCTTGTTTCTTGACGTCCGAGTCCGCGGAAACCTCCAGCAATTCGTAACCTGCATCCGCGGCTGCTTCGCGCATGTTTGCGGAGATTTCCTGGAAGAACGGATTCGTCAGCGTGAGCGCACTGTAACCAATCGTTCCGCGCGTCGTCGGTGTGTTTGGTGTGTTTGTTGCCTGCTCTGGGGTTGAAGTACCTCCACAGCCGGCAACCAAAGTCCACAGAACCGCCACGATCATGAAAGAAAGAAATCGCATATCAAACCACGCGGAGTTTGGAGGGCAGGTAAATCGGCGATGGTCCTATTTCCGAAGGACCAAAACCGGGCAATGGGCCAAGCGAACCACTCTTTCTGCCACGCTGCCCAACAGCAGGCGCGACAATCCCGTGTGGCCATGCGACGAAATCACGATCAACTCGGCGCCGTGGTCCTTGGCATAGTCGGTGATCGACAAACCGGGATCACCCACCAGAACTTTGAAATGAACCCCAGTCCATTCGGTTCGCGAAGCGAGCACGGTTTGGAAGGAATCTTCACAGTGCTTGATGATCGAACCTTCGTCCAGCGAGCCCCATACCACGCCCGGCTCCATCACTGGTGGAAGCTGCGTCACGTGAACGACATGAATCAGATCGGGGTCTTTGGCCAAACCAAGCGCCTTGGAGAGCGCCTCTTGCGACATGTCCGAAAAATCCCAAGGCACAATGACCGGTTTACCACTCAATAGGTTCATCGTTGATTCTCCTGTTAGGCGTTACTTTGGATGTTTGACTACGGTCTGCGTCCCTAAATCTAGGCTTTGTCCCCCAAAGGCGTCTGACCCTTGGGAGGGCATGTAATCATTTCGGACAAAAAGGCATGACCGGAGTGGGTCAGACCCTTTGGGGGACAAAGCCTATCGAACGCGGGACCTCCACTGCCCATTTGTATTGTACTCCATTGACAGCGGTGCCCCAATTGGTCAGATCGTCGCTGCGGTGCGTCCCCAATATCCAGGGCCATCGTGGTCGAATTGAATTTCTTGGCCTAGCGGTTTCGCGGCAAACCAAGGTTGGTCATTGGCCTCCCTTTGGCGAAAGACCCATTGTCCACCGACCATGGTCATGACGGGCCAACCGGTCAACGTCTCACCGTCCCACGGGCTCCAGCGGCATTTGGTTTGTTGCTCTTGATTCCGAATGGTTCGCTGGGACTGCAAATCGACCAAAACCAAGTCCGCGTCGAAACCGGGCAACAAATGGCCTTTGTCTTTCAAGTTCCAAACGGCGGCTGGGGCCTCGCACATCCACCGCACGACTTGTTCGATCCGGCATCGCCCAAGATTCACTTGATGGAGGAACAGTGCCAACGAGTTCTCCACCGCCGGCAGCCCGGATGGACTAGCCGGATAGGGCTGTTGCTTTTCTGCCAAGGTATGGGGGGCGTGATCGGTCGCCACGACTTGAATCGAACCGTCCAGTAATGCCTGCCACAACCCCTCGTTGTCGCTGCGGAACTTGATCGATGGATTCATCTGGATGAGGGAGCCCAAACGCGGGTAATCGTCGACCGAAAAAAACAAATGATGCGGGCACACTTCTGCGGTGATCAACTGTTGATGGTCACGGATCTCCGCGATCTCTGCGGCGGTGGACACATGCAAGACATGAAACCGGTGCCGGTGGCGCTTGGCCAAACTTATCGCCTGCCGAGTCGCGATCAGTGCGGCTGCGTGATCGCGTATCTGCGAATGAACGGCAACGTCATGAATCCCCGCAAACCGGGCTGCGTTGGCCCGCACCGTCGCTTCGTCTTCACAATGCGCCGTAATCGGAAGCGTGGTTTCCGCAAAGATCCGTTCCAAATCATCTTGTTGATCGACCAACAAGTCTCCGGTGCTGCTACCAATAAAGATCTTGATCCCTGGTGTTCGCCGAGCTCGCTTGAGTTCTGCGACATTGTGGGGTGTGGCGCCGATGTAAAAACCGTAGTTCACCAAGCAGCATTGGGCGGCCATGTCCAACTTTTGATGCAGCAAGTCCACGGTGACCGTTGTCGGTTTGGTGTTCGGCATTTCGAGAAAGCTGGTGACGCCACCTTTCGCGCACGCCCGAGTCGCGTGGGCCAAGTCTTCTTTATGCTCGAGACCCGGTTGTCGAAAATGCACTTGATCGTCAATCACCCCTGGCAAAACATACAATCCGGTAGCGTCGACCAACTCGTCATAAGAGGTTGCCGACCCAGGGTCCACGGCAATGATCTTGCCACCACTGACCAAGAGGTCGGCCAGACTGCTGTTCGTTCCCGAGACGAGCGTCCCGCCCCGGATTAAAGTTTTTTTCATAGGTACATCCCGAGGTAACCGCCCTTCGCTTGGGCCTGTTGTTCCAGTTCATCCAGCCGTTGTTGGGTGCGAGCCAAGTCGCCCGCATGTATGTATCTGTCGAATTCGATTTCGACCGCTCGAATGACGGTCTTGGCCAGCCAAGTCACGATGCTTTGCTCCAACCAGTCACATGTTTCTTGTTGCAGCTCCACGGTCAAGTCGGACGATACGGTGTTTTGGTCTTGGCTATCCGTCAACACAACTCCGAAAAAGCCAAACGTAATTTGTCCCAACTGGGGGTGATTCGTCAAATGAAAGCAACAGCGACCGCGGTTCAAAAAATAGGTGTTATGGATGCCATGTTTTTCGGCCGCTAGACGCAGTGACGTCCATAACCGCTCGAACCCTGGGCTGGCGTCTGCCGGCAACGGTCGGTTGGCGGTGCTTCGCAATGGCAAACAATCAAATTCGATGTCCACTCGGGGGGGACACGGAGCTGCATTCGAGCTTGACATGGACGTGATCCTTCTTCGAGAGCATCGTTTGTCCCCGCAGGAAACGGCGCCATTCCGGGCGACGCCCAGCCTATCACAACGCAAGACGATCGAAAAGCATTGCAGCCCACAAAACTGGCCTCGTCACAGGCCGGTCTTGTAGCATAAGATGCTGGCTTGGCGGTGACCGCGGCGTCTCCCATTTGACTCTGGTTCCCCGAGCTTTCCCCCAATTGACGCTGATTCCATGAGCGATTTTCGCGTCCAACTTGACATCTTTCGCGGGCCGCTTGATTTGCTGTTGCATTTGGTCCGCAAGCATGAATTGGAGATTTCCACGCTCCAGCTCGGACGGATTGCTGAACAATTCCAGAACTACTTGGAAGTTCTCCAAGAAATCGACATAAACGCGGTCGGCGACTTCTTGGAAGTTGCTGGGCTATTGATCGAGATGAAGTCACAAGCCTTGCTGCCCCGCCCCGTTTCCGTCGAGGACGAGGAGGGTGTTTGGACGGATCCCCGCGAGCAATTGGTCGATCGCTTATTGGAATACAAACAATTTCGCGACGCCGCGACGCTGCTCAACGAACGTGGCTTGCAGTGGCAGCAGCGCTACGCACGCTTGGCAAATGACTTGCCGCCGCGCGAGGTCGCGCCCCAGGATCAACCGATCCAAGAGATCGCATTGTGGGACTTGGTCAGTGCGGTGGGACGCATCTTGAAACAACATCGAGTCCCCACCCAACATGCGGTCATCTACGACGAGACTCCGATTCACGTGTATGTCGGACAGATTCACGAGTCACTTCGCGATAGTGGCCAAGTCATGTTTTCCGAGATGTTTCGTCCCGGAATGCACAAGTCTTCCATTGTGGGCGTGTTTTTGGCGGTGCTCGAACTGATTCGCCATCACGCCGTCGTTGCCCTGCAAGAAGATGTCCACGGAGACATTCGCTTGATGCGCGGTGAAACATTCGCCGCAGACTTGGATCTAAGCAAGATCGATACCTACGGCGGTACGGCGCCAAACGCAGAGCCCGCCATGCTCAACCCTCCAACAACGTCAGAAAACACAAAGTCATGAACCAAGAAGAAAACGCCAAGTCTCATTCCCCGACGGAACCGTCTCAGACGGCGTCTGCCTACCGGCCGCTGCGAATTTGGATTCCAGTGATCCTGCTCGTTTTGATGGTCGTTGCGCGATACTTCATGACTTGGTTCCCGGAAGTTCCCATGGTGTGGATGGTAGGGTCTTTTGTGCCCTTCCTGTTGAGTCTGGTGGTCTTCGGTTGGTGGGTGACGCTGTCACGAGCCACCTGGCCCGAACGTTTCCTGGGTGTGGTCGGGATCGGTTTGGTTCTGGCGATCACCGTAGCAGTCATGGACCCTTCGATGCGCGGAGCGCCTATCTTGGTCTTGACCTTGCCCACCACCATGGCGTCGTTTGCAATAGGGCTCATTGCGCAAAGTCGCGTGCTCCAGATCCGACGAACTTGGGTCGCCCTATTGTTGGCGGCGATCGCAGCCAGCGGATCGGCAATGCTGAAGAACGATGGCGCGACCGGGAGCTTTAGCTTTGGGTTTTCCTGGCGCTGGCAACCAACTCCGGAAGAAGAGTTCTTGGCGCAGCGCTCCACCAATCTTCGCGCGACTCGTCAGCCTACCATCGAGAGCTTTCAGCAACCGACTTGGCCCGGATTTCGCGGACCAGAACGAGACGGCTCTCAACATGGGCAAGTCTTTAGCGCCGATTGGAAGTCGCAGCCACCGAAACAAATTTGGCGCATCAAGCTTGGACCGGCGTGGTCGTCGTTTGCCGTCGCGGATCAGTTTCTCGTGACGCAAGAACAACGTGGGCCAAACGAAGCCATCGTATGCTACGACGCCGAAAACGGATTGGAAGTGTGGGCTCGCGAGATCAAGTCCCGCTTCTTCGACGAATTGGGCGGCTTGGGACCCCGCGCCACCCCCACGATTGCCGACGGACGAGTGTTCGCCTTGGGCGCGGAAGGCTGGCTCGTTTGTCTGGAAGCGACCGCCGGCGAGATTGTTTGGCAAGTCGATATAAGCGAGCTGACTAAAGAAGAGCCACCCATGTGGGGCTATTCTTGCTCGCCGTTGGTCCACAATGGCCTGGTGATTGTCCATGCCGTGGGAGCGGGTGATTTGGGAATTGTGGCCTTTGATGCGACAACGGGAGCGGTGCGTTGGTCGGTGCCCGCCAACAAACAATCGTACAGTTCCATGCATCTGACGAAATTTTTTGGCGGAGAGCAGTTGGTATTCCTCGGCAGCGACGGAGCGTTGTTCTTGGACCCGGCGACTGGGAAAACCTTGCATCAACATCCCCACGAGATTGCCGGCTATCGCGCCGTACAACCCGCGGTCATCGACTCGCAGCGTTTGATGTTTACCAGCGAGTTCGCGGGCGCTCGCGTTATCGAATTGGCCCCAAGCGAAACCGGGCTGACTTCCAAAGAAGTCTGGACTTCACGCAGTCTCAAACCCGACTTCAATGATTTCGTCGTCCATCAAGGATATGCTTATGGTTTCGATGGCGCGGTGTTCGCCTGCGTGGATCTGAAAGATGGACAACGGCGGTGGAAACAGGGACGATATGGCAAAGGGCAAGTCCTGCTCCTCGCCGACTCGAACCTCATGCTTGTCATCGCCGAAGAATCGGGTGAACTGGTGCTGCTGGAAACCAACCCCGACGAACACGTGGAACGCAGCTCGCTCCAAGCGCTCGATGGCAAGACGTGGAATCACCCTGTAGTCGTCGGCAACCGACTGTATCTCCGCAATGCCAAAGAAGCCGTCTGTTACGAACTGCCGTAATCGGGACGTTCGTGGCGCGGATGCTAGCAGGCTTTGCGGAGTGTTGGCGAATAACCGGAAAGACCGGCGGTTCGCGCTGGCAAACCGAACTTGCGACAGGTGCCGTTTGTTTTCTAAGATGAACGGCACCTCGGAGCGGCCACGTCAGCGATAGAACTTTCTCCACCAACAGTTGTCATGGACGAAAAAGAACAAATCCTCAGCGAATCCGAAGTTGAAAGCCTGCTGGAGAATCTGGCACCGGCCGAGCCGACGCCGGTCGCCAAGCCCCGTGAGCGGGCGGCGGTCAAACCCAAGCTCAAGGTCACTCCCTACGACTTCAAACGGCCGGAGCGGGTCGGCAAAGAGCAGATGCGGGCGTTGCAAAGCCTGCATGAGGGTTTCGGACGTAACTTTGGGTCATCCCTGTCGGCGTTGTTGCGAACGGTGGTGGAAGTCAAGCTGACCAGCGTGGATCAATTGACCTTCGCGGAGTTTGTGTTTGGTTTGGAAGTGCCAACCTGTTTTATTGTGTTGGATGCCGAGCCCTTGAAGGGCAATTTCATTGTCGATATCAACCCTTCGATCCTGTATCCGATGTTGGATCGAATGCTGGGCGGCGGCAAAGAAGACCCGGTCATGTTGCGTCGTCCCATGACTGAAATCGAGCGCCGCTTGAGCCAACGGATCACGAATCTATTCTTGGAGCACTTGCAACAGTCGTGGTCCAATGTCATCGATCTGGAATTCAACATCATTCGCTTGGAAAGCAACCCCCAATTGGTGTCGATCGTGCCACCAAATGAAGTGGTGGTATTGATTGGCTTCGAAATCGCGATGCAAGGTTTGCGTGGCTTGATCAATCTGTGCATCCCGTACAACAGCATCGAACGATTTAGCAGCACCTTGGTGGCTAACAGTTGGAGCGGCTATGGTCGGGGTATGATCAATTCCGAAACACAGGCCCACATCGGCATGGCGGTCGAACAATCGGAAGCCGAGCTGATTGTGACGTTGGCAACCTCGCGAATCACGACCTCCGAGTTGCTGGGATTGCGGGTTGGTGACGTGATCACCACCAGCCACGACGTTCACGCTCCACTGGTGGTCAGCATTGGCAACCAAGAGCGTTATCTCGGCATGCCCGGCGCGATGAAGGGCAAAAAAGCGATCCAAATTCAAGAAGTTGTTCCGCCCGTCGACCGACCCAAGCCCAATAAACCATCAGGCGAGCGGTCCGAAAAGATTGTCGCTCCCAAATCGTGATCGGCCCGGCTGGTGGGCCGACTCACAGTACCCGGCCATGAATCAGCGTCCATGGCGCACTCGCTAGTTCGTCGTGGACCATGCCGCTTGCCTCTCGGCCTACTTCCGCTATAAGTTAGGACCCTGACTTGGGATACCAAATTTACTGTTCTGGGAGTCGAAGATTTTGATCGTTTATCCAGCAATCGACATTCGCGGTGGGAAATGTGTTCGGCTCATCAAAGGGGACTACTCGCGCGAGTTGGTTTACGGAGATGATCCGGCGGACGTGGCCGAGCGTTGGCAAGCCGCTGGGGCTCGCGTGTTGCACTTGGTCGATTTGGATGCCGCCAAGAGCGGGCAACCCACGAACCTAGCGACCATCGAACGTATTCGCCAGCGAGTAACCATCGATCTTCAAGTTGGCGGTGGCATTCGCGACGAGGCCATTATCCAACGGTATTTGGACTTGGGTGTGCGACAATTGGTGGTGGGCACCCAAGCCGTGCGGCAGCCGGAATGGTTCGCACAAATGACCCACCGGTTTCCCGCACGTTTGGTGGCGGGGATTGACGCGCACGCCGGACAAGTCGCGACGGATGGTTGGACGCAGGCCAGCGGTCAAACTCCGGTGGCGATGGCCCAATCCCTCGAACGACTGCCCTTGGCAGCGATCGTTTACACCGACATCGCGACCGATGGCATGCTGCAAGGTCCCAATGTTTCGGCGATGGCTCAGATGGCGGCGGCCGTGGCGGTTCCGATCATTGCTTCTGGCGGAGTGACGCGGCCCGACGATGTACGGCGATTGGCGGAAGCCGGGGTTGCTGGTTGTATTGTCGGACGAACTTTGTACGAGGGCCACATGACACTTGAAGAAGCATTGACGGCCGCCGAGTCCGCTCAGTCGTGACGCTTCATGGACCAAACGCCTTGCTACAATATCCCGAGCCGATCTCCCAAGTGCCAATCAAGCCACTTGAAAATGGAAGTCCGCTTGAGGTGAACGACCTGCACCTGACTTGCGAACGACTTGCGAACGACTTGCGAAAGTAGAACATGAACGCTGCCCACACTGCTGATCTGAAGTCACTGGTTCGCGGATTGGTCCAGTCCTATCAACCGGCCGAAAAGCACATCAATCATTTGGGTTGCTGGATGCCGAAGATTGAAACGGTTCAGCACATTATTAGTCTGTTGAAAGATATCTTATTCCCTGGGTTCCGCTTGGAAGGCGCGACTGCCGACAATGTCGAGTATCGAATTGGTGCGGCGCTGGATCAAGTCTTTCAGGCGTTATCGGACCAGATCGATCGTGCGCTCAAACATCCGGTCGCGGGCCAGCCTTGCGAGACGGACAAGCAGTCGCCGTCGAAGTCGGCGCGCGAACTGACTTACGAATTCTTGGAGCAGATTCCGCAGATCCGGGCAATTTTGGAGACGGATGTCGAGGCCGCATTTTTGGGTGACCCAGCGTGTCGCTCGCGGGACGAGGTGATCTTTTGTTATCCGGGTTTTGAAGCGATCACCATCCATCGACTCAGTCACGAACTTTATCGAATGGGTGTACCGTTTATCCCGCGGATGTTCAGCGAATTGGCGCATCGTCGAACGGGCATCGATATTCACCCGGGCGCTCGGATCGGGCACCATTTCTTTATCGATCACGGCACAGGTGTGGTGATTGGCGAAACCTGCGAGATTGGCAATCACTGCAAGATCTATCAAGGCGTGACCTTGGGAGCTTTGAGTTTCCCGACCGACTCCGAGGGCAATTTGGTTCGCGACCAGAAGCGGCATCCGACGTTGGAGGACCATGTTGTGATTTATGCCAATGCCACAGTCTTGGGCGGCAACACCGTGTTGGGCCGCAAAGCAGTCATTGGTTCCAGCGTCTGGATCACCGCTTCCGTCAGCGCGGAAAGCAGCGTCGTGATGGAGAAACCGCGGCTAAAGATCAAGTCCAAAGAAACATCACAACCCGTAAGCTGGGACTACCACATTTAGTATGCTGTGTGAAGTGAAGAAAGTGCCAGGACTGTCCCTCTCGTTTTTATTTGTCGGACCCCGGTATTTGGCCGGAAACTTCTGATCGCTTCACCATCACATTCTTTGAACCCTTGCCGCGATTGGAGAGGCACACAGGAACTTTGGAATTCCTCCGCGCTCCCCGCGCCTCCGCATGAGACGCTCGTCGTACAGTGATCGTCATTCAATTCACGTCCGGTCCTCCCGATTCACCCGCAAGACGGATGACGGCTGAGACGCCAAGTTATTGACGATACGCTTCAAGCCTTCTTTCAGGGTTTCGCCCCCAAAATTAATCAACAATCCCACTTGCAGCCTCATCAGCCGTATGTAGGTCAAGGTTTGTTTCGCATGTACCGGCGCCAGTTTCTCGACGGATTTCAATTCCACGACTACGCAACCTTCAACCAGTAAATCAACTCGCAACCCTTCTTCAAACACCATCCCGTCGTATTCAAACTTCACCGTCTTCTGCCGTTCGACTTTCAAGCCACGTCGCGCCAGAGCACGCGCCAGCACGGCCTCATAGACCGACTCCAATAACCCAGGTCCAAGTTCTCTATGAATCCGAATCGACTCCTCAATCACGATCCCGGTAATCTTATCCAATTCCATAAAACACCTCCGCTTAATCAAGCTAGTTTGTCTTCTTCCGGCCGATTTTCAAGTCAGTGACGCCGGGACATGCTGCAAGCGGTTCACGCGGAGGCGCGGAGAGCAATACCGGCATGGGATTCTGCACCGCCTGATAAACCGATTCCAGTAGCCCGAGTCCAGTTAGATTATGAATCCGAATGGACTACTCCATCACACTCCCGGTAATCTCATCCAATTCGATAAAACACCTCGGCTTAATCAAGCTAGTTTGTCTTCTTCCGGCCGATTTTCAAGTCAGAGTGACGCCGGGACATGCTGAAAGCGGTTCACGCGGAGGCGCGGAGGCGCGGAGAGGAATACCGGCATGGGATTCTGCACCGCCTGATAAACCGATTCCAGTAGCCCGAGTCCAGTTTTCTATGAATCCAAATGGACTGCTCCATCACGCTCCCGGTAATCTCGCGTTATTCCATAAAACACCTCCGCGCCCCCGCGTGACCATTCTACCATCCCCTAATCCAAGCTATTTGTGCCCCCGAATCGACTCGTCGATTTTCTAGTCGGGCCAAGATGATCCATGAAAGCGGTTCACGCGGAGGCGCGGAGAGGAATACCGGCATGGGATTCTGCACCGCCTGAT
>JAEUIP010000101.1 GCA_016795075.1 Planctomycetaceae bacterium | reverse complement strand
TGGCATTGGGGTGTTCCCTCGGATTATTTGTTTTCGCAGACCTCCAGCTCGGAACGGAGCGGCGAGATTGGAAAACGTCTGGGGGCAAAGATAACCGCGTGACCATTCGTCGTCAAACAATTTGTGCCTGACCATCGGAGCCGAAGTAGTTCGCTGCCGAACAAGGTACATCGAAAAGGCATAGCCGAGGCGGAGCGTGCAAACGATGAGCATCTATGGTAGTCTCGTGATGGGAACGGGTACGAAGTCACGACCACGAGACTCAACCAGAAGGCGCGGAGGGTAAACAAATGAGTCATTCAGTTGACTTTGAAACGGACGGCTACGCCATCCTTCCTGAGCGGTTGGGATTGGAATGGGTGCGAAACTTGCGCTTGATGCTGGACTCGCAGATGCAGTCCGATTCGTCGGGCAACCTGGCGCATAGTCAAAGTGGATGGTTGTATGCCGCTCGCAACGTGTTGGCGTCTACTCCCGAGATCAAAACGCTTGTGACCGTGCGGTTGATCCAGCAATTTGTGACCAAGACGCTTGGGGCGCGGTCGGGGTTGGTGCGGGCCCTGTATTTTGACAAGCCTCCGGATCAGAGTTGGTCGTTGCCATGGCACAAGGATCAATCGATTGCCGTCGTGGCTCATGGTTTGTTGCCAACGGGTTTTTCACGGCCGACGGTCAAACGCGGCGTCCCGCATTTGATTGCTCCCGACGACGTATTGCGTGAGATGGTCACCTTGCGGATTCACTTGGACGCAATGAGTGACGAGAACGGACCATTGCAGGTCGTGCCCCGATCCCATCATTCGAGTTCCGACCAAGGCCGCGGAGTCGAGAATCGTCGAATCATCCACGCCGGGGTCGGAGAAGTGTTGGCAATGCGGCCACTGCTGACCCATGCCAGCGGTCTTTCCAAGCCGGGTACCACGCAACACCGTCGCATCTTACATTTGGAGTTTGCTGCGGGGCCACTTCCGGAACCATTGCAATGGTACGAGTTTCATCCAGTATCGCACAACTGCGAAAGACTAGATAATGTTTCGTTGAGTCCCGTCGGGAAATCCATTGTTCAAGTAAGATAAGCGAAAAGAAGATGCTTAGTACTTCGGAAAGCTTGTTGATTCGCATCCGCAACCGAGAGGACGCCGACGCATGGAGTCGTTTCGTCCACCTTTATACTCCGCTGTTGTTTCGGTGGGCGCGACAAGCAGGACTCGACGCCCATGCAGCCGGTGACCTATCTCAAGACGTATTGTCGGTGGTATTGCAAAAGGCCGGTACCTTCTGTTACGACCCAAACGGCTCATTTCGCGCGTGGCTCAGGAAAATTGCGATCAATCAATTTAGGCTGTATTGGCGGCGCCGACAACGCCACGAACTCTTGGTTGGGGAATCTTGGATCGCTCAGCTACCAGATCGCAAATCACTGGAATCAACTTGGGACTCGGGTTACTGTTTGGCGCTACTCGCACAAGCGAATGTAGCGCTGCAACCTAATTTTTCTCCTCCAATTTGGGAGGCGCTACAAGAATGGCTCCGGAGCCCTGAGGAATCGGTCGAGTCGATTGGCCAGCGGCACGGTGTCAATATTTGGACGCTTTACTCAGCCAAAAGGCGATTCATGAAGCAACTCCGCGCTAACTTGGCGGGACTCATCGACGAGTAAATAAGACACGGTCGCTCCCCATTACCAAATATTTCTCAATAGAGAGCGATTTTTCATTTTTTTGACACAAAAACAGCCGTCAACGCGCAAGTTAGTACTGGTTTCGAAGGCGTTCAACACTTGCCACATGCCAGGACCCAGCCATGATCCAACCGAATGTCCAATGCCCGAGCGGAAATCAGTGGGCACGCTTCTTGCAAGAAGATTTGGACGATTCAAGTTGCGAAAGCATCGAGCGGCATTTGGATGAGTGCATCAAATGCGCGGCCGATTTCAAGAAGCAATTCGAATCTTTGTCCGATCCACTCGAAGCCTCCCTCGTCGGCGCCTTGCGCGGCGGTCCTCCTTCGGGGGCTGCGGTTGAGGATGAACGTACGTACCTGCAAGACTTGGTCGAACGCATCAACAAAATGGGCCAAGATCGTGCGACCATTGAAATGCCGTTAACACAAGAACGAGCGGCAGAGATCTTATGGTTGTTGGAGCCTGGCGGACATCCGAAGTCCTTAGGATGTTTGGCGCACTACGACTTGATTGAAATCCTCGGAGCTGGAAGTAGCGGTGTCGTTTTTGCCGCGCGAGATCTATTGCTTGAACGCGAAGTTGCAATCAAGATCCTTCGCCCCACCTTGGGTCCTTCGGCACAGAATCGGTTCCTGAGGGAAGCTCGAGCAATTGCCAGTTTGGTCCACGACAACATCGTGATGATTTACGAAGTGGGACAAGATAGCGGTTTGGCCTATTTTACAATGCCTTGGCTACCAGGGGAAACCTTAGAAAGGCGGCTCCAACGAGTCACGTTCTTACCAGAGCCCGAGACCAAAACCCTGACCAAGCAAATCTGCGCCGCGCTGGAAGTCGCTCATCAAAGACAGTTGGTGCACCTAGATATTAAACCCGCGAACATTTGGCTAGACTCCAAGAGTGGTCAATGCAAACTTCTTGATTTTGGTCTCGCCAGGGCAGTGGAACTGGACACAACCATGACGGCAACTGGTGTACTTGCTGGGACCCCCAGTTACATGTCGCCGGAACAAGCCCGCGGCGAAGAATTGGATTACCGCAGCGATCTATTCAGCATGGGCTGTCTTATGTATCGTTGCATGACCGGCCGACTTCCATTTGTCGGCAATGGCATTTTAGGAACATTGCAAGCTATCCAACATGTTGAGCCCCCAGCGCCATCCGATGTCAACTCGGCATGTAGTCCCGATATGTCCCGATTGATTTCGGCATTGCTCGCGAAAGACCCGCTGAACCGACCGGCATCCGCAAATCAAGTTCGCGATTCGATCGATATGCCTGTCGAAAAATGGCCGTTTTTACGCACCGCCGATTCTGAAACTACGAATTGCGGTAATTTATCCAAAACGAAGTCCTCGCCTAAAAGACCAACAAACAACCACAATGACTTCCGTCCACCCGTACGCCATTTTCTAATTGCATTATTGATAGGAGGGTTTGCGTTTGCTTTCGGTCTGATGTTACCGGACGTATTGAGAATTCGAACGTCCGACGGCGAAATAATAATCGAAACCAATGACCCAAACGTGCAAGTTGAAGTTCTGCAGGACGGACAACTGATTCACATTCTAGATACTAGCTCGCAACGGAGTCTAAAGATTGCGGCCGGAACCTACTCGATTCAACCAAGTCGATCTGTTTCAGACGAAGCAACTTTTCGCATATCGCCTGGAATTGTAGAGTTGACGAGGGGCGAACAGCAGATCGTCAAGGTCACCAAAATATTTGCGGAGGCGTCGGAATTTGAAAACGACTTAAAGTCCAATGGTAAGTCTTCTGAAGCGGTTCAACCCATCTATCAAGGGCGGACTCTTCGGCAATGGATTGATACACTAAATGCGGAACAGGATTCTAAGACGCTTGCGATGGGAATCAAGGCAATGAGTTTGCTTGTTGCGACCGATTCTCCAGATTTGGACGTTGCGGTCGAATTAGTCAGAAAGGTGATGCGTCAATACGGTACAGACAATAATTTTGGGAAAACCGACCATGAATTGCGAGTCCTTCGGAATGCTTACGACGAGTTTTTTGGCCGAATCCCGGCCGAACGATCATTGGAGTTCCTGAAGTGCGAGTTGCTCAACGGCAATCTGAAGAGTTTTTCATATCTTTGGACGCTTAGCCATGCAACATTGGGGGATTCGCCGATGGTCGAACCATTACGTAAGTTGATTGGGGATGCCGAACGCGAACTTTGCGAAACGTTTATCGAGGCTGTGAATAGGCGAACCGCCGCGAACAACTACGATGAGGCATTGTACTTAGGTTATCTAGCGTCTTCATCGCACTTCTGGCAACCCGAAATTCTACAACGTAAAGTTGCAAACCAAGGTATGATGATCGATATGCAAGCTCACTATGAATCGCAGCGCCGAGTGAACTTAGAAGTTGGCCCTAAATTGATCCGAAATCACGAACTATTCGAAAATGCCTTTCGAACGACTGATAGTGAACTTTCGAAAGTTCTATTCGCACAGTTTTTTCGGTCGCTTCATCAATCAAACCCAAAAATCATGAATGTAGTTGCCACGTTTGCGACAAATCCTGATTTGGATGCCACCGTTAGATGGCTTGCATTTGAAACCTGGTTAGATTGTCCGGACAGCGACGTCGAAAAGACAATCAACGTATTGCTGCCGTTTGCGATCGGGGCCAGCGATATCCTTAACATTCCGCCTGTTGGTATGAGTACTTCACCCATTTTCCAGCCCGATCTAGGAACGATCGATCAAGTCTCTGTTGAACTAAAAGAACAATTCGACAGTGTCAAAACGGTAAAGTGGTCCCGGAATGTTATCACAGAAGAACCAGGCGAAGTTCGTCAAATGGGCTACAATTCTTTGTCGATTCCAACGGATCGCAACATTCGAATCCAGATACTTCGTCGACTCCGTCGTGTAAAGGAGCCTTCCGAGAAGTTACGGATGTTAACGGAAGAATTCTTGCGGCAACAGGTTCATACTTTCAGCGAAGAAATGAAAACAGCGGCCCGAGAAGGAATTACCAAAAGCACCACCAGTGACCAACGCAAACTTCTCGGCGATGTCTATTCCCAAGTCATCATCAATCATCTTGCGTTGTTGACGTTGCGAGAATGGGGACTAGAACCCGGTCCCGACCGGAAAAACCCAATCGACTGACGCCTCCCTCCGAGGGTTTCCATGCTAGAATGGCATCCCGTTGCACGCCGGTCAACTCAAGTGAATATATCGGCATGCGATTAATTTCTTCGTTCGATCCTTCGATGCTGGAAACTAAGTGGGATGTTTTTTCGCATAGTTCTACTATGGCTGTCTTTAACTTCCGTTGCCATTGCTCAAGATCGGCCGAATTTGGTTTGGATCATGGCGGATGATCTGGGATATGGCGAGGTTGGCTGCTTTGGACAACAGGTGATCCAAACACCTCATTTGGATCGGATGGCGGCCGAGGGTCTGCGATTCACGCAGTTCTATGCGGGCGCCACGGTCTGTGCTCCATCGCGGAGTGTGCTCATGACAGGTCAGCATCATGGACACACTCGAGTTCGTGGCAATGCCGGGCCGACCAATCCGCAAGCTCAAGCCCTGCGAGCCGACGATGTCACGGTCGCCGAAGTATTGCAACGTGCAGGCTATCGAACCGGGTTGATCGGCAAGTGGGGACTGGGGGATGTCGGTCTCGCGGAATCCGGCTTGCCACGCAGACAGGGATTTGATTATTTTTTTGGTTACCTCAGCCAGGTCCATGCTCACAATCATTTTCCTGACTATTTGTGGCGTGACGAACAGCAAGTCAAATTGTCAAACGTCGTGACGGCAGTCGGAGATCGCGGTGGTGGCTATGCGACGGATGCTCGCGAGTTCGCCGATGACTTGTTCGCCGACGAGGCCATCCAGTTCGTGCGTGAATCTCGCGATCAACCTTTTTTCTTGTATTGGAGCATGGTCACGCCGCACGCGAACAACGAACGGACACGCGAGCTAAAAAACGGCGCACATGTTCCCGATTTTGGGCGCTATGCCAACGAAGAATGGTCCGACCAAGACAAGGGCCATGCGGCAATGATTACTCGGTTGGATAGCTACGTTGGGCGACTGCTAACGGAATTGAAGCAACTTGGAATTGCCGAAAACACTTTGGTAATTTTCACCAGCGACAACGGGCCCCACGATGAGAGCCAGCACAACCTGGAACGTTTTTCACCAAGTGGGCCTTTCAGCGGCATCAAACGTAACTTGACCGATGGGGGAATTCGCGTGCCGACCATTGCTTGGTGGCCGGGTACCATCGAGGCCAATCGAACGTCGGGACACGTCGCGTATTTTGGCGATTGGATGGCCACGGCGACGGAGTTGGCACGAGTCGAACCTCCGGGCAGTTTGGATTCGCTTAGTTTTGTGCCGACGCTGCACGGTCGCGACGCTGAGCAAGTTCAACACGAGTTTTTGTACTGGGAGTTTCACGAAGGTGGTTTCAAACAAGCGGCGCTTTTGGATGGTCGGTGGAAAGGCATTCGGCGCGGACAACGGCAACCATTGGTCGTCTTCGATTTGGCGAATGATCCGGCCGAACGAAACAACATCGCGGCGGACTTCCCAGAGGTTACTGCCAAGTTGGATGAATACTTGAAGACCGCACGTCACCACCATGAAGATTGGGAACCACAATGGCGCGAGTAGAATGGGTTCGCTGGCTGGGATGCGTTTGTGTAGCGTTGTGCGGATCGATCTTGGAGACTCGGGGGG
The DNA here is from genome assembly GCA_016795075.1 of Planctomycetaceae bacterium. Lineage (GTDB taxonomy): Bacteria > Planctomycetota > Planctomycetia > Pirellulales > Pirellulaceae > M30B19. Next base: position 10,006 of record JAEUIP010000101.1, on the reverse strand, counting down.
CCCTGTGCGATGAGCCACGGCTTAACGTCGTCTTTATTTTGGCGGATGACTTGGGTTGGGGCGAGATCGGCTGTTTTGGTCAGGAAAAAATCCCCACTCCGAATCTGGATCGACTTGCCAGCGAAGGCGTGCGATTGACACAGCATTACAGCGGGGCACCGGTTTGTGCTCCTTCGCGCTGTGTTCTCATGACAGGACGACACTTGGGGCACGCGGAAATCCGAGGCAATCTTCAAGCAAAGGTCAACTTTCCTCAGTTTACCGAGGGCCAGCATCCCTTGAGCGACGAAGCTCTCACGATCGCCGAAGTCTTTCAGCGGGCGGGTTATGCCACCGGTGCGTTCGGCAAATGGGGCTTGGGACCGGTCGGTAGTACGGGAGAGCCCAATCGGCAAGGTTTTGATTTGTTCTTTGGCTACAACTGCCAAGCAGTGGCTCATAGTTATTATCCATCGCATTTATGGCGAAACTCGGAGAGGATCGAAATCAACCCAGCGCCGATCCCTGGTCATCGCAAGCAACCCGATGGCGACGTGCGGATGGCCGATTGGATCGGTGAAAATTACGCACCGACGCTGATGATCGCCGAGGCGGAAAAGTTCATCGCGGAACATAAAAAGCGACCGTTCTTTTTGTACTTGCCGTTTATCGAACCGCACGTGGCCATGCATCCACCGCAAGAATTGGTCGAGCGATTCCCAGTGGAATGGGATTCGGAAGTTTATCGCGGCGAAGGTGGCTATTTGCCGCATCCACGCCCCCGAGCCGCGTACGCGGCGATGATTCATGATCTGGATCGTCATGTTGGACGCGTGTTGCACGCGTTGGAGCTGGCGGGAGTGGCGGACAGAACCCTGGTGGTGTTTAGTAGCGATAATGGCTCGACTTTGGATGTTGGGGATCGGTCCAAGTTCCACGTCGGTGGTGCCGATCCGAGATTCTTCGACAGCACAAAGGACTTGCGAGGGTACAAAGGCAGTGTCTACGAAGGTGGTCTACGAGTCCCCACCATCGTACGCCTGCCTGGCGTTATTGCTCCCGGCACGGTGAATGATTCGCCAGGGTATTTTGCCGATTGGTTCCCGACCTTGTGTGCCGCTGCCGCCCTCGAGCCGCCGACTGGCTTGGACGGCGAGAGTCTGTGGCAGACCATGACCAAACCACACGAACAACGATTGCGCCAGAAACCGATGGTGTGGGTGTTCCCGGAATATTCGGGACAAGTGGCCGTGCGTTTTGGGGATTGGAAGTTGGTACGGCGCGGCCTGCGTACCCCACAACCGGGACCTTGGGAACTTTACAACCTCACGACGGATCGAAGCGAGACAAAGAACATGGCAACCGATCGCCCGGAGTTGGTTTCGCAAGGCGTCGAAATTCTGCAACGAGAAACTCACGACAACCCACTTTTCCCTGTCGTTTGGCCGTAGTTTTTTGCACGGTTGAGCATCGCTTCACGTTAATAAATGCTCAACTAACCCTACCTGCACTTGTTCCTACGTAAGGACGCGCCCACAATAGACATGTAAAGCCGTGTGTTATCGACACTTGTTCGCCGTGTCATGGGACATCAAGACCGGGTTCTCTGAAATGGACTGAGATCCCAAATCACATGCCCAAGTCCATCGACGCCCGATGCATCCACAAAATGGAGTTTGATATGAGCCACCCCGGACCGTTCGCTGATCACTCGGATGCACCAGTCGGTCAGAAATCGGATGCCTTGGACGCTGCCGAATTGGCCCGATTGGATGCGTATTGGCGCGCCTCCAATTATCTTTCCGTTGGGCAGATCTATCTGCTAGACAATCCGTTGTTGCGAGAACCACTTCGTCCCGAGCACATCAAACCTCGCTTGCTTGGTCACTGGGGAACCTCTCCGGGACTGAACATGTTGTACACGCATCTCAATCGTGTCATCAAGCGTAACGACTTGGAGATGATGTACATCATTGGGCCGGGACATGGTGGTCCGTCGTTGGTGGCGCACGCGTATCTCGAAGGAACGTATTCCGAATACTATCCATCTATTGGGCAAGATATCGATGGGATGCGACGACTGTTTCGGCAGTTTAGTTTTCCGGGAGGGATTCCTAGTCACGTGGCACCTGAAACGCCAGGTAGCATTCATGAAGGCGGTGAATTGGGATATGCATTGAGTCATGCGTACGGGGCCGCGTTTGACAACCCGAACTTGATCGTCGCCTGTATTGTGGGCGATGGTGAAGCAGAAACCGGTCCCTTGGCAACAGGTTGGCATGGAAACAAATTCTTGAATCCTCGTCGGGACGGATGTGTATTGCCGATTCTGCATTTGAATGGCTACAAAATTGCAAACCCGTGCTTTCTGGCGCGCATTCCGCGAACTGAATTGCAGCAATACTTTGAAGGCATGGGGTATCGCCCCTATTTTGTCGAAGGACACGAACCAGCGGACGTTCATCAACAATTGGCGGCCACTCTAGATGAAGTGGTTCAAGAGATCGCGGCCATTCGGCAGTTGGCCATGACACAACAACCGGTCAAGCGTCCGAAATGGCCAATGATCGTTTTTCGGACTCCCAAAGGTTGGACCTGCCCACCCGTCATCGACAACAAGAAATGCGAAGACTATTGGCGAAGTCACCAAGTGCCGATGAGCGATATGGAGCGTCCCGAACACATTCGCATCTCGGAGTCCTGGCTGCGGAGCTATCGCCCGGAGGAGTTATTCGACGAAAATGGAAAACTCCAAGAGGAATTAGCAACGCTTCCGCCGACGGGGCACCGTCGGATGAGCGACACGCCGCATGCCAATGGTGGCTTGCGTCTCCGGCCTCTGAAGATGCCCGATTTTCGCAACTATGCTGTGGATATTCGCCAACCGGGTCAAACGATTGCGGAAGCAACACGCGTCATGGGGACGCTGCTACGCGACGTGATGAAAATGAACCTCGAGTCGGAAAACTTTCGCCTGTTTAGCCCAGACGAAAACAACTCCAATCGATGGCAGGACGTTTTGGATGTAACGCAACGATGTTTCATGGGCGAGATTTATCCCGACGATGATCGATTGTCCCCGGACGGTCGAGTCATGGAGGTGTTGAGCGAGCACCAATGTCAAGGTTGGCTGGAGGGCTATTTGTTGACAGGTCGGCATGGCTTTTTTTCGTGCTACGAAGCCTTTATTCACATCATTGACTCGATGTTCAACCAGCACGCCAAATGGCTAAAGGTCTGCAACCACATTCCATGGCGACGCCCCATCGCTTCGCTCAATTACTTGTTGAGCTCCCATGTCTGGCGTCAGGACCACAATGGCTTTAGTCACCAAGATCCAGGATTCATTGACCATGTCATCAACAAGAAGGCTGAAGTGATTCGTGTGTATTTGCCGCCCGATGCCAACTGTTTGTTGTCGGTGACCGATCATTGTTTACGCAGTCGCAACTACATCAATGTTGTCGTGGCCGGCAAACAACCGGCGTTGCAATGGCTGAACATCGATCAGGCGGTGAAACACTGCGACATGGGTGCGGGGATATGGGACTGGGCCAGCAACGATCACGGAACAGAACCAGACGTCGTGATGGCGTGTTGTGGCGACGTGCCAACGCTGGAGACATTAGCGGCGGTGAAGCTATTACGAGAGCATCTACCGGAGTTGAAAATTCGCGTGGTCAACGTGGTCAACCTAATGAAACTTCAGCCACCGAAGGAACATCCACATGGTTTGTCCGATCGAGATTTTGATGCGATCTTTACGAAAGACAAGCCCATTATCTTCGCGTTCCACGGGTATCCCTGGTTGATTCATCGCCTGACGTATCGACGCAACAATCATCGCAACCTGCACGTTCGAGGTTACAAAGAAGAGGGTACCACGACAACTCCGTTTGACATGGTCGTGCTCAATGAACTCGACCGTTTTCATCTGTGCGAAGACGTGATTGATCGCCTGCCGCAGTTGGGAGCCAGGGCGGATCATTTCAAGCAGTCGTTGGAGGAACGGCTCATCGAACATCGGCACTATATTCGAAAACATGGCGACGACATGGTCGAGATTCGTAATTGGCGTTGGAGTTGATGGACTCCGTAACTTTGGTGTGAAAAGAATGGAAAGCGATCCACTTACCATGAATTCTGACCTTAGTGACACCGATGTTCTGTTGACGCTCAACATTGGCTCATCATCAGTCAAATTCGCTGGATTCAGCGCGACCGACGCCACGAGACGACTCATTTCCGGCCAATTCGATGATTCTGACGGTCAGCTCCGCTGGATGCATTTCGGGGACGACGGCCAACCGACACACCGACAAAGTTTCGAGCTGCCTTTGGGTACCGCAGCATCGCGGCGCGAAGATGTGTTGCAACAGATTGTCGATCTGTTTCGCCCTGGTGAGCGAAGTCTGCGTTCCATTGTTCATCGAGTGGTTCATGGCGGGACGGAGTTCACTGGCCCGGTCCTGATCAACCAACACACGCTGGAAGCTCTGGAGGAGTTGTCCGCGTGGGCACCGCTGCACCAACCCGCGTGTTTGCGGGCCATTCGACTTTCGCGGCAGTTGTATCCCAACATCCCTCAGCTCGCGTGTTTTGATACGGCGTTCCATCAGACCCTGCCACAAGAATCATTCCAATTTGCGATTCCGCATTTCCTAACCGAGCGTGGGATCCGCCGCTATGGTTTTCATGGACTCTCCTTTCAATCCGTGTTGCGACGATTGCAACAGGTCGCGCCCGATTTGGCAAAGGGCCGCGTTGTCGTTGCGCATTTGGGCGGAGGCAGTAGCCTTTGTGGCATGCGGAATGGGCGGAGCATCGGAACGACGATGGGGTTGACACCGCTCGACGGTTTGCCGATGGCCACTCGTTGCGGTTCGTTGGACCCGGGAGTGGTTCTGCACTTGATGCGGGGCGAGCGGATGACCGTGGAACAGATATCGCAGCTGCTGTATCGCGAATCTGGTTTACTTGGTGTTTCGCAGAATTCAGGAGACATGCGAACGTTGCTCGCCGCAGCCTCTCCCGAGTCGAAGGACGCTGTGCGACTTTTCGTCCATCATGTGGCTCGCGAGATCGGAGCGTTGTTTGTGGACTTGCATGGCCTGGATGGGCTGGTGTTCACGGGAGGGATCGGGGAAAACTCCGCCGAAATTCGGCAAATGGTTTGTCAGCAACTTGATTCGCTGGGGATCGCGATCGATCTGGAAGCCAATACACATTCCAATTCACTCCTCACTGCTAGTGGTTCGCAAGTCGCTGTTTGGCGCTTGAAGTCCGACGAGGAATCTGAAATGGCCCATCAGGCAATTTCCTACTTCAATGGCCAAGAGAGCCAAAAGCCAAGCCCTCAAGGCGACTGACCCTCTCGGCAGTTGCAGTGAAAACAGGACCAAAACGCCTACAGCTCCAAAGATAGGCTCTAAGTTTCGCAAGATCCAGGAGCGGGCTTCTGGCAGGAATGTTGATCCAATCCCGGATTCGGCGTGCAATACTTCGTTGGCTCCTTAGTTGACTTGGCGAAAATCCTCTGGAGTAATGGTCCGACGGGGACAAGCAGGCGAAAAATGCACTGTTTTCGCCTGGTTGGAGTGGTCCATTTTGCCGCTCCGGCTTTCGGAAAATCGGCATTGCCTTATGGTATCGGGATGTGGGACGAGGCAGCGAAGGCGGAGGTTGCTGAGAATCGGTATTCAAGTGGCCGTTCGCGTCTATCCGACGATGGTTTCGCAATTATCATTGGCAGAGCGATTCGCCCCGCGACATGAGGGGGAATCCCGTTGAAACTTTGGGTGAATGAACCTATATGACAGAAACCACAACTTGGTACAGCGAACGTTTGCAACGAGACATGCCACTGGTCCGCTGGGGGCATTGGGGCCGACCACTGTTGCTCTTTCCAACGGCTGGTGGCGACGCTTGGGAAGTGGAGCGAATGCACTTGATTGCGGCGTTGAAACCGTTGCTGGATGCGGGTCGCGTTAAAGTCTACTCGATTGATAGCTATGCGGGGCGAACTTGGATTCAAAGCCGCGCGAATCCTCAACATTGTGTCTGGGTACAAAAGCAATTTGACGCGTATGTCCGACAAGAAGTGGTACCGGCGATTCGTATGGATTGTCGTTCGGATTCGATCGAAATCATGACCGCAGGAGCATCGATAGGTGCCTACAACGCGTTGTTAACTATCTGCAGACATCCGGATGTCTTTTCGCATGCCATTGGCATGAGCGGGACGTACGACATCGAACATTGGTTGGGCGGAAATCGACCTGCCGAATTTTATGGCTATTCGCCTGTTCACTTCGTGCCGGTCTTGCCGGATGGCGAACAGTTGCAGCGGCTGCGTCAACGCTCGATCGTTTTGGCCACTGGGCAGGGTCGTTGGGAGAGTCCAAGCGACTCGTGGAAAGCGGCTCATGCCTTGGGCTCGCGCGGTGTGCCGAACCGGGTCGACTTGTGGGACCCGCAATGGGATCATGATTGGCCAACATGGCGAGTCATGCTGCCACAGTACTTGGACCACTTCATCCCGTAAGTTACAACGAAGCGATGACCAAATTTTGCGAACGGAATCCGAAGTTTCACCAGCCGCTTGTGTTGCTTGGGCAGCAGCGTGATGTCCCGCGCCTGCAGTCCGTTTTGGAACGCTGCAACATTTCCGGCCCGGTTGGACTGGTTTCCGCCGGATGGGAAGAGGACGAGGACGACGACCAATGGGTCCGGGACGCCGTCGATGTTCCGGTGATCAATTCTCAACTTTATGGTTTGGCGGATCAGCTGTTCCAACAAGATCCCCAGGTCATTGAACTTCTACGGGAGCGGCAAGATCGACTCCGTGAGTTGCGCGAGATTAATGAACTTCAGACCGAGCATCTCTGCACGGTGGCCCGCGAACTGTGGCGACGGTTGGCTTCCCATGCGGGCGCTCTCGTTCCGTTGCAACAGACTTTTGAACAACTGCGAACCGTGGACGACAGTTATTTGGAGGCGATAACGACGATTATTGTCGAGTACGACCAGCGCATTGCCCCGAAGGAGCGGCCTAGTGTTCTGGAGTATCGCCACAAGGTTCTGGAACGACTGCAGGACTGCCAAGCGTTATTGATTGCCGGCGGACATGTCGGCGTTTTGTTGAATCGCCTCAATTTGTGTCGGTTGTTTCAGCACATCCAATTGCCGATTATCGCGTGGTCAGGCGGGGCGATGGCCTTGGGAGAACGAGTCTATTTTTACGATCAGTTCTTACCGCACACCAAACGCGAGGTTGAATTATCGCGTCGTGGAATGTGCCTCTTCTCAGGAGCGCAGTTGTTTCCTCGCGCGAGCCAGCGGTTGCAACTTCATGATTCGCTCGAACTGGGGATACTATCCCGCCGCATGAAGTCACCATGTCTTTTGTTGGACGAACACTCGGAGATGGCTTGGTCGGAGAATGGCCAACTGCATGCAGCCAATGTTCGCTACATCAACGAGTTGGGTGAGACCAAGGAGTGGACACCGTGACGATACCAACACCAGAAGAACTTCAACGAGCCATTGAAAATGGCGACGCGGCGATTGCTGGATTGTTGCAGCAACAACGGGTTCCCATCGTTTCGGACAGTCGGGCGACGTTTTTGTATCACGGCCAAGCCGATTCGGTCGCATTGCAGCATTGGGTCTATGGACTTCCGTCGCGGTTGGAGCTGCAGCGTGTGGGCAAGTCTCGCTGGTGGATGCTCAACATGGATTTGCCGCGTCGATCAAGGATCGAATACAAGTTAGTCGTTCGGCGAAACGGCCATGAAGAGTGGTTGCTGGACCCGTTGAACGATCGTATTGCTCACGATCCATTTGGTGGGAACTCCGTGGTCCATATGACAGGGTATGACGAACCTGAATGGAGCCTGCCGCAAACGGGCGGTCATCGTGGGACGTTTGAAACTTGGACCATGCCCAGCCGGTCGCTGCAGAGCGATCGCGAGATTCGAGTCTACTTGCCTCCTCGATATCGCCCCAACCGACGACACCGACTTTTGTTGCTACACGATGGTGATGACTACGTCCGTTATTCGCGTTTGGCTGCGGTGCTAGACAACTTGATCACGCGGTGGGAAGTGCCTCCCTTGGTCGTCGGGTTGTTGAATCCACACGATCGCTTGATTGAATACGGAGCTGATCGGCGTCATGCGGCATTTATCGTCGAGGAATTGTTGCCGGAGTTGGAACAACGGTACCCGATTATCCGCGAGCCATCCGGACGTTGCCTGGGTGGAGCCAGTTTCGGAGGAGTCGCATCGTTGGCGACGGCATGGTACTACCCGAACACGTTCGACATGTTGCTGCTGCAATCCGGCTCATTCGCCTTCACAGATATTGGCCGTCATACTCGTGGACCTGTTTTCGACCCGGTCGTCAAGTTCATGAACCGCTTTCGTGACTCGATTGGGAAACCCGCGAAGCAGTTCTACCTCAGCTGCGGGGTCTATGAAAGCTTGATTTATGAGAATCGTTCGTTGGTTCCACTACTGCAATCGGCCGGGTTTCAAGTAAAATTTGAAGAAGCTCGCGACGGTCATAACTGGGAGAACTGGCGTGATCGCTTGCGAAATGGACTGATGTGGCTTTTCCCCGTCCCGGCTTGGTTCTATTACGAGTAACAATGGCATGTCCGAAACGATCACTCGACGAATTGGTTTGTCTCTTGGTGCGGATCTGTGTTGGGTAATTTCCTTTGAAGAGATTTTGCGACGATTGGATTTGAGCATTCCGTCGCCCAACGGCACGATTCGTTTTGCAACAGACCGAGTTACGATCGAGCCTTTCGAAATTCATCAGCCCTGCAAATACGATGTCGTCGTGGATCGACTGACGCACTGGTACCATACAAGTCGCGAATGGATCAAAAAGGCGATTTTGATGGACGACCTGTACGTCTTCAATAATCCATGGTCCATCCAGTCGATGGAAAAACACACGACGTACTGTGCGATGGCCAAATTGGGGCTACCGATTCCGCGCACATGGTTGATTCCTCCCAAGGCTTATGAACCGCAACCTGACTTGCAAGTTACCCTGGAGCGTTACGCCAAACTTTTTGATTTGGCAGCGATCGGTGATCAGTTGGGTTATCCGTCGTATCTCAAACCGTACGACGGTGGAGCTTGGCGCGGGGTGAGCCGAATCGACAATAGCGATGGCTTAAAGAGTGCGTATGATTCTAGCGGAAAGAGCTTGATGCATTTGCAGAAAGGCATCGAGGGATTTGACCTGTTTGTGCGTTGTATCGGGTTAGGGCCGCAGTTTCACATCGTAAAATACGATCCATCGGCTCCTCTGCATGACCGTTACACCATGAGCCGCGACTTTGTGACTCCTGAAGAAGCCCAATTGCTTCGCGACATGACGATGACGATCAACAGCTTCTTTGGTTGGGAGTTCAATTCCTGTGAAGCCATTCGGAAAGATGGCGAATGGCATTTGATTGATTTTGCCAATGCGTGTCCAGACTCCCAGGTCACGTCGTTGCATTTCCACTTTCCTTGGTTGGTGATCGCGAATCTGAAGTGGTCGTTATTTGTGGCCGCGACAAAGAAGAAGTTTCGCAAAACACTGGACTGGGATCCGTACTACAAAGTCCTCGAAGAAAAATCGGACGCGTCCGACCGACTGCGTGGGTACGCCGCGATCGGCCACGAAAGGATGGCCACCGCTGAATTCCAAGAGTTCTGCGACCGCCATTTGTCTCACTTGGACCAGATTGCTGCCGAGTTTTTTCATTCCGACCAAGCCAAGCAAGCGATTCGCCTGAAAGTAGCCACGTTGTTTCCGGCTCATGAAGTGGAATCATTCACGGAACTTTTTTTCGAACGCGTCAAGGCGTGGTATCGAACCGTCTAACCGTTGCGGCGATCCAGCGCCTGGGGGCATTTCGAATCGCCCCTAGTCCACAACCCCGTGCCGCAACGCTGTGAAGCATTTTTTGATGTGTATGCTCAGCACTTGTGTCGGCCTGTCAGGCCTTTTCTGGATGAGATGT
>JAEUIP010000100.1:10662-16478 GCA_016795075.1 Planctomycetaceae bacterium | reverse complement strand
GGAGCGTCCACGTGACCGGTTCGATGCATTCATAACCTAACAGACTCGGCAGCAGAGTTGCGTTTGCGGCAACGGTTGCGGCCGATAGTTGAACATGCTCCCGCAGTGGCATTAGTTGAACGAGCAATAAATTAAGTCCCAGGACCAACAGGAATGGTGGCAGGATGCGAATAAAGCGGCTCTGAACGTAGTACGATGCGGACTGTTTTCTCATCAGCGTCATGGCATTTACGAGTCCACTCAGCATGAAAAACAATTGCGTTCCGTACTTGCCATAGGGATACTTGAACAAGATATCGGACGAGAATCCATACTTCTCACTGTAGACCCATGTGAAATGGAACAACATGAGATTGATCGCGGCGATGGCTCGAAGCGCGTCCAACTCGAAGATGCGAGAAGATTTGGGAACAGCCGGCTCCACATTAATGGTTGTAGTCGAATTGGATTCCATCGTCAGTTTCCAGCTTGCTCTCATGACTCGTGTAATCGGCCTTTCATCCAGGCCAATTCGTACGGCCGGCGACAAGGCATGCTCTCAACGAAAGACTGCCTATTTGCGGTTCGTGGTAGAGTTCCTAGCTTATCGGAGTGGATTTTTACCTGTGGCGCAGGCCAAACTCGACCAAAATATCGCCACGTTGTTGTCCGGTCGGATTGTCGGGATTTTGACGGTGGTGAACTTCGCTTAATCAACAAGTATGGCGCAATTTGCAACCTATAATCGACCTGGGCGTTGAATGACTTCGATTCGATCCTTGACGCTTAGGCCATCCCGTTTATGCCCGTTTTGCCTACGTCTGCCGATGCCTGCACGACTCGTCCCGATTCTTCAGGACGACTGGTCGATTCGTTGCTCGCCAGCATGGTCGCATTGCTTCTGCTGACGGTTGGGCAAAAACTCATTGGTTTTGTTCGTTCCATCATCATGTGCCGACTTCTGTCACCCGAGGAATTGGGGACATGGTCGATGTTGCAAACTTTGGTGTTGACCGTTTCGCCGATCGTTCTTCTCAGCATCCCCGCATGTTTTGGGCGGTACTTTGCCACGTATCGACAACGCGGACAATTGGCAAGCTTTGTCAAACAATCCAGTATTCTGTGCAGCATCGGGCTCGGTGTTGGCTTGGTAGCACTGTGGTCTTTTCGAGATCCGATCGCGCACTTCGCTTTGGGCAACCGACAGCTCGGTCATTTAGTGGTCTACGCAAGTCTTGCCTTGATCCCATTCGCGATGTTTTCGTTCTTGTCCGAAATGCTATTGGCCTTAAGGTATGGTCGAGCCGCATCGCGTGCCAACTTTCTTAGCACCATCACACTAACCATTTTTTCGCTTGGGTTTTTATTGTATTTTCCACCAACTGCAGTCGTGATGCTTGCTGCCTTCGGTCTTTCCTTTGCCATCCCACTGGTGTTGTGCCTGGGAACATATCGTAGCGCCCTCCATGAACTACCGGCAAACACGAATCGACTAGCCTGGGGACCGACATGGGTATGGATGTTTCCCATCATTCTGATGTTCTGGTTTTCAGACCTTTTGTCCAATCTGTTCTTCACGATTGACAAGTACATGATCGTGAATTTAGCGCGAGTCCCAACGCAAAACGTGTTGGCAGAGATTGGGGCTTATGAAGCAATGCATGTTTTGACCGGCATTTTCTTCGCCGTTTCCGTGTGGATTGGCAAAACACTCCTGCCTTACATGGCCAAAGAGTGGGAAGACGGACGCCCGCGCGAAGTGAGTGTCCAAGCCAATCTTTCGATCAAGTTGGTTGGATTCGCTTCATTGGCCGCGGGGGTTGTCATGATTTCAATCGCAGGGCCACTTTGTCACCTGTTGTTCCAGGGGAAGTACGATTCGGCCGTTTATCTGATTCCGTACCTCGTTTACTTTTATGTGGGCTGCGGCACCACGATCATGCTGATGAACTACTACTGGTGTGCTGGCATTGCAGCCTGGTCGACGATTCCGTTGATCCTGGGGCTAATCGTCAACTGTGTTATGAATTGGTTCCTCATTCCAGAATATGGCGTGGAAGGCGCCGCCATTGGAACGACTTGTGGTATGGTTTGTCAGGTCATCAGCCTGTTGGCCATCGCGGCATGGCGTGGGCTCGGGCTCGATTCGGGCGTGATCGGATTCCTCTTGGCCAGTTCCGTAGTGGTCGTCGACCGCACCGGCGTGTGGAGCTGGGTCGCTTTATTGGCAGTTGGTATTGGTTTCATGGGGCTCTTCTCAGCGGAAGAGCAAGCTCGAATGAAACAAGCGTGGCATGCGATGTCCGCTAAGTTACGTCGTTCGACCTAACGCACTTTCCGAGTCCGCCCGGATGGACTTCAAATAAACTGGTACTCGTTATTCGTCGGACTTCGTGGCAGTCGGATCAGGTACTGGCGTCTGGTCGGGTACGGTTGGTGGCGTTGCCTCCGACGTTTCACTCAGCCGAAAGCTTGGAATCGCCTGTTGGGCATATTGCACCGGCAAGTAGTAAATCCATGGTGCCAATCGACTGTTCAAGTTGGCCAGATCTTGATCGCGTTGCTTGTTAAACAGGTTCCATTCTTCCATTCTTTGCGCGTGTTCACGCTGTAGAGTTTGGGTTTCGGCGGCCTTTCGTTCGTCCGACCATGTCGCCGCATCTTCTGGCAATTGTCCCATTTCTGGGGCAACCGGTCCGGCGTCCGGGGCAAGGTCCGCGTAAATCACTGCTGGCAAGCGGTCGTTGTCAATGATTCGTCCTAACGCAAAGTGAATGCGCACTCCGCCTTTGGTGCTCACGGAAAGCAGCCCCGTTTCGCCCATCAATCGGGGCCCTTCGGTGAACGACTCCACCGTGAAGCCTAATTCCCCCAGCGGGCCTAGATCGGAATCTGACTTCAATCCCTCTTCACGAAACATCGCCTGCAGTTCCGGTGATTTTGACATCACGTCGTTGGCGATTAACAGAGCCGGCACGACATCCAACCCGCGGCGCCAACTTTGAACAAACTCGACACTTGCCGGCAGCCGTTGCAAGCCCACTGGAGTCCACTGCGAGTTCTCAACGGTCGAAAGTTTGACGAGAGCCACTTGTTCGCCATACGTGAACTCGGCACGATACGGATCGCAGTCGCTCCGGCCTTGCATCGACGTGCTCACTTCAATCTTTTCGACTGTCCGAAAGGTTGGTCCAAACGTCGGCACATCCGCGGGTCCTGGGATTCCAAGCAACGTGGGATTGATCCAATCAACAAAAGCAGTGGTTAACACGGTTTTGTCTAACGCGACGCGGTAAATCACTTTTTCTGCGGTTGGCCGCACATAGGCCGTCGGAGTAGCTCGATCATTCGCCGGTACGGATTTGCCGACAATCAAGTCGCCGACGGCTTCAGACGCCGAAGTACTCAGCACCAACCGGGTGCCTTTCTGTGCTTCAGTGCCTTCGGTCGTCTCCGGTGCCAACAATCCGTATTCAGCCAATTCACTGTCGTTGGCGTTCTCGGAAATGACTTCCAGAATTTTGAGATCATTAAGCAAGGCGGACAAAAGCCCCAATCGCTGGGTTCGTTCGGCAGGGTACGACTGAAACTCCAAAAGTTCCCAGCCTCGATTGGCGTGGCGTTTGACGGTCAACTGTTCGAGCGACTTGGCGCCGGCCGTGCGCTGCTTGAATTCCAACGACGGTGGGCGTTGAATCTGGATCTCCCAAACCGCGCTGGGCTGATAAGTCGGAAACAGCGGCTCGTTGACCTTGGCTTGACTCTCCAATTCAATTCGTTGGGGGAGATACAAGAATGCTGCGATCCCCAAAATTCCCGCCGCAACGACCCAAGCACCCGTCTTCGTTAGTTCGGTACTCAACTTGCCAATTCCTTAATTCAAAAGCGATCCGCTAAATTTTTGCAATCCAACAATGAAACGTGCGGCTACGAACGCAAGCGAGCCTTGGAAACACCTTCGCGTTCCCGTAATCGACGGCGAGTAAAGACAATCAATCCCAAAATCAGCGGCGGAATAGGGGGCAACAGAACGGCCATTACTTTGTAACCCCGTTGAATTTTTTGGATCGCATTCTCCGCTTCTCTTCGAATCAATCGCTCTTCATCCTGCAAGCGATTATTCTGGACGGTCAGTTCTTGCTGCAATCGTTGGTTTTCTTCTTGCTGTCGCTGTTGGTATGTACCAATCAATTGCTCCAATTGAGCAGCGACGTTTTCGCCTTGGGTTCGGCGTTTCTGCAAATCTTCGATATTTCGCACCAAAGGTTGAGTCGCCTCTTCAAACTCTTGTCGAACCTGGGCTAACGTATTTTCAACGTTCTTCCGCGCAGCATTCATCTTTTCATTGACTTGGACCCACTCCCGTTCCCGTTCGTCTTCGACGAGCCGCAATGTGAACTGTTGAGGCCGTTTGTTGCGAATATTCGTGTAGCGATCTTCGCCTGACAAATAGTCGAAAATATTCAGAACGAACGAGACGTTTTCAAATCGATAATCCACGCTCGACTTGGCAGGACGATTCCGCAAATCGACAAAGTAGTCGCCCAACACCTCTACATCGGCTACATAGATGACTCGAGCCCCCTCCCCGCTGCCATCGGTCGCTCCACCGCTGATCTCAGCGGCCAAATATTGTGGTCCCTGTTCACCCGTTCGCATTCGCCGAATCTCCGCCTCCATTAGGCGACTCGATTCGAAATCTTCAAACCACAAAAACCCGGCCTTGGCCGTCCGCACCAACGGGATGAAATCCCAGCGTTGGTTGGGTAGCGGCGCAATCGCTCCGGGATAAGGGAACGCCAGCTCATTCAGAGACCCCGTGACTTGGTGCTGAGGATCCAAAGTGACTTCCAAGTTGGTGCCACTGGCGGTTGCTTTCCGCACCACCACGTACTCCAAGTGCTTATTGAGGAATAGTGATTGGGGGTAATAGGAGTTCTTTTGCCAAACAATCGCCGGAATTTCGCGTTTGTTGCGTTCTTGAGCAACCGTCTGAATTCCTAGGAAGTTCCACAACGGCCGGAGATCCGCCGAAACTTGTCCGGTCACGCGGTTCTGCGAAGTTCCTTGCAACAGTGGGAAATAGTTGAGGTTCTCTTGATCTTGAACCATCTCCAATGGCCATTGGTAATTGGCGCTACCAAAGGCCGCCGGGTCTTCAAAGATAACCGTCGGTTGTCCCGTTTTGATGGCATCCAAAACAAACGACAATCCCAATGGGTTCATTTTCGAAGGTTGCACCAACATCAACACGTCAAAACGACGCTTGGTCTTCGTTTCGTCCGTCCACAATTCGAATGCTTCATTCGGAACCACATCGACCACGTTGAACTGCTTTTCCAACTCCGCGACAATTTTTGCGCGAGGCACAGCCGTTGCACGCCCATCATTCAACTGCACACGGCCGCCCGAAATGAGAGCATCCGTGGCGACAATCCCAATCGTCTTTCGTTCCGCCGCGGCCACGGTCGTGATCGATCGGATCAACTCGTATTCGACAGGCATCCCATAATGGAAGAATGGGATTACCACGCGTTCTAATCCACTGGAGAAGGCCACTCCCAACAGCACATCTTCGTCGCGGAGTGCTCCTCGAGATCGAGTCGTCACGCGCTGAACTCGGATCCCATACTTGTTTTCGGCTAGGATCGCTTCCTCGCCGAATGGTGAGATATTCTCGTGCAAGCGTAGCTGAATATTGTCACCACCGATTACATCAAACTCTTTCAACAAATTCACCAACTCGTACCGGATCTGCACGTACTCGGGCGGAAGATCGCTGCTAATGTAGGCTTCAATTAGGATTGGCCGTGGCTTCGATTCGTTCCCCGTTGCAG
>JAEUIP010000100.1:0-10652 GCA_016795075.1 Planctomycetaceae bacterium | reverse complement strand
CCGGCGAAAGAGTGTTGACGCGACCGCTGGACAAATCCAACCTTGCGAGTCGGTTCAATGGCGAGTATTGGCAGAGCAACACAATCGACAAACAACAAATCGCCAACATCATCACTCGAACCAAGAAGTGCCCAAACAATGACTGGCCGTCTTTGCCTCCCATCCAATGTCGCCGCCCAATCAGCACCAAACTCAAGTAAACTCCAATTACCGCGATTCCAACGAAAAAGACAATATTCGGAAGTGCAATGAGTCCCCGTCCAAAATCTCCAAAACGACGCAAAAGCGACCATTCGTACATGAGTTCGACCCATGTTTGCGACGCAAAAATCACATCGGCGTTCGAGAAAAATGCCAATGGCGCATTCAAGACGACGCCAAAAATGAAACTGACCGTCAAGTTATTGGTTAGAAAACTGGCAACCATACCCAGCGCTAGCATGGCCAAGCCGACAAACCAATACCCGAGGTAGGTCGACATCAAGATTCCGTCATCCAAATACCCACCGGTCAACGCTAGTAGCACCGCAAAGTTCGACAACTGCGAGAACAACAGTGAAACGGTGAACACGAACACCGCCGCGAAATATTTGCCAATCACAATATCAAAATCCCAGGCTGGGAGTGTCAGCAATAGTTCGTCCGTACCTTGCCGACGTTCCTCAGCCCACACACTCATTGTGATCGCCGGAATAAACACCAACATCACATATGGCAGGACTCGATTCAATTGATCAAAATTCGCCAAGTTATTGGCGAAAAACTCATGCGGCCAAAAGGCTGCGAAACTCGTTAGGAGTACAAACACGCACAAGAAGACGTAACCGGTTGGATTGGAGAAGTAGTTGACAAAGTTTCGTTTCATCACCGCGTACGAGGCCGGTCGCAACGCAAAGATCGGGCTCATCAACAGGAACACTGCCACCAAGAACAACATGTCGATCACACCCATCAAGGCAAAGCCCATCAAGGATGCTTCGCTGCTAGTCAACCCAATCTCATTGGTCTGCATCAACATTTCATTCGTCTCTGTTGGAATTCGACTTATCTTCCTGGCCCCATTTCCTGAACTCAACGGTCAAGAATTGGCGGCAGCTTCTTTGATCTTTTTCAACCGCTCGACTTGTTCGAAGTAGCCGGTCTTCTGAGCAAAAACGTTGTCCAAGCCTACGCCTGCCGGATCAATTTCCGCCAGCGGCCCATCATACACGAGGCGTCCCTCGTTAATCATAATGACCCGCGAACACATCGCTTGAACCTCTTGCAAGATGTGCGTGGAAAGTAGGATGGTCTTGGTCTCGCCCAATCGCCGAATGGTCTCGCGGACCCCACGGATTTGATTGGGGTCCAAACCACTGGTTGGTTCATCCAAAATCAAGACTTCCGGTTCATGAATCAGAGATTGGGCCATTCCCACTCGCTGCTTGTATCCTTTTGAAAGCTTGTTGATCGGCTTGTAGATCACACTACTCAAGTCGCAGATCTCGACCACGGCAGCGATCCGCTCCTTGACTTGCTTCTCTTTCATACCGCGAGCTTCCGCAAAGAACTTGAGCATGCCAAACGGCGTCATGTCCATGTAGAGCGGCCCCGTCTCCGGCAGATAACCCAGATGCTGGGCGCCTGCCATGCGGTCCTTCGCCATGTCGTGTCCCGCAATCTGGGCATAGCCCTCGGAGGGCGACAGATAGCCGGTCAACATTTTCATCGTCGTGCTCTTGCCTGCCCCGTTTGGGCCCAAGAATGCCACGACTTCACCCTTGCGCACGGTAAACGAAACATCGCGACTTGCGGCAAAGATCCCGTAGAACTTAGAAAGCCGGACCGCCTCAATCATCACGGGCCGGTCGGAACCGGCGGCCGGTGCGGGACGTTTTTCGGTGGCTGTCGAAGATACCGAATCAGGTAAACTCGTCATAGAAAAGCTCGGTAGAGGATCAGACCCAATCGAAATTCCCCAACAGCCATTCTTTTACAGATGGCTGCTCTCGCCAAGTCCTCTATCCTAAACCATTTGCGGTAACGTCGAAGTAACTTGAGGACTACGACTTGCGTTTGACGCGAATTTCAAACATCTTTGGCCATTTCTTGCCGGTCACAAAAAATGTCTTTGTTTCAGGGTTGTAGGCAATTCCATTAAGCGAGCCATCGTCACTGCCACGAGGTCGC
Source organism: Planctomycetaceae bacterium (assembly GCA_016795075.1). Taxonomy (GTDB): domain Bacteria; phylum Planctomycetota; class Planctomycetia; order Pirellulales; family Pirellulaceae; genus M30B19. Next base: position 8,483 of record JAEUIP010000100.1, on the reverse strand, counting down.
TCTGCGGGTGTTAGCAAATTAAGCAGAGGAATTCTGGCAACCACTCGGCCGGTTTCCGGATGAATGACGAAGATCGCGTCCTGCTGCCAGCGATTGGCGTAGATCAAGCCGTCGACATATTCCATTTCATTGATGCGGTCCAACTTGAACGAGCCCAACACCACCGGCAACCTCCGAACGACTTGGGTGGTTTCAGGATCCAAAAAAGCCAGTTCCGTCCCACCGTCGCTCATGATCAAGTGTGTTCCGTCGTAAGTTAGCCCCCAGCCTTCGCCGGAATAATCGAACCTCCGAACGAGTTGCAGGTCGGCGTTGTAGACAAACCCAACTCCTGACTTCCACGTCAGCTGAAACAACTGATCCCCAACCATTGTCAAACCCTCCCCAAAATGGCGCGAGTCAAGGGGGATGTCGATTGCGGGTTTCCCGCTGGCGATGTCCACTTTCCGAATCGCTGATTTCCCTTCCAGGCCCGTACTTTCATACAAATGCCCTTGATGGAAATGCAATCCTTGGGTGAATGCCGCGGGATCGTGAGGATGCACCGCGACGATTTCATATTCCCACTCGGGAACCATGCCAGCTCCCATGCCCCACGAATAGACAATGGTGCCGCCGACGGCAATTAGCACAAACGTCAACCACAAGTGCCAACGCTCGGCCATGACTTGCCGCCAATTGGGACTGCCTGCTCGTGGGCGAGACGTTGGAGTTGGAGCCACATCAGTCGGAAAGGACGTGCGTTTCATACATACTTCGCTATCTGGAATCAGCTATTTTGATACCCGTGTTCGATGAGACTCCTCAAGTTCGATTGCGTTAGTTCGGCAATCGAGCTCAAGTGCAACGAGATACGATCAACGGCGCCCGCCGCCACCATCCGCCCCGGAGTACTCAAACTCAGCTCGGCCAACCGTTCCGGCGAAATGACATCGTTCGGCACATTCCAAGTGATCCGCACCGAAGGTCGTTCCTTCGATTCGATGGTCATCCACGGAACTTTCTCGTTGGACAGTCGAATACAAACCTGCCGCTCGCGCTGGTAGTCCAACGCACTCGCAGGGACGATCGACTCGAGCATCTCGAGAAATTGATCGATGACTTCCGCGGGCCATTGAACCTGCTCCGGCTCTTTGAAGCCACAGCGTGAGACATGCCATTGCCTTGTCCCACGCGGGACCGCTTCGGCCAAGAATACTTGATGATCCGATCCATGAATATTCAATTCCGCTGCCACCGCTTTTTCGGTGTAGTATCGATCGTCATCCGGATCTTTGGAGGCCTCCAAAGCCTCTTGTTGGGCGGCGACTTGTTCGCGTCTTCGTTCGGCCGCTTGATAGGAAGCCAATTGTGCCGCACTCATCAAGCTCGTATCCACCGTCCCGGCGATCGATTCCACGGCCTTGTGAAACAAGGCGAATCCATTCTCGATCGCTTCTTCTAAAAACGCTTGGAACCCCAATGACTGGACTTCGGACAACGAGTACAAACGCAGCTCGACTTCTTGGCTTGGTCCCCGAGCTCGACTGATCTTGATTCGCGATTCGGCTTTCTCTTTAGGAGTGGCCTCGGCGATCTCCGGTGCATTCAACCCCAGAGTCACCATCAAATCGGCTGGCGTAAACGTCTTCGGTCGAACTCGGAATTGCAGCACCAGATGGTGCGTGTTGGTCGTAAAGGCGCGACAAAACCAACCGCGAGACTTGTTTTGAAATGGGACCTCGACAACCAGTTGGTGATTCCAAAAAGTCTCGCCATACTTCTTGCTGCTTTCGATCGCTTCGATGACCGTTGTCAACATCGAACCATCCCACCGACACACCGCTCCGTGACGATCCAAGCGATTGGTTGTGTGCCAGACCTTGCCATCGACTTCCCATGGCATCGGCGTGGCCGCTCCCGCTGCCTCTAACGATAAATCACCTTCGCCAAGAAGCGTGTCCGGTGTATGGATGTAAACCGGCCGTTCTTGATATTTGCCTTCTTCCAAAGTCTCCGCCAACGCGACTCCGGTATGGCTGCGAAGCCAAGTCAATTCACGAACCGGGAGGGAACGCGTAACCGCTTCGGTTTCTACCGAGCTCGCTGCTTTCGAACCACGTTTCTTGCCTCCGGCGGATGTCGCCAACGCCAACGGCTTTGCGCCTCGCCCCCGTTTCTTGGCGGTGATCGCGTACGGGTCTTCACCACGCGAAAAGGCCTCCGCCATCATCGTGTAACGAACGACATCCTCGGGCGTTCCCGCGACGACAACTTGCCCACCGTCTTGTCCAGCTTCCGGCCCCAAGTCGATGACCCAATCAGCACATTTAATCACGTCCATGTTGTGCTCAATGACCACCACCGTGTTGCCCAAATCGACCAAGCGCTGCAATACATCCAGCAGCTTGGCGATGTCGTCAAAATGCAGACCGGTGGTCGGCTCATCCAAGACGTACAACGTGTTGCCCGTATCCGGCCGAGACAACTCGGTCGCCAATTTGACCCGTTGCGCCTCACCGCCAGACAAGGTCGTCGCACTTTGCCCCAATTGCAAATAGTCCAGTCCCACATCAACCAGTGTTTGAATCACTTGTCGAATCTTGGGAATATTGTGAAACAACTCGACCGCTTGCCGGCAGGTCAGATTCAGGACATCGTTGATCGAATGTCCTTGGAACTTGATTTGCAAAGTTTCATCGTTGTAGCGTTTTCCTTCGCAGGCTTCACAAGGAACCCAGACGTCGGGCAGAAAGTGCATTTCGATTCGTCGCTGTCCGGTTCCCTCGCATGTTTCGCACCGCCCGCCAGGGACATTGAAACTAAATCGTCGAGCCGAATACGCTCGCATCTTGCTCTCTGGCAAGTTCGTAAACAGCGTGCGAATCGATTCGAATGCGCCCGTGTAGGTCGCGGGATTACTGGTCGGCGTGTTGCCGATCGGCTTCTGGTCAACGCGAATAACCTTATCGATTGCGGAAGCACCGGCGATTCGAGCATGCAGGCCCGGCGTGCCAGTCGCTCGATGGAGACGTCGCGCCAATTCGGGATAAAGAATCCCATTGATCAAGGAGCTCTTGCCGCAGCCGCTAACGCCCGTGACGACCGTCAATGCGCCTAATGGAATCGAGACGTTGATGTTTTTAAGGTTATGATGACGAGCCCCTTGAATCTGGATCGCGCCCGCAACCATCCCCTGATGTTCGTCTGGGTCCGCATCAAACGGCGCCAGTCCTGGGCGTCGATTGCTTGGAATTGCAATTCCTTTCCCGCCGTTCAAGTAGGGACCGGTGACGCTGTTCTTTTGCAACGCAATCTCGGCAGGCGTACCCCACGCCACCACTTCACCGCCCAAACTTCCGGCCCCAGGTCCAAAGTCGAAAACTTGATCCGCTTGCGCGATGACGTCCTTGTCATGTTCGACGACCAACAGCGTGTTGCCCAAGTCGCGCAAACGCTTCATCGCCCCCAACAATCGCAAGTTATCCCGTTGATGAAGCCCAATCGTTGGTTCATCCAAAACATACAACACACCGCACAAACCGCTGCCCAATTGACTGGCCAAGCGAATGCGTTGTGATTCGCCACCGGACAACGTGTTGGCCGCTCGATTCAATGAAAGATACGAGAGTCCCACATCGTTCAAGAACTGAATTCGATCACGAACCTCTCGCAAAATTTCTCCCGCCACCTGGCGATGATGGTCGTGAATCTCCCAGCGATTGATACGGTCCATCAATCGCCCCAACGGCAAGCGAGTCGCCGCGTCCATGGACAGTTCTTGGAACCGAACGGCAGCCGCATCCGCACGCAAGCGGCTGCCACCACAGAAGGCACACTCCACTTGATCGATCAACGATTGCAGCACCAACCGCAACTGTGGTATTCGCCGAGCACTTGCTTCCAGTGCATTAAATAGTCCTTGATACTTGAACGCGTACAAAGGCCGCCGAGTGTTTGGATCAACCACCGGAATCCAATCATTTCCAGCGCCATAGAAGACCACTCGCTTTTGCCGCGGCGACAACTCCATCAAGGGGACATCCAACGGCAATGCCGAATGACGTCCCAACGCTTCGATCAACGTCAACGCCAGCGGATGTTCCAGATCAGGCCATAGCAAGATGGCACCCTGCCGCAAGGTGAGTTTCTCGTCGCGAATCAACTGAGTAGGATCGGCGCCGTTTTGGGTCCCCAACCCTTCGCACTCGGGGCACCAACCCAACGGACCATTAAAAGAAAAGTGATGGGGAGACAGCGGCTCGTAACTGGTTCCACAGGCACTGCAAGCCAAGTGCCGCGAATGAACCACGGTTTTCCATTTTGGCTCGGGCCAATTTTCGCTCGGGTACGCCACCACTAACGTTCCGTTACTCAACCCCAACGCGGCCGCAACGCTATCTGCAACCCGCGAACGTTTTTCAGGATTGACCGAGATCCGATCCACCAAGACTTCAATTTTGTACGAGCGCGACATACTGAGTTCGGGAACCTGGTCCAAAGCCACCGTCTGACCATCGATTCGGACGCGAACGTAACCTTCCCGGCGCAAATCTTCCCAGATTTCCGAGTACGTTTTTCCAGGGTCGTTTTCTAAGGGAGCCAACAAGTACAACTTGGTGCCTGGTTCATGCCGCAAAACTTTGTCAACAATTTCATCGACCGTTTGGGTACCAATTGGGACCTCGCAAGCCGGACAGTACGCTTGGCCCAAACGCGAATACAACACGCGCAAATAGTCGTAGATTTCCGTGACGGTTCCGACGGTTGAACGAGGCGTGGCGGACAAGGCCCGCTGTTGGATGGCAATTGCCGGAGAAAGTCCCTCGATCCGGTTCAGCTTCGGCTTGGGCAACTGCCCAACGAATTGCCGCGCATAACTGGATAAGCTTTCCACATACCGGCGTTGACCTTCCGCATAGATCGTATCCATTGCCAGCGAACTTTTGCCACTGCCACTGGGACCACAAAACACCGTCATCTTGTCTCGGAGAATCGACAGGGACACATTCTTGAGATTGTTTTGTTGCGCACCCTCGACTTCGATCGTCTTGGCGATTTCCGGGATACGTTTAATTTTCTTCTCGCGCGGAACATTCGCTCCGGTTGGCGATTCGGTCGACCGACGGACTTTCTGTCGATCAAACAACCGAGCCAACGCTTGCCCGGTGTATGATTCGGGAACGCGGGCCACTTCTTCGGGAGTGCCTTGCGCAATGACGCGACCACCGGCCGCACCACCTTCCGGGCCAAGATCGATAATCCAATCAGCCGTCTTGATCATGTCCAAGTTGTGCTCGACCACCAGGACCGTGTTGCCAACTGCCACAAAACTACGCAACACATCGATCAACAGCTGAATATCGGCAAAATGCAACCCCGTGGTTGGCTCGTCCAACAAATACAATGTTTTTCCGGTGCCAACCTTCGAAAGCTCCTTGGCTAACTTGATACGCTGGGCCTCTCCGCCCGAAAGGGTTGGCGATGGTTGGCCCAGTTGCAAATACTCCAGACCAACGGCCTTCAGTGTTTGCAGTTGTTTGTAGATTTTGGGTTGGTTCTCGAACAAGTCCAAGGCCTGTTCGATTTCCATCGACAAGACCTGTGAGATATCGAAGCCACGAAACTTGACTTGCAGAGTCTCGCGATTGAAGCGTTTGCCTTGGCAAACTTGGCACGTCACCCAAATGTCCGCCAAGAAGTCCATTTCCAGCTTATTGGCCCCGTTTCCTTGACACGCTTCGCATCGTCCTCCCGCAACGTTGAAGCTGAAGCGCCCGGCATCAAATCCGCGCGCTTTGGCTTCCGACATCTGCGCGTACAGTTTGCGGATCTCATCAAAGACCTTGATATAGGTGCCGGGATTGCTACGCGGCGTACGACCAATTGGCGACTGATCAATGGCGATGAGTTTATCCAACATCTCCAATCCAGTTAACGAATCATGCAAGCCGGGATTGCCGGTGCCACGATTCAAGTCGCGATGCAACGCTTCGACCAAGATGTCGCCGATCAAAGAACTCTTGCCACTGCCACTGACACCGGTAACGCAGACAAACGCACCCAACGGGATTTGAACGTCGATATTCTTGAGGTTGTTCTGGCGAGCACCCGTGATATGGATCGAACGCTGAAAGTCCACCGGCTTGCGTTGCTCGGGAATCGCAATTTGCAAGCGGCCAGACAAAAAGCCGCCCGTCTTGCTCTCCGAATTGGACATAACGTCCTCGGGATCACCTTCGGCGACCAAGTAACCACCACGATTGCCTGGCCCTGGTCCAAAGTCGACCAAGTGATCCGCCGCTAACATCGTGTCTTCGTCATGCTCCACGACGATGACCGTGTTGCCCAAATCTCGCAAGCGACACAAAGCACTGATCAAACGATCGTTGTCGCGCGGATGCAAACCAATCGAGGGCTCATCCAATATGTACAACACACCTACCAGCGAGGCACCAATCTGCCCAGCCAAGCGAATTCGTTGCGATTCGCCACCCGATAGCGTCGGTGCAGTTCGCTCCAAAGAAAGGTACGACAATCCAACTTCCATCAAGAACCGGAGCCGATTGTGTACTTCTTTAAGTGCATCTGCGGCAATCTTGGCGTGGATCTCTGTCAATTGCAGCCGCTCAAAAAACTCGCCCGCATCGTGAATCGCGAGCGAACATAACTCGGGCAACGAAACCCCAGCCTTCCACTCCGGCTTGTTCGGAGCGTCGGCCGCGAGGGTGACATGGCGAGCCTGCGGATTGAGACGCTTGCCATGGCAATCGGGGCAAACGATGTTGGCCATGTACTTCTCAAAGTTCGCTTTCGACGTCGTCGTCTTGGCAGCGTTATGCCGGTTGTGCAATTCCGCGACAATCCCCGCAAACTTGCCTTGGTACGTCATTTCCTTGGTGCCGCCCTGCCAAGTAAATGTGATCGTCTTATCGCCGGTGCCAAACAACCACTGGTATCGCAGGTCGTCCGGCAACTGATTCCAAGGAGTGCGGGTCAGATAACCGGCCGGCAACCCGCGCTCTTGTTCGACCGTATCAGCAAATCCCTGCAAGATATGTTGCTGCCAGCGACTCAAGTCCCGAAACGCACCCAGAATTTCAAAACACCCCTCGTCCAAACTCAAGGACCGGTTCCAAACCAATAAGTTCTCATCAAACGTGTGCAACTCACCCATGCCCTTGCAAGTGAGACACATGCCTTGGGGGCTATTGAACGAGAACAACTGCGGCGACGGCAACGGATAACCAATCCCGCAGCGAACACACGAGTAGGCCACGGAAAACATCCGCAAACCTTCTTCCCAACCTTCGGGCCATTGAATCGATCGCGCCCTCACTTCTTGGGCGACTTCCTCGTCCGACTTTAAAGCCCCAGCATCGTCGGGCTCCCGATCCGAGGACAAGACTTTCGCGGGACCACGCTTGGACTTTACCGGGCTGATCGGTCGACGAACCGCCTGGGAAACCGCGTCCGAATCTTCATCCTCGTCGATCTCGAATTCCGACAAGTTCATCTCGTCGTCGAGTCCACCACCGACCGAGGAAAAGGGAGTGCCACCGCTGCGGGTCGCAATTGCCGAGCCTGCCGCAGCAGTCTCTGGCTCGTCACCCCCAAGAACCGCCAACAAATTGCCGCTGCCAACCTTCAATGCCCGCTCGACACATTCTGCAACTTGCGAGCGATTATCAGGCCGAATCATCAAGCGATCGACATAGACCTCTATATTGTGCCGTCGTCGCCGATCCAAGTTCAGTTCTGCAGTCAACCGTACAAGCCGACCATCAACCCGCGCCTTGGTAAACCCCTGCCGCAACAGATCCTCAATCAACTCACGCTGCTCACCTTTTCGATTCTGAGCGACGGGTGACAAGATCTGCACCTCGGTCCCGGTCGGAAGAGTCATCAATCGTTCAATGACCTCTTCGTTGGTCTGTGCCTGAATGATGTCGTTGCATTTTGGACAACGCCCTTGGCCGATTCTGGCATAGAGGATGCGGAGAAAATCGTAGATTTCCGTCATCGTCCCTACGGTACTGCGCGGGTTGTTCCCAGCTGCCTTCTGCGAAATCGAAATCGCCGGACTCAGACCGCCGATAAAGTCCACATCCGGTTTTGGCAACTGCCCGACAAATTGCCGAGCGTAACTCGACAGACTTTCGACATACCGCCGCTGCCCTTCCGCAAACAGCGTATCAAAAGCCATCGAGCTTTTGCCGCTGCCGCTCACCCCCGTAAAGCAAATCAGCTGATTGCGCGGAAGTACTAAATCCACGTCGCGAAGATTATGTTCGCGAGCACCCTTAACGACGATATCCGAATCCGGCATGCGGAAGTCAATTCTCAGTAGAAAGTCCGTGACAAGTTCCCATCCGACCCGAGTGTCGCGGTTTGCTCCGCGAACCATCGTTGGACCGTAGAACGATCCACGACCATTGTCGCAGTTTGCTCCGCGAACCATCGTTGGACCGTAGAACGATCCACGACCATTGTCGCAGTTTGCT